>CAWJLI010000036.1:0-38277 GCA_963843095.1 Bryobacterales bacterium
TCGACGACTTCGGAACCGACTACGCCGAAGAGGCCGACTCGCACTCCGATGGTCAACAGCCCGCTCTGGGGGAACCACTGACTAGCGACGAGCGCACCAATTTCGAGCTATGGCTCCGTGGACTCTATCTTTTCCCGGAAAGGAAAGTGGCACACCGCTTCAAGAAAATCGCCGACGGCCTTCTGCGCTGGGCCGAACGCCGCTGTCAGTTCTACACCAGCCTGGAGGCGAAAGGGAAAAAAGCAGACTGGGTCGAGAACTGGAAAGGCAAGCCCTGGAACGAAGGCCACTGGAACGTCAACAATCCGATAGCGGCCCGATGCGGCATCGCCGATTTTTACTGGCTGGCGCGCGTCCTGCGAGCCGAGGTCTCCCCCCGAGGATTGGTCACCTATTCGAGTCGCTCCTGGCTCTATTACTTGGCCATGAGGGAGCCTCTATCCAAAGAAAAGATCCTCCGCTGGGAAGAGGTGCTGCGCTCCGTCTTCGGCTATGCCTGCGACCTGGTTCAAAACGCCGTCGAATACGCCGAGGAGTGTGAGGACCGGGAGAAGAATCCCCGTGACTATCCCGCCGAGCTTCCCGAAACGACCGAATCCTGGCGCGCCGTCTACGATGGGGAACTCGAGGAAATTCGAACCCAGCGCAGGGAATGGCGCCGTGACTCCGGCCCCTCGAGCGCTCGGGAGCGCGACGCAAGCACATGCCTGGAAAGCGAAAGGCCCAAGGGCTGGAGCCGTCGCATCTGGAACGGCGAGGACGTCGACAATCTGGTCGGCATCGCGTTTTCCGGCGGCGGGATTCGCAGCGCCACCTTCAATCTGGGCGTGCTCCAGAATTTGCAGGAGCTCGACCTGCTCCGGCAGGTGGATTATCTTTCCACCGTATCCGGCGGAGGCTACATCGGCGCATGGCTGGTCGGAAATGTGCGCCGCACCCGCTATTGGCTGAGCGGGATGACCAGTTGGGATAAGTCGATTGAACACCTGAGACGCTATTCCAATTACCTTGCACCGCACAACAGCGTGCTGAGCGCCGACACGTGGACCATGTGGGGCACCTGGATTCGCAACGCGTTTCTCATTCAGTTGAACGGCTTCGCCTGGCTCGCAGCCCTGTTCGTCTTAGTGCTCTGTCTCAAGCCCCTATTTGTGAGCCTCGGCGAGGGTCACCTGAAGGGCGCGGCGGAAACCTTTCTGGGCGCGTTTCTCATCCTCATCAGCGCTCTGCTTAGCTTGTACCTATGGCTGTTGACTCACCCGCTCGGCTGGCTGTTGACTCACCCGCTCGGCCCGTCCGTAGGAAAGATCAGGTCCTGGGCCGTTTCAAAGGGTGGCGTGGCGCCGAGGGCCGCGGCGTTCTTAGCGTGGGGCGCTTCCTTTCTGACCGCTGCCCTGCTCTGGGGGCAAGCGGTGAATCCGCAGACCGGACCGATTCACTGTGACATCTTGTCTTACCACGACATCCTGAAGAATATCTGGCGAACTTGGCCCGAATCCGTGATGGCTGTTTTCGTTTTAGGCCTGTTAGTGGTTGCACTTGCGCCGGTGACCATAGTGCGCCGCGCGTCAATCCTGGCTTCCATCGGAAGCACAGTGCTCCGCGCGGTGGTGCATATCCTGGCTTTCGTCGGAAGCACGGTGACCGCCTACCTGGCCCTGTGCGGACTCCTGCGCCTTTACGGTGAGTTCCTGTCGAGGGACTCACAGTCCAGCGCCTGGTTTGCATTTGTTCTGGGACCACCTCTCGCCATGGCAGGGGTCACCCTCGGCATCGTCATTTTTATCGGCCTCCTCGGGCGCGACGCCCAGAATGATACCCGGGAATGGTGGGCCCGTTACGGCGCGTGGATAGGGATGATCGGGGTCGGCGGGCTCTTGTTTGTATTAGCCGCTGTCTTTGGTCCGTTGTGGGTTTATGCCTTCGCGCATGCCTCCTGGTGGCCGACGGTTAAGATCGGCGCCGTTCTCGGCTGGGTGGGGTCCGTAATCAGCGGCCTGGTCGCGGGGAACAGCGCCCGAACCGGTCGTAAGAGCGGCGAAACATCCCCGGCGCTCGAATGGGTCGCTGAGATCGGAGGGTTCCTTTTCATTGCCGGCGCTGTTGTGTTAGCTTCGACTGCAGTCTTCTTCGTTCTCGGCGAAGTCCTCGTGTCGACTTTCAACCTGGCTTCGTACGCACAGTTCTTTGAATCGGCTGTGTATTGGAAGGATCTCACAGCCTTACCCGGATGGCCCCTGGGCGGAACACTTGTGTTGCTCGCTGTCATCGCGCTGTGGTTTTCGCGCCGCTTTGACCTGAACACCTTCGGCCTGAATGAGTTTTACCGGAACCGTCTGGTGCGCTGCTATTTGGGCGCCACCAGATGGCAACCCGGCATGCGCCACCCGCACTTATTCACGGGATTCGACGACGCCGACGATGTGAAACTCGCGAGCTTGAGGACCGCCGACGATAGCTTCTGCCATGAGTCTTTCCGCGGTCCGTTCCCCGTCATCAACTGCGCCCTCAATCTGGGAGGCAGTTCGGACCTGGCGGTGCACACCCGCCAAAGCGCATCGTTCACCTTGACGCCGCTCTTTTGTGGCGCCGATCGGAAGAAGCTGGGATATGCGCCGACTCAAGACGCGCTGGGAGCCGGTTATGCAGACGGAGTCACCCTGGGCCAGGCTATCTCCGTCTCAGGCGCGGCTGCCAACCCGAACATGGGCCATAGCACTTCGCCGCTGGTTGCTTTTTTGCTCACCATGTTCAACGTCCGATTAGGGTGGTGGTTTCCAAACCCGGCGGGAAGGCCCAAGCAATGGAGCAAAACCGGCCCGTTGCACTCATTGACTCCGGTCTGGGAACTCCTCGGCCTGTCCGACGAGGGATGGAGCAAAGCCGGCCCGTTGCACTCATTCATTCTGGTCCGGGAACTCTTTGGTCTGGCCGATGAGGGAGGAGACTTTATCAACGCCTCCGACGGAGGCCATTTCGAAAACCTGGGCATTTACGAACTCATTCGCCGCCGTGCCCGCGTGATCATCGCCGCCGACGCAGAATGCGATCCGCAACTTGCCTTCGGAAGCCTCGGTAACGTCATCCGGATCTGCGAAACCGACTTCGGAGCCAAGATCGATATCGACATTTCTTCCATCCGCCAACAGGAGGATTCCGGCGTGAGCCACTCCCATTGCGCGGTCGGTAAGATCACATACAGCAATGGCACCTTGGGCTATCTGATCTATATTAAGTCCTCCCTCACCGGAGACGAAGATGTGGGAGTCGCGCAATACCACTCCGCGCATCCCGCGTTCCCCCACGAAACCACCGCCGACCAGTTCTTCTCCGAAGATCAGTTTGAGGCCTACCGGCGCCTGGGTCGCCACATCGCCGAGCGCACGTTCCGAGGCGCCGCAAACGATGTTCCCAACCCGTTTGTGATGGCCAGCAAGCTCTTCGATCTCTGTGTGCCGGCGAGCTTCAGCAACGAGGCGTTCCTCGCGCAAGCCAAGGAGTTCGTCGAACTGTGGGACCGTTTCCGGACCGACAAGGAGCTGGAAGCTCTTCTTCGGGAGCTGACCGGCAACGCTCTGCCTTCGGCGCAGCATGCATCCAGCGAGCTCAGCCCCCGGGAACTTTGTGCGTGCATGGAATTAATGCAGTTGATGGAAGACGTGTTCCTCGAACTGCGCCTCGACGATTTCTGGGAGCACCCCGATAATCGCGGACTGGCCATGTTCTTCACCATGTGCGCCAAGAGTCGTAAGTTCCAGGAGGCCTGGAGAAAAGTTCATCACACCTACGGCATCCGCTTCGGGTATTTCTGCAACCAGCACCTGGGGCTCGCACAGGACCGGCCGGTGATTCGCGCATAGCCAGCCTGCGGCCCCGATGGTTTGGGCGGCGAAGTTTTCCTTCGGCCTGGAATCTAAAATAGAGCTTATGTGCACTCACCGTTCGCTCGTCATCGTTTGCGCCCTGGCAGTCATGGCGCTTCCCGCTACTTGCGCGAAACGCGGCGTCACCGCCGAGGACTATTTCGCCTTTCAATCCGCCAGTGACCCGCGCCTTTCGCCGGACGGCAAGCTGGTGGCCTTTGTGGTGACCACCGTCGACCAGGCCCGCAATCGCCGCGACAGCTCAATCTGGGTAGTCGCCAGCGACGGGCAGTCGGCGCCGCGGCGTCTCACGGCGGAAGGCCTCAACTCCACTTCGCCGCGCTGGAGCCCCGATGGATCGCGCCTGGCGTTCCTCTCCAGTCGCGCCTTGCAGCCGCCGGCCACTACCGCGCCCGCCACCGCTGCCGCCGCGCCCGCCGCGCCGGCCGAAACGCCCCATCCGCAGATCTGTATCCTCCCCATGTCCGGCGGGGAAGCTCAGGTGCTGACGCGCCTGAAGAATGGCGCGAGCGCGCTCGAATGGTCTCCGGACGGCAAGCGCCTGGTGGCCGTCAGCCAGACCGGCCCCAATGATGCCGTGGCGCCCGCCGCCCGGCCCAGCGACGTCCGCCACTATTCCCACATCCTGTATAACTTCAACGATACCGGCTGGTACGACGACAAGCGCAGCCACATCTTTGTGATCGACGCCTCGACCGGCGCCGCCAAACAGATCACCAAGGGCGACGAGTGGAACGATACCGATCCCCAGTGGTCGCCCGATTCGACGCGCATCGCCTTTGTCTCCGACCGCACCGGCCACGAATACGACGACGGCCGCGCCAAGAATATCTGGGTGATCCCGGCCGAGGGCGGGGACCTGGTGCGCATCTCCGACCACGAATTCGGCGACGCGCAGCCGCGCTGGTCGCCCGATGGCTCCGAGATCGCGTTCACCGGAGAGGCCGAGCGGCGCCTGTTTCCCAAGCTCTACATCGCTTCCTCGGCGGGCGGCGCCAAACCGCGTCTCGCAGCCGACGATATCGATCTCATTCCCAACGCGCTGCGCTGGGGGCCGGGCGCCCGCGAACTGAGCTTCGAAGCCGGCGTGAAAGGAACGGTGCATTTGTTTCGCGTCGATCTCGCTGCGCGCAAGACCGTCCAGATCACCAAAGGCGAACGCGCGGTGCGCGCCGTGGATGCCAGCCTGAAGTCCGGCGCGATGGCATATCTGGCCAACGATTTCCAGCACCTCGATGACGTATATGTTTCCGCTCTCGATGGCAGCGCCGAGCGCCCGTTGACCCACTTAAACGCCGCGCTGTGGAGCGATCTGGAACTCGCCCAGGTGGAGCGCCTGCCCTACCAGAGCAGCGACGGCTGGGACATCGATGGCTTCCTGGTCAAGCCGGTCGGCTGGCAGCCCGGCAAGAAGTATCCCCTGGTCCTGAGCATCCATGGAGGTCCCGCGGGGCAGTACGGCGTCGATTGGTTTCACGAGTTTCAGGTCTACGCCGCACGCGGCTGGGCGGTCTTCTTCTGCAATCCGCGCGGTTCCACCGGCTACGGGCAGAAGTTCGAACGCGGCATCGTCAATAACTGGGGCGGCATGGACTATCAGGACGTGATGGCCGGCGTGGACGCGGCCATCCGCAAAAATCCGTGGATCGATACCGAAAGGCTGGGCGTGACCGGCGGCAGCTACGGCGGCTATCTGACGAACTGGATCCTGGGACACACCACCCGCTTCAAAGCCGCCGTCACCCTACGCAGCGTGTCCAACTTCATCAGTGACGATGGCACGCGCGACGGCGCTTACGGGCACCAGGACGACTTCAAGGGGTTCCTGTTCGACCACTTCGACCAATACTGGGAAGCCTCCCCGCTCAAGTACGCGAAGAACGTCAAGACACCGACGCTGATCCTGCACTCCGACAACGACTTTCGCGTGCCCATCGAGCAGGGCGAACAGTGGTTCCGCGCGCTGAAGCACTATGGAGTGAACGCCGAACTGGTGATCTTTCCGCGCGAGAACCACAACCTGACCCGCACCGGCGAGCCCAAGCACCTGGTCGAAAGCCTGAATTGGCAGTGCTACTGGTTCGACCGGTTTCTCAATGGCAATTCCGCGGCCCGGCCGCCTGACGCGTTCTGATCCGGCGCAATAAATCGAAACCGGAGTCGGCTGTCTGGAATCTAAGTTGCCATAGGATTCCAATATGACGACTCCAACCCGGCTGCGAATCATCATTCAGGCTGCGGCGCTGTGCGCCTGTTTCACACTTGTCGCCGTGGCGGCAGACCCGGCGCTGACCATTTACAACCAGGACTTCGCGGTGGTCCGCGAAACTCTGCCCCTGGACCTGCAATCCGGCTCCAACACGGTTCGCTTTTCCGGCGCCACCGCGCACCTGGAACCCGATTCGGTGATTCTGCGCGACCCCACCGGCAAGCACGCCCTGGTGATCCTGGAGCAGAACTACCGCGCCGATCCCATTTCGCAGGAGCTCCTGCTGAATCTTTACGAAGGCAAGACGATCGATTTCGCGGTTCACTCGCAGGATGGCTCGACGCGGGTAATCGCCGGCAAAATCGTGCGCAGCGGCTACGTGCCGCACTACCAGGCCATGGAAGCGCTACGGCCGCGCAGTATCGAGTACAACCACAGATGGCCATGGCCGGCGGCGGCAATGGCCAGCCGATTATCGAGGTCGACGGCAAACTGCAGTTCTCGCTGCCCGGGCAACCCATCTTTCCGGCGCTGGGCGACGATACGATTCTCAAGCCGGCGCTCGACTGGATCATCCACTCCAGCGCGGCGGCGAAGTTCGATGCCGAGTTGAGCTATGTGACCGGCGGCATGACCTGGAACGCCGATTACAACATCGTAGCGCCGGAGACGGGCGACACACTGGACCTGGTCGGCTGGGTGACACTCGACAACCAGAGCGGCAAGCAGTTCGATCACGCCCACATCAAGCTGATGGCCGGCGAAGTGAACAAGGTGAAGCCGAGCAAGGCTTTACTGTCATGGGAAGGGACGCGGCTTCTTTGATGACTAACGGCCCGACGCCTCCGCAGGTGACCGAGCAAACCTTCGAAGACTACCATCTGTACACGCCTGCCGATAGCCACCACGCTCCATGATCGCGAGACCAAGCAGGTGGAGTTTCTACGCGGCAGCGGGATTTCATCCAAACGGCTCTACATCTACGATGGCGTCTCGGTGAATCGGAACCAGTACAACGGCTATCAGGACGTGCGCCAATAGCCGCAATACGGCACCGAATCCAATCCTCATGTGTGGGTGATGCGCGAGTTCGTCAACTCCGCAGCCAATCACCTGGGGATGGCGCTACCCAAGGGCCGCGTGCGTTTCTACCGCCGCGACCAGGACGGCCAACTGGAGTTCACCGGCGAGAACGAGATCGACCATACCCCCGAGGACGAAACCGTCCGCGCTTACACCGGCAACGCCTTCGATATCACCGGCGAGCGCAAACAGACCCACTACCAGGTGCAGATGCAATATCCGAACGGATGGGCGGACGAGAGTTTCGAAATCAAGCTGCGCAACCACAAGAAGGAGACAGTCACGGTGCGCGTAGTGGAACATCTGTACCGCTGGTATAACTGGGTGATCGCACAGGAATCGGACACGCACCACCAGACCGACAGCCGCACCATTGAGTACGAAGTGACGCTCGCGCCCGACCAGGAGAAGGTGGTCACTTATACGGCCCACTATACCTGGTAGGGCCGGCCACCCGGATCTTGGCGCGAGGCGTCGAGGGCGGCAAGATCGACCTTGGCTTTCACCGTGCGGCGGTCCAGCTTCAGTCGCCGGGCGGTTTCTTCATAGCTGCCGGTCTGGCCATAAATGTACGCGCAATAGCGGCACAGCAGTTGCTCCGCGGTGAGCCTGCCGGCGTGAAACTCGCGGGCCAGCTCGTCCTCGGGAACCCGGCTGGGCTGCGCGGACGGCTTGTAATCGCGGCGGATCAGCACGTTCCTCACGCACTGTTCCAACTCGCGATAGTTGCCGGGCCAGGAGTAACCCGGCCCGAGGTTCTGCTCCACCCATGCCACCGCTTCGGACGCCAACTCTTCCGCTTCCGCTCCGGCGACTTTGCGGGCCATGTAAACGACTAACTCGCGCAGCATCTGCGGCGAATCCGCGAGTTGTTGCGAAAGCGAGGGCGTCGAGATCTGGTCCGAGCAGAGACGATAGTACAGGTCTTCGCGAAAGCGGCCTTTCCGAATATCGGCCGCTAAGTCCCGGTTAGTCGCGGCGATCAGCTTACCGTAAAACCTGCGGCTGCCGGTATCGCCCACCGGATGGAACGTGCGGGTCTCAATTACACGGAGCAGCTTCACCTGAATCCCGAGGTCCATGTCGCCCAGTTCGTCCAGAAAGACGGATCCCAGCGCCGAACAGGTTTCCAGCCAACCCTTCCGGTCCGCCACCGCTCCCGTAAACGAACCGCGGCAGTGGCCGAAAAGTTCCGATTCGACTAATGTCGGCGATAGAGCCGAGATATTAATCGGAAAAAACGGGGCCGCGTCGTCGTCCGGGAATGTCATCCGGCGTTCGTCGAACGGGAGACAGCGCGACTCGCGATGGCGCGTGCCACCAGTTCCTTGCCGGTTCCCGACGGGCCCGTGATCAGCGTGGCGAATTCGCTCATCCTTGTGAAAAGCGTCCGGCGATAGCGCCGCATATCGTGGGTGAAGATCGACTGCCACACGGCGGCCCGCAGCCGCGCGGCGGCAACCGAGTTGCCGATGATGTTCTGGAAAATGCGCTCGAACGCGCACTGGATCTGCCGGAAGCAGGCGAACGTGTGAACGGGCTCGTAACACGACGGCAGCGACCTGGTGTCGATCTCGAGAAAGTGCCGCCAGTCCGCGAGGAACTGCTCGTAGAATCGCCAGCGGGCCGGACCCGCCTCCCGATGGGCGCCGAACCCGGCATCGAGGAAGCGCGGATAATAGCGCTGGTAAAGCAGGTTGAGGACTGCGTCCTCGTACAAAATCAGGTCTTGCCGGTTTGCCGCGGCTCCGGTTGCGAGCTTCTGTCTCAGCCGCGGGCAGAGTTCCTCCAGACGGGCGGCGATTCGCCAGACATTCGAGCGGCGCCGGTCCGGCTCGTCAACCGAAAAACTCCATACCGGCTCGTCATCCACGAACTCGGCGCCGAGCGCTGCCCGCTCATGCAGGATGCGCTCCGGCAGAAACGGATTGCAGAACGCCAAGTTGGAAGCAGCGCGGAGAAAAGCCCGCTCCGACGACGAGAGGAAGGCCATATGCATTGATTGTACAGGCATGAGCATCAAATGTACATGACTCGATTTTTCGTCGGTGCAAGCCACGGCTAAACCACTGCAATCACGGTCGCGCCGAAGCGGTGATTCACGTGTACTACTCAATTCGCGTGATTGGTGATTCAATGGCACGGACGATGTCCGAAGGCAGTTTCGGCAATCTTCTCAAGAAGCGCGGGTTTCAGGCGTTCCTCTGGACGCAGTTCTTGGGCGCGTTCAACGACAACGTCTACAAGATTGTCGTTTCGATGCGAGCCGTCCACGTGGCGGCCACCACGGGTTCCGGCAGCGAATACATCTCGCTGGCCGGGGCGGTGTTTGTCATTCCGTTCCTGCTGTTTTCGGGCTACTCCGGCCACCTGGCGGATTCGATCAGCAAGCGCACGGTGCTGATCTCGGTGAAGGTTTTCGAGATCGCGGTGATGCTGCTGGGCCTGGCGGCTTTTTTCTCCACGCGCATCGAGCTGATGCTTGGCGTGCTGTTCCTGATGGCGCTGCACTCCACCGTTTTCAGCCCGGCTAAATACGGCATCGTGCCGGAAATGCTGGAAGACGAGGATCTCTCCCGCGCCAACGCGCTGCTCGAAATGAGCACCTTCGTCGCGATCGTCCTCGGCACGTCGATCGGCTCCTTCCTGTTCGTCACCTGGAAACACCGGCCGTGGAACATGGGGTTGGTCATGGTGGCAGTGGCCGTCGTCGGCCTGGCCGCCAGCCTGCGCATTTCGCGCGTCCGGCCGGCGGGCGGCACCTCGCGGTTTCGTCTGAATCCGTTTTCGGAAGTCATCACCGGGACAAAACACCTGCTGGCAGACCGCCCGTTGTGGCTGACCGTGCTCGCCATCTCCTATTTCTGGTTTCTGGGCGCACTCTTTCAAATGGACCTGCTGCTGTTCGGCAGCGAGGTTCTGCACGTGAGCGACCTGCGGATCGGTCTGATGGTGACGTGCCTGGCGGTGGGGATCGGCGTGGGCAGCATGCTGGCGGGGAGACTGTCGGGCGACAAGGTGGAACTCGGGCTGGTGCCGCTCGGGTCCATCCTGATGGCGGTCTTCTCCGTCCTGCTTTATACCGCGAGAGGATCATACAACTGGTCCGCGGCCATGCTCGCATTGCTGGGAGCTTCGAGCGGTCTGTTCATCGTGCCGCTGAACGCGTATCTGCAGCAGCGGGCCGAGGCTCGCGAAAAGGGCCGTCTGATCGCCACCAATAATTTCTACAACACCATCGGCCTGCTGCTGGCCTCGGCAACTCTGTGGCTGATGCATGACCGGCTGCACGTCTCGCCCGACAAGCTGATCCTGAGTATTCGGACTGGCCACGGTGGGCGCCACCGCCTACATCGTGACCGTGGTCCCGGATTTCCTGATTCGCTTCGTGCTCTGGATGGCGACCCACACCGTCTTCCGAATCCGCATCGTCGGCCATGGAGAACGTTCCGCTCCGCGGGCCCGCGCTGCTGGTGGCTAACCACATGTCGCATGTGGACGGCCTGCTGATCGGCGCCTCGGTGCAGCGCTTTATCCGCTTCATGGTCTGGCGGCCTTTCTTCGAGATGAAGACGCTGGGTTGGCTCTTCCGTCTGACGAATGCAATTCCGGTCGGAACGCGGTCGCCGCGCGAGGCGCTGGAGGCCGTCCGGCGGGCCCGCCAGGAACTCGCCGCCGGCGAAGTGGTCTGCATCTTCGCCGAGGGCGCCATCAGCCGGACCGGCAACCTGCTGCCATTCAAGAGCGGCCTGCATACGATCGTGGCGGGTACCGGCGTGCCCATCGTCCCGGTGCATCTGGATCGCCTGTGGGGCAGCATCTTCAGTTTCGAGCGCGGCAAGTTTTTCTGGAAATGGCCGAAACGCATTCCATATCCGGTTACGGTTTCTTTCGGTCGCCCGCTCCCATCCACGGCCACCGCGCAGGAGGTTCGCCAGGCCATTCTGGAATTGGGCAGCGACGCGATCGAAGCGCGCAAGTCGCGCCGCGACGTGTTGCCGGCGCGCTTCATTCGCTCCGCGCGGAAAAACTGGTCGAAATTCGCCATGGCGGATTCGACGGGCCGCGAGGCGACTTACGGCAGAGCGCTCCTCGGAGGCCTGCTGATTGCCGACTGGCTTCGCAGGCATCGATCCGCCGGACGAAATGGTCGGCGTGCTGTTGCCGCCATCGGTGGCCGGCGCGCTGGTCAACGTCGGCCTCACGCTAGCCGCGAAGAAGCCCGTGAACCTCAATTTCACCGCCGGCCGGGAGGGCATGGCCAGCGGTCGTCGAGCAGTGCCGGATCGGACCGACGATTACCTCGCGGACGTTTCTCGCCAAAGCGAAACTGGAGGCTGTGGAGGGCGCTGGTCTACATCGAAGACATCCTGGCCTCTTCTACCTCGGCCGACAAGGCCGCCGCCTGGTTGCGGGCGCGCCTGAGCCCCGAGTTCTTCCTGTTACGCCGCTACTCGCGGCAACCGCAGACGCCGGATTCGCTCGCGACGGTCGTCTTCTCGAGCGGCAGCACAGGCATTCCCAAGGGTGTGATGCTGTCGCACTACAACCTGATCTCCGACATCGAGGCGATCGCCCAGGTGTTCTGGATCAACGGCGACGACCGCATTGTCGGCACGCTGCCGTTCTTCCATTCCTTCGGTTTTACAGTGACCATCTGGTTCCCGCTGGTGAGCGGGTGCGGCGCGGTCTACCACCCCGACCCGCTGGATGCCAAAGGCGACCGCGGCGCTGATCCAGAAGCACAAGGGCACATTCCTCCTTTCCACGCCGACCTTCTGCGGCAACTACGTCCGCAAGTGCTCCCGCGAGCAACTCGCCTCCTTGCGTTACGTCCTGGTCGGCGCCGAGAGACTGCGCGAGCAGACGGCGCGCGAGTTCGAAACGAAGTTCGGCGTGCAGTTACTCGAGGGCTACGGGTGCACCGAAATGGCTCCGGTCGTCTCGGTAAACGCGCCCGACTTCCGCGCGGGAAACGACACGCAAGTCGCGTCCAAGCCAGGCACGGTCGGCCATCCCTTGCCGGGCGTCGCCGTGAAGGTGGTGGATCCGCAAACCGGGGAAATCTTGCCGCCAAATACGGAAGGGCTGCTGCTGGCGAAGGGCGCGAATCGCATGTTGGGCTATCTCGGGAATCCCGAGCTGACCAGTTCGGTGACTCGGGATGGCTGGTACGTCACGGGCGATATTGCTGCCGTCGACGATGAAGGATTCATCCGGATCACGGACCGGCTTTCGCGATTCAGCAAGATCGCGCGGTGAAATGGTGCCGCACCTCAGAATCGAAGATGCGGTCGCGGACATTCTGGGTGGCCCCGCGTGCGTGGTGACCGGTGTGCCGGACCAGCACCGCGGCGAGCGACTCGCACTTCTATATACGGACGCCAACATTGCGCCGCGGGATCTCTGGCGACGCCTCTCGCAGAGCGGCCTGCCCGCATTGTGGATTCCCAAGTGCGACGACATTTTCCAGGTGGCGAGTTTGCCGCTGCTCGGCACCGGCAAGCTCGACCTGCGCGCCATCAAGGCGCAGGCAGCCCGTCTGATGGAAGGCTCGCGGCAGAGCGGAACTGTTCCGCAGCCGGAAAAGGAGTGATGCGCAAATGGATGGCATTGAGTTGTTGGTTGTGCTGGCCGTGCTGGCGGTCCCGGTGGTGCTGATGGTCCGCTGGTGGATTCTCTCGCAACGCTATGCCGAGCTGGAGAGCCGGATCGAATCTCTATCGCGAGACCAGGTGGGACACGGCGAAGTCGCGCAATTGGTTCGAAGGATTCACCAACTGGAAGGCGCTGTTGCCGGGTTGAAAGCCGAGCGCACCGCTGCTTCGCCCGAAACTCCGCCGCCAATTCCGGTGCACGTGCCCGTGCCGGCGCCGGAACCGGAGCCGGTGCCAACACCCGCGCCCGTGCTGGAACCAAGGCCGGCGCCAGAGCCGGCGCCCGTGATCCCAGCGCCGCCGTTCCGCATGGAGATTCCGCCACCAGTTCCAACTCCGGCAATTCCTGAAGCTTCAGTCGAACCGGCAGAGACTCCCGCGGCCGCTCCGCTGCCGGCGCCTGTTCCTCCTCCGCCGCTCGCCGCGCCGCGCTTCACCGAACCGGAGCCCGCGCGCGCAAGCCGGAGCAGCGAGGAGTGGGAAGCCGTGGTCGGCGGGAACTGGCTCAATAAGCTGGGTATTTTCGTCCTGGTCATCGCCATCGCACTCTTTCTTGGCTACTCCTTCACGCAGATGGGGCCCGCGGGGCGCTCCGCCATCGGCCTGGCGATCAGCTTCGCGCTGCTCATCGGCGGCGTCGTGCTGGAACGGCGCGCCCGGTACGTCATCTTCGCACGCGGCCTTCTCGGCGGCGGTTGGGCCGGCCTGTATTTCACCACTTATGCCATGCAAGCGGTGGACGCGGCGAAGATCATTCACAATCCGCTGCTGGGCGGCTTTCTGCTGCTGGCGGTAGCTGCCGGCATGGTGGTCCACTCGTTGCGATATCGTGTCCAGGCGCTCACCGGTCTCGCCTATTTCATGGCCTTCGCAACGCTGGCCATCACGCCGGTGACTGCGCTTTCGGTGATTGCGCTGGTTCCGCTGGCCGGCTCGCTGCTGATCGTCGCCTACCGGTTCTCGTGGTCGGGCATGGCCCTGTTCGGTCTGGTTGCCACCTATGCGACCTGCGCATCGAGAGGCGACAACGGAGCGCCGCTCTGGTCCGCGCAGACCGTGTTCGCCGCCTATTGGCTTCTGTTCGAAGCTTACGATCTGCTGCGCGCCCGCCGCCGGTCGAACTATGCCGCGGAGCAGGCCATCCTGCCGCTCAACGCGCTCGGATTCGCCGGGCTCTCCTACGCGAAATGGTCGGCCGCGGACCCGGCGCGAATCTATCTGCTGGCGGCGGGCATCGCGGTGGCCTATCTGGCCGATACGATTCTGCGCGCCATTCTGCGCCCGCCGGCGACATACCCGCCTGAAACCACCACTCTCGAACGCATCTTCGCCGGCGGCTATGAAGGCCCGATCACTCTGGCCGCGGTTTGCTCCGTTGTGGCAGCGGCCCTGAAGCTCCACGGGCAAACGGTGAACGCCGCGCTGCTGGCCGAAGGGGAACTGCTCTTTCTGGCCGGGCTGATTTTCCGTCAGGACTACCCGCGCCGTCTGGCCGCCACGTTGTTTGCCGGGTTGGGGGCGAAACTCCTGTTCACCGATATTCCCGATGCCGGAACCGTGCAATTCGCCGGCCGGACCTTACAGGACTGGACGCCCTCGGCGGCGCTCGGCGCCCTGCTCTTCTATGTCAATCGCGGCCTCCGAAAATCCGGCAGGAGCTATGGATACGCCGCATCCGCCCTGGTCGCACTGGTGATCGGGTTTGAGATTTCGCTGCCCCACGTCGGGATCGCGTGGCTGGGATTGGGCGCTCTCCTGTTCCTATTCGGGTGGCTATTCCGGCTGTTCGATTTCAGAATGCAGGGCTACCTGGCAGGCGTGCTCGCAATCGGCGCCGTGTGGCTGCACCAGGTCGAAATCTCTGCCGGAACGGTGGCGCCCTGGGCGCACCCCTGGATTCCGCTGGCCGTCACGGCGGTGGCTGGCTACGGCGCGGCGCTGTGCGCACTGCGTTCGGCCACGGACCGATTGAGCGAATCGGAGGGACAGGCGCTGCAAGCGATCGCCAGCGCGGTTTCGAGCGCAGCCTCGGCCGCCCTGCTCTGGAGAATTGTGCCGGCCGTCTACCTGGGTCCGGCCTGGATGGCGCTGGGAATTCTGGCGCTCGAGTTGGGTTTGCGCCGCTGGCCCTCCGACTTGCGGACGCACGCCCATGTTCTCGCCGCGCTGGGCGCGGGGCGTGTGCTGTACTTCACCGTGCTGCCGTTCCACGCGATCGGCGGCGCGGACGAACGTTTCGCTATCGGCTGTGCGGCTCTGCTGGCCTACGCTTTCGCCGCGCGCTTTTTCGCGGCACGGCCGGACCAGGCATCATCAAGCGAATCGCGCGGCGCCGTTAACATCGCCTCCGCCGGTGGCTCGCTCTTCGCGTTGATTGAGTTGTGGGTGGTGCTGAACCCGGTGGCCGTCGCTCCAGCCTGGGCCTTGTTCGCCCTGTTGCTGATGGAAGTCGGGCTCCGCGCCGATCTCCCGGGTGTGCGATTGCAGGGCCACCTGGCTGCCGCCACTGCGTTCGGCCGCTTGTTCTACGCCAACCTGGACGATGCCGGCTATTCTTACGGCGTTTCCCATCGGTTGCTAAACGTAGCGGTCGTCATTGCATCTCATTATTTCGAGTGGTGGCGGCAAGGTCGCTGGACGGACCGGCTTCGGGATTGGGAGCGCGCATTGAGACGTCCGTACCTGTACACCGCGGCGGGCCTCATGGCAGGACTGCTGTACCTGGAACTGCGCCCGCCATTCATCGCGATCGGCTGGGCATTTCTGGCCGTTCTTTTGCTCGTCGTCGGCCGCTTCCGCGACTTGCCCGACCTCCGCTCCAGAGTTACTCGCTTGCCGCCGTCACGTTCTGCCGGGCTCTGAATCTCGAACTGTTGCCGGCCGGGATCTTCGCGAATACCGAACAGAGGATCGCGGCGGGAGTTCTGGTGATCGGCTGCCTGTTCGTGGCGCAGTTATTAATCCCGCAGACGCAGGGGAAGCCCGCCTCGGAGCCCGGCGCGCGCCTGCTCTACTCGCTGCTCGCCACAAGTCTTGCCACGGCTTTTCTATACCACGAGGTTTCCGGCAGCATGCTGACCGTAGCCTGGGGAATCGAAGGCGCAGTGCTGCTGGGAGCCGGCTTTCCGCTGCTGGACCGTACTCTCCGCCTGTCCGGCCTGGCGCTCTTCCTCATCTGTATCGGGAAACTGTTCTTCTACGATTTGCGCGAGCTCGAAACACTCTACCGCATCCTGTCGTTCTTCGTCCTGGGCGTGATCCTGGTCAGCGTCTCCTGGATCTATACGCGTTTTCGCGACCGCATCCAGCGGTACTTATAGAAAAGAGTTGAGGAAGCGGCGGCGCGGCCAGCCTCGCCTTCTTCCGGCTGTTGTGGCTACCGGTGCGGTACTGCGACGACAGGCGTGAGCCTTCCCCTTCTTCAGTCATAGTGCATTGAATGTACACAGCTGTACATATCGTGTGCGACGCTGCCGCCAGTTCTCGAGCCGGATCAGCGGAAGCCATTGAAATATCGAAACGATCGGGCTGGGCATAGCCGTGCCCTGTTCGTGGCATGGCTAACTCGTACAGACGCCTTGCAATGATCGCCGGAGCCGCCTCCCTACTGGCGATCTGGTTCGCCGTTCTGCCGCCGATCGCGCAGGATCCTCGCTATCACGCCTTTACCGACGGGCGAACTCTGCATGGCGTGCCGAACTTCTGGAATGTGATTTCGAACATTCCCTTTTTCATCGCGGCGCTGTATGGCATCAAGGCGCTTCGTTCGCGCAACGCCTTTGTCGAGCCCTGGGAGCGGACCGCTTACTGCATATTGCTGGCAGGAACGGCCGCGGTCGGCGCCGGCTCGGCTTACTACCATCTCCAACCGGATGACGCGCGCCTGGTTTGGGACCGTCTTCCGATGACCGTGGTTTTCATGTCACTGGTCGCAGCCACAGTCGGTGAGCGGATCGGCATGAAGGCCGGAAAGCTGTTACTGCTCCCCATGCTTTTGCTGGGTCTCGGCAGCGTGCTTTATTGGCATTCCTCTGGCGATCTTCGGCTCTATTGTGTGGTTCAGTTCGGCTCCATGCTCGCCATGCCGCTGCTTCTTGCCCTGTTTCCGCCCCGGTACTCCGCCGCAGGCCGCATGTGGTTTGTCGTCATCCTTTATGTGCTCGCCAAGATGGCGGAGCTTCTGGATCGCGAGATCGCTTCGGTGGTTGCGACGGGCGGCCATCCATGGAAGCACTTTGCGGCGGCTGGTGCGATTCTCTTCTACGTCAACGCGGTCGCGCGCCGCCGTCCGCTGCCGGCGCCGCCGGTGACACCTGGGCGGCTGCAGCTTCCCGTTGTCCGACTTCGTCAGGGGGCAATCCAATGAGGATTCTGCTGGTTCTTCCCGCCGGAGAAAATGTGCGCGTCACACCCGAGCGGCCGGAAGTGCCGAGACGCGCGATGCTGCGATTCAGCGTCCTCTCACTCACCATCGTGGCGGCGCTGACGCCGCGCAGGCATGAAGTCAGGATTGTGGACGAAAACGTCGAACCGCTCGATTTCACAAGTGAGGTAGACCTGGTCGGAATCACTTTCATGACAGCTCTCGCGCCAAGAGCCTACCAGATCGCCAGCCGGTTCCGGGCACGCGGCGTGTTCGTGGTGGGAGGTGGATTCCATCCGACTCTCTGCCCCGCGGAAGCCGCGGAACATCTGGACGCTGTGGTGGTGGGAGACGCCGAAGGAGCCTGGGAACTTCTGTTGCGGGACATCGAAGCGGGTCAGCCGCGCAAGGTATACACAGGCCGGGCCTGCCCGCGGAGCGAACTGCGCACGCCGATTCCACGCCGCGACCTGCTCGCGCCTACGTCGAAACACTACGTCACCATCAACGCGGTTCAAACCGGCCGCGGATGTCAGCACGCCTGCCGGTACTGCTCGGTGACCGCGTTTCACGAACAGAGCTACCGGCAGCGGCCGGCAGCGGATGTCATCGCGGAGTTGCGCGGCGTGCCGCGCGATTTCATCTTCGTCGACGACAACATTGCCCGTTCTCCCGACTACGCCCGTGAATTATTCAGGGAAATGCTTCCCTTGCGCAAACGATGGGTGGGCCAATGCTCGATCGAGATTGCCGATGATCCGGAGCTCCTCCGATTGGCGCATGCCGCAGGATGTCGCGGCCTGTTCATAGGCGTGGAGACGGTGAACCAGGACAACCTCGCATCGGTGGGAAAGCAATTCAACGAGAGTGGCCGTTATCGGGAACGCCTGCGCAGGATCCGGCGCCAGGGAATCGGGATCGTAGCTGGCATGATGGTCGGGCTCGATAACGATGAGCCGGGCATATTCGAAGGCTGCCTGCGGTTCCTGCAGCGGCACGGGATCGATGCGCTGCAACTGAACATCCTCACGCCGCTCCCTGGCACGCCGATGTTCCGCGATATGCAGCGCGCGGGCCGCATCACGGACTACGGTTGGCATCGCTACGATTTCCGCCATGTGGTATTCCGGCCCAACCGAATGACCGCCATCCAGTTGCAGGAGGGCGCCGACTGGCTTTACTCGCAGTTCTACCGGGCCGACCGCATTCTGGTCAGGTTCGTGCGATGCCTGTTCACGTGCGGATGGGTTCCGGCGCTGTTGGGCTTGAAGCTGAACCTCACTTATCGGTATGACAACCGGCGCGAGCGCATCGAAGGGCGCAATCCGGCACGAGACCGGGCTTTCAGCCCGGAAGCGGCCACTGCTTCCCCTCTGTCCTGACCCGACCCGCACGCGGAAGACCCTACCATGCCGCCGCGGCCCAAAACGCCGGTGACCTGATAATCGCCGAGGGTGTCGCCGATCTGAATGGGCATCAGTTATGAATGTAACCCGAACTTCATACCATGCGGCGGCAGCGCCGGTGGCAGCCGCGAATTCGCGCAAATCAGTGGTGCTCGACAGTAACCACGGCAGTCCAGAAACCGGAATTGTCCGTGTAGTCGTCGTCGTTCACGCCTAAATACAGCCGGCCCGTCAACCCCGGCGGCACGTTTCCGCGCATGCCAATTTCGAAGATGGCGCCGGCCGCGCCCACGCGGCCGATCAACGACCAGCAATTCAGTTGCGGCGCGGGAACCGGTCCGGCCGGTTGGTGAAACAGCTCCCGGGGCCGGCTGCAGTTTGGAGAGAAGCCTCCGGGTTGCTGTATGCCAATCCGCCGATCTCCGGTGACCCGGATCTTTCCGTCGGCTACGATCGCGGCCGTGTCGCTGGCGCGCAGGTCGATCCTGGTATCGGTCCACGCCCGCTCTGAATCGACGCTGACCGTCCAGGTAGTTGGCGGAAGCACTCGCACCACCGGCTGGCGCGCGATCTCCGCGGGAGGCACTGCCGGTGGTTCGTCCGTGCGCACGGCGCTTTCCGCGCGCGCGGTGAGTTTCTTCGCCGGCGACTCGCCGGTTTTCACCGGTGCTTCAGCCTTCGGCGCAACTTCGTTATGAGAAGGTGGATGCGTATCGGCCTGGGCAGCCGGCGCGGGGGCCTTGCCGACCATCTCTTTTGGCGGGATGGACGGAGCGGGCGTCCCGCTGGCCGTCCCCGCAACTGGATTCGCCACGGAAGGCTTGGCTTCCTGCGCCCGACGCCCCGCGAAATCGCGAAGTGCCGGCCAGAATCGGTAGCCCGCCGCGCCAGCCAGCGCCAGAACCAGCAACACCGCCAAGAGGGTCGTCAGACGGCGAGCGGTACGCGGCGGGGGACTGGGCGATGGCTTCGCAGCCACCGGCGCCGTGGCGTGCAGCGCAGCGTCCAGCGCGGAGACCAATTCCGTGCAACTGGCAAAGCGATTCTCCGGCTGCGCCGCCATTCCGCGTCCCAACGCCACGTCGATGGTGGCCGGCAGAAACGGGTTGGCCGCATGCGCCGAAGGCCGCTGGCCGTAGACAATGCTATGGACCATCGAAGCGTAGGTTCCCCCGTGGAACGGACCGGCGCCGGTCAACAGCTCATAGGCAACCACCGCCAGCGAAAACTGATCGGACCGGCCATCCACCTCGTGCCCCTCGATCTGCTCCGGAGACATGTACGCGGGCGTGCCCATCACCATGCCGGTGACAGTGTATTTCGGCGCGGTGGTGATCTTGGCGATGCCGAAATCCGCGATCTTCACCTGGCTGCCCTTGTGCAGCATGATGTTAGGTGGCTTGATATCGCGATGCACGACGCCGTTCTCGTGGGCGTAATCGAGGGCCGCGGCGATTTGCCGGAGTATATCCACCACTTCGGTGGGTTGCAGCCTTCTGCCCGATTGCTGCACCTGCTGCAAGGACGGTCCGTCGACGTACTCCATGGCGATAAACGCCATCTCGCGGTCCTCTCCCACGTCGTAAACTACAACGATGCCGGAATGGGAGAGCGCCCCGGCCGAACGCGCTTCGCGGAAGAGCCGCTCCCGCAAGACCTGGGCTTCGCCGGCTCCGGTCAGGAATTGCAGGTTGATGACCTTGATCGCAACCCTGCGCCCGATGGCGGGATCGGTGGCTTCGTAGACAATTCCCATGCCGCCCCGCCCCAGTTCGCGCGCCACCACATAACGCCCGATCCGCATCGACGGTGCAGTGTCGCCCGGCGCCACCGGATCCTGCGCGCGCAGTTTCTGATCTTCCTCCGACATCGGTTTCAGCCGCTATTGTACAGTACCTGACACTTTCCGGATACGCGCGTCCGAGTTCCACCACTACAGGGTGTCGATGGTATTCCCATCCTTGAGACGCTCCGCCAAAACGGGACGGCGGGGAGAAACTTGTTTCAGGGGATCGATCGGGTGTATATGTTGACTAACCCGGACGCCGGATTTGCCCGTCCGCCAAGGGGAAAGGAAGCCCGTATGAACGGAATTAGAAGTAGCACGCACCGGTTGCCGGGATGGGCCCGGGCAGTCACGGTTGGGTTGCTCTCGGTCCTGGCCGGGGCCCTGTTCGCGGAGAATCACCCGGCCAACAAGGCCAACAACCCGCCGGCGAAAGCTCAGCCCGCCAAGGCCAGTCATGCGTCGCAGCCGTCGGGCCACGCGGCGCCCTCCAAGCCCTCCCCGGCCGGCCACACATCGGCCCCAACCGGAGCGGCGCGTGGCGGTAACGCACACCCCGGCGGACCGGCGGGCGCCCACCAGAATCAGGGCAATCACCCCGGACGGGGGCCCGCGGCGAATAACGCGGGCAGGCCGGCAGGCTCCAGGCCCGGCTTATCGGCGGGTCACCCAGGCGCGGGGAACAACGGACCGCGTGGGGCGTCGGGTCACATGGTGTCCAGAACAGCCAACGCCACGGTCTATCACGGTCCGGGTGGTGAGCGGCGCATCGTGCACAGGCTCCCGGGCGGCGGTATCGCCGTCGCCAACGGGCGCGGGCACGGTTACGTGCAACGGCGCGTGACCGTTCGGGGAAACGTGTTTGTGCAGCGGACCTATTATGTCGGAGGCCGCGCGCAAGCCCGGTTCTATCGCCCGTATTACTACCACGGGGTCGCCTTCAATGTCTACGCACCGCTCCGTTTCTATTCGCCAAGGTTCTACGCCTGGGCCTACCGCCCCTGGGCCGCGCCGATCTACTATAACTGGGGTTGGGCCGGGAACCCGTGGTTCGGGTTCTATGCCGGCTACTTTGCTCCGTACCCATCCTACGCAAGCCCCAATCTCTGGCTGACCGACTACCTGCTGGCAACCTCCTTGCAAGAGGCGTACCAGGAGCGGCTGGACGCAGCCGCGGCCGCCAACGCCCAGGCGCCAGCACCAGCCGCCGACGCCACGGCTCCCGGAGGCCAGGTGATCCTCACTCCCGAGGTCAAGCAGGTCATCGCCGACGAGGTCCGGCAGCAACTCGCGCGGGAGAGCGCCGAAAGCCAGGCAGCCCAGGCACCCCAGGCCGCAACGGCAAGCCCCGCGCCGGCTGCCGCTGCGCCGCCGCCGGCTGCCGCCGCACCGCCGCCGGCTTTATCGCCCAACGTGCAGCACATCTTCATCGTGTCCAGCGTCGTGGTGGTCAGCGCCGATGGGCAGCAATGTGCCGTCACGCAGGGCGACGTGCTGCAGCTCGATCCAGCGGCCGCGTATCCTGATCCGACCAACGCCAAAGTTTTGGCCGCCAAGACTGCGGACTGCCAGAGCGGCAAGGCGGTTCAGATCGCCCTCGCGGACCTGCAGGAGATGCAAAACCATATGCGCGAGATGCTCGATCAAGGATTAGGCGAATTGCAGAGCCGCCAGGGCCAGGGCAATTTGCCGGTGCTCGATGCCTCGCTGCGCACGCAGACGCCGGCCCCTTACGCCGCGGACTTGCCCGCGCCCGATGCGAATGTCGCCAGCGAGCTCCAGCAAACCGCCCAGGCAGCCGCGCCGGCGACCGTTACCCGTGGCCAGACCATCGACCAAGTGGTCGCTATCCTGGGCCAGCCCAACACAAAGTTGAACGGAGAGCAGAAAACTATATACGTGTACAAGGACCTCAAGATCACCTTCGTCGACGGGAAGGTTAGCGACGTTCAGTAAGGCGCGGCTCCGAAATTCACTCGGTCCGAAATTGCACGCTGCGGGCGGCCTGGCCGCCGGCGGCGTCCTTCACCGTCAGCTCCGCGCGATAGGCTCCGGGCGGCAGGGCCGCGACCGGCAATTTGAGCGCAACCGGGATCGCGCGACTGCCGGACTTGGCCAGGTCACTCAAGTCGATATCGGCGGAAGCCCACTTTTGCTCGTTGCTCTGTGCGTCCAGCACGCGCAGGCGCATGGTCAAATGAACCGGCTGTGAGCCTGACGCGGGCGGTTGATAGATTTCGAAGTAGGCTTCGGCGAGGCCAGTCTTCAAGAACAGATCGGAGCCGGAGACGATAATCCGGCTGCCGCGGAAGACCAGCGGCTTTTTCCCCGCTTCGGTCTCCTCTTGTACCGCCTCTGGCGTAATCGGCTGCACGTCGCGGCCGAGGGCGATGGCGCTCAGGCTGAGCAGCCGGGCGTCGAAGGGGCCGATGGCGAGCGGCGTTTCGACCACGCCGGAACGATCCTGGGCCGAGCGATAGATCAGCTTGAACCGGTAATTGCCCGGAGCGATCTTGAACTGGCGCTCGTAGTGGAGCGGGCGCCGCAGAAAATCGTCGAACTGCTGGCGGTTGTCGAAGTCGAATCTCACCGTATCGCTGAACCGCGCGGCCACTTCGTCTCCCAGGTTATAAGCCATGCCGAGCACGTCCATCTCGGCGTGGATCTTGCCGTTCCCTTCGGTGGGATTGAGAACGGGCGAGGGAATCTCGATCGCCAGAGTGACTCGCGCCACGCCGCTAGCTTCATAGAAGAAGGGCACCGATGCCGACGCCGCGGCATTGCCGGGCTGAGGCGAGGCCGCCAGATTCTCCAGCTCTTTCTCCAGCGGGTTGGCCGCCACCAGGCTCACTTCGCGGACATTGCAATACAGATTGCGCCCGCGCACCTTCGCGTTGGGCCGGTCGACGGTGACCTTGAGAATATGGCAGCTTCCCTCCGGCGATTCCAGCGGCACATAGGCAAGCGTGTAGTCCTCGTCCTGCTCGCGGGAGAGCAGATGGAAAGCGGCGACAACGTCGTTGCCGCGGTTGAGCTCGCGGCCGCCGGTCGCGTCGGCCAGGTGAAGCGCCCAGCCCGGAGTCCGCGCGCCGGACTCCGCTTCGACCGGATAAACGGAGACATCCGCCTTGCGAAACTCGGCTTCCATCCCAAACGGATCCCGGCCGGCGTTTCTTGCCGGCGTGGTGACACCTGGAGTCAACCCGGATAGCTGGGACGCCCGCGAGCTGGGATCGGCCGACCCAAAAACCGGATCGATCAGGCGGCGCGTCCCCTCATCCGGGGAACCGGACATCACATTTCTGTCGGTGCTCTTGTCCGGTGCGGCACTGGGCACAAACAGGGCCACAACTTTATGGCCGGGCACATGGGCGAGGTCCTTCGCCAACTGCGCGTAGTAGAGCGCCTGCAGATCGCCGTAAGGATCGGGGACGAAGCCGCAGCGAAGCACGCTGGTCAGCGTGCCCAGCGCGTGCTGGAGCCGGCCGACATCGGCGGTGAATTGCGTGGCAATCGTCATGCATCCGGAACTGTAATATGCGATGGACATCAGCCGGTTGGGTCCGGCATTCTCCGCGATGAACCTGGTGGCGGGCTCCTGGAGCGATCTCAGGTCGTCGTTGGATTTGCCATCGAATAGCAGAAGAAAGTGCTGCTGTGGCATTCCCGGCATTGTGGGTCCCGCGTGAGACTGGAATGCGGTGACGGTCTGTTCCTTGCCATCTTCGAAGACGTGGAAATCACTCGCGGTCAGGCCGGGAATAGCCGCGTCTTTCTTGCCGGTGACAACGGCATCCACCAGCACCAGGCGCGATTCGGATTTGATCTTGAGGGGCGCCGAGCCCGGAGCGCCAGATTCCCCGGTCTGTGCCAGCAGCGGTGCGAACAGAAAAAGGAGCACGGCCACGTGTCGCGGAAGCTTGGGGTGCGGCGCGACTGGCGACGGCCGGGCTTGCGCCCGGTTGGGCCGATTGCCAATCGGCCCGCAGGTTATCAACCTGCCCCACGACTGAGCCGGCGAAGTCCTCACGGGATCTCCACCGTGCCGTTGGCGGTGGCCATTTGCCGGCCTTCGGCGTCGCGCACCACGATGCGAATCAGGTAGGGACCGCTCTTGACGTCGAAATCGCTGATCACATTGACGCCGCGGGTAAGCCGCTGATCGAGACTCTCGTCCTTCAAACGAAGCTCCACCACTTTCTGCGTCCCTTTGAGGTAGTTGCCATTGCCATCGAACAGGGCACACACCAGGGTCAGGTCGTCGCGGCTGCGGTTGTCCTGCTTGCGCAAAGGAAGCTGCCGGATATCGAGGTGAGCGGTGACGGTCAGGCTGGCGTCTTCGGCGGTTGTCTTGAAATATTCGCTGTGAATGTCGATGGGCAGGTCGCGCAGCTCATCGCGGGAGAACACGGCCTCGCCGATTTCCCGGCTGGCGGTTGCGGCGGCGTCCTCCTCATGGTCCGGCGCCCAGTAACCCTTGCGTGCCTGCACCGAAAAGCCCTTGCCGTTCGCCAGCGTCACCTTGATCTCATGATACTTCCCGTCTGGTTTGAGGTCCTTCGGATAGAAGCCCAAATAATATACGAAGTCGGGCGGGTTGGACAGGCGGCTGAATTCGGCCTGGAAATCGTTCTGGCCGAGAGCAGTGCCGCCGGTGCCATAAGCCAGGTCGCCCAGAATCAGCCCTTGGGCCGTCGTTTCGGAGTGTTTCTGACCGGCGATGATCTGCGCGGTTGGGCCGCAAACGGGAGGAACATCGCCCTCTATGGCGCCGGCCGGGTTTTCGCCGTAAACCCCGCGCGCGTCGAGCGTGTTGATGACGACGCCCACGCGAGTGGCGCGGTCGATGGACTCGCTGAGTTCCTTCTGCAGCTCGGCGGGCAGGTACATGCCGGGCGATACGAGAACCATCACCCGATCGCCGGGTATGGCGCTGAGCAACCGCACCATGTTGTTGAGGATGCGGAAGGCGTAGAGCGCATCTTCCCGGCCTTCATCGGCGACCTGGCGGAGAGTGGATTCGGCGATCGCCTTAGCCGAAGCTACGGCCTCGTGGGGAAGTTGGAGGCAATGCATCGTAATGTCGATCTGCGCCCCCAGTATGCCCGAGTTGGGATCCCCGCCTTCGCGGTTCAGCCACGTGTCCGCCGCGAACAAAGTGGCGGGAGGGAAGTGCACCCGAGGCGGCACGGGCGTGACCTTCATCAGCGTCTCGCGGAATTTCGCCGCGTCATCGGTGAATTCGAGCGACAGCTTGCCGGAGAGCGTGAGCAACGCGATGCGTTCCTGCGGCGGTATTCCATGCTCCATGTATTTCATCGCTGCCACGCGGGCGCTCATGAGGTCTTCGAGCTTGAGATGAGCGTCATCGAAGACAAAGGCGACGAAGTGGGTGGGGGCCACCAGCTTGGAAGCAGCGGCGGCGAGTTCGGCAGGGATCTCCGCTTTGGGCGCTGCGGGCGGGGCATGCCCGGCCCCTGCGGTCGAAGGCGCGGCTGCACTGCCTTCGATGGCGAACTGCGAAACGTACTGCGCCTTGCCGCGGTCGGTGATCTGAAAGTCCTGGCTGTGGAAGCTGCCGACCGGGTGTCCCTGCTTGTCGCGGACCACTACCGGAACGCGCACCAGGTTCACACTCGATTGAAAGGTGGGCGTTTCTCCGCGGGTGGTTACCTCACCGGTCTGGGCCTGCGCGGCCAACCCGGCGGTGAGCAGAAACAAGAAGCGAATACGCACGATACCCCTTCCGCGAGAAACCCGGCGGCGCAGGTTTTCAGAGCGGACTCAGCCGTCCCACTGGTCGCATTATAATCTCGACGCGCCGGCCGGCTGGGACGTTGCTTCAATACGGAAGGTGTCGTTGACGATCCAGCTTGCGCGACGCGATACTGGACAAATGACAGCCGCCGCGCCGAGAGCCGTTCTGCAAGTGCGCCACCTGCGGAAGGCCTACAAGGACGTACTCGCCGTCGACGGCCTGGAACTCGAGGTCCGGGCAGGTGAATGCTTCGGCTTGCTCGGACCCAACGGCGCCGGGAAAACCACCACCATGGAAATCTGCGAGGGGCTGGTTTCCGCCGATTCCGGCGAAGTGGAAATGCTGGGCATGCGCTGGGATTCCAACGCCCCGCAACTCCGCCAGCGGCTCGGCGTCCAGCTTCAGGATACGCAACTCGCCGACAAGCTCACCGTGCTGGAGACGGTCCGGTTGTTTCGCAGCTTCTACCACGCGGGACCCACCCCGGCCGAGGTAATCGCTCTGGTGCAGCTCGAAGAGAAACAGAAATCGCGCGTAGGCAATCTCTCCGGTGGGCAGAAGCAGCGCCTGGCGATGGCTTGCGCGCTGGTGGGCGATCCCGATTTTCTGTTCCTGGACGAACCCACCACGGGCCTCGATCCGCAGGCCCGGCGCCAGCTCTGGGACTTGATCGAAGAATTCAAAGCCTCCGGCCGGACCATCCTGCTGACCACCCACTACATGGATGAAGCCGAACGCCTGTGCGACCGCATCGCCATCATGGACCACGGCAAAGTCATCGCGCTCGGCACGCCGCGTGAGTTGATTGCTTCCATCGGCGTCGAGCATGTTGTGGAGTTTTCGGCCGGAACCGCGGCGAAGCCGCTCGCCGTGTCCGCACTGAGCCAGATTGAGGGCGTCCGCCAGGTCCGCAGCGAGAACGGCAGCGTGCAGATGCAGGTCACCGAACTGCATCGCGCGGTGCCCGCGCTCCTTGACGAACTCAGCCGGCAGGGTGTTCCGCTGACCGAGCTGCGCACCCATTCCGCTTCCCTGGAGGACGTCTTCGTCACCCTGACGGGACGGCATTTGCGCGATGAGTGAAGTCACCATCCCCGATCTGGGCGCCAGAGAGGCTGCCCGACAATCTCCGCGCCCGCGTACCTGGACCGAGCATCCGCTGGCCCAGTTGACCCTGGTGCGGTTTCTCGAATTCACTCGCGAGCCGGAAGCCTTGTTCTGGGTATTCATCTTCCCCATTTTGCTGGCCGCGGGCCTCGGCATCGCCTTCCGCAACCGGCCCGCGGACGTGCTCAAAATCGCCACCGTCACGCCGCAACTGGCGCAGTCGCTCCGCCAGGAGAAGCTACTCGATGTCGCCGAGTTGCCCGCCGCGGCCGCCGAAGAAGCGTTGCGCAACGGCAAGGTGGCGCTCGTCGCCGTGCCGGGGCCGGACGGCCGCGTTGTCTACCGGTACGACGCCACCAATCCGGAAGGACGCACGGCGCGCATGCTCGCCGATCGTGCGGTCCAGCGAGCCGCCGGCCGCGTGGATCCGGTCACTACCAGCGACCAGTTCATGCGCGAGCCGGGTTCCCGCTACATCGATTTCCTGATCCCCGGCCTGCTCGGGATGAATTTGATGGGCAGCGCCATCTGGGGCATGGGATTCGCCATCGTCGACGCCCGGCGCAAGAAACTGATGAAGCGCCTGGTGGCGACACCCATGCCGCGGCACGACTACCTGCTGTCATTTCTGCTCTCGCGGCTCCTGCTGCTGGTGGTGGAAGTGGGCGTGCTGGTGGGCTTCGGCGCGCTGGTGTTCGGCGTGCCCCTGCGCGGCTCGTTGCTCGATCTGGTGCTGTTGTGCGTGCTGGGTTCGTTGTCGTTCAGCGCACTCGGCTTGTTGATTGCATCCCGCGCCAGAACCATCGAAGCCGCCTCGGGTCTGATGAACATGGTGATGATGCCGATGTGGATCGTATCGGGCGTTTTCTTCTCGGCCCAGCGGTTCCCGGAGTTCGCCCAACCAATCATCAAGGCGCTTCCTCTAACAGCCGCCATCGACGCCTTGCGGATGAACATGCTGCAAGGAGCGAGCCTGGCGCAACTGACTCCGCAGATGGGAGTGCTGGCCGGCTGGCTGATCGTCTGCTTCGGGCTGGCGCTCAAGCTCTTCCGCTGGCGGTAGCTCGTGGCGCACGCGGGAGTGCGTGCGCCCACTCCGCAAACCGGACCCAGGAGTCCAAAATGAGAGCGCCGGTCTGCGCCTCACTGTGATAACATCGCCTTCTACCGGTCCTCCCAGGCTCACCATGACTCAGGAAAACAACAAACTTGCGGTGCTCGAAAAGGTCGGATACGCGTGCGGCGACGGCGCGTCCAACCTGATCTGGATGACGTTTATCTACTTCCAGCTCAACTTCTACACGGACGTTTTCGGGCTGGCGGCAAGCGCGCTGGCGACCATGCTGGTGGTCACCCGCACCTGGGACATGTTTTTCGATGTCTTCATCGGCACCATTGCCGACCGCACGCACACCCGCTGGGGCAAGTTCCGTCCGTACCTGCTTTGGATGGCCGTGCCATTCGGGATCATGAGCGTCGCCACCTTCACCACGCCTTCGTTCAGCGCCTCCGGAAAGCTGGTTTACGCATACATCACGCTCTCGCTGATGATGATTGTGTACTCGGCGATCAACGTTCCCTACGGGGCCCTGATGGGTGTGATTTCGCCGGATTCCCAGCAACGGACCAGCCTGTCTTCCTGGCGATTCACTTTCGCTTTCCTGGGCGGCCTGGTGGTGCAGTTCTCCACTCTGCGGCTGGTCGCTTACTTCGGCAAGGGAAACCAGGCGCTCGGCTACCAACTGACACTCGCTGTGTACGCCGTGGCGGCGGTGGCGCTGTTTCTGGCGGCCTTCGCGACCACGCGCGAACGCGTTCAGCCGGTGGTGGAGCAAAACACTTCGCGGGCCAGGGATCTGCGCGATCTACTCGCCAACACGCCCTGGCTGGTGTTGTGCGCGCTCGGCATTCTGAGCGTGTGTTTCGTGTCCATACGCGGCGCCGCTATCGTTTACTACTTCAAATATTATGTCGGCAGTGTGGGCGGGGCGGCCACTTTCATGGTGGTCGGGTCGGTAATGTCGGTGCTGGGCACTTTCCTGATCCAGTATGTGACACCATTCACCGGGAGAAAGAACGCCTTTATCGGCTTAATGCTGCTCGCCACGGTGGCACTTGTCCTATCCTACTGGGTCGGGCCAAATCAGTTCGTTCTCCTGTACGGGTATAACATCGTGTACTGCATGCTCACCGGGCCCACGTCCGCCCTGCTTTGGGCCATGTTCGCGGACACGGCCGACTACTCGGAATGGAAAACCGGCCGCCGGGCGACCGGACTGATCTTCTCGGCATCGGGAATGTCGAATAAGTTCGGCTGGGTGATCGGAGGCGCGCTGGCTGCCTCCCTGCTCGCTGTATACGGTTTCAAGGCCAATGTGGTGCAGACGGCCGAAGGGCAGCACGGCATCCGGCTGCTGATGACCATCGCACCAGCCGTGGGAACGCTGCTGGCCGGGCTGGGAATGTTCTTCTACCCGCTGAACGAAGAGTCCACCAAGAAGCTTCAGGCCGAGCTGGCGGCCAGCCGCGCCAAGTAACACATCGGAGCCGCGACCGTTTAGGGAGCGGTTGACACACCTAGTGATTCCGGAGTGCTGAAATGCAGTACGGTTATTTTGACGACACTAACAAGGAATATGTGATCACTCGCCCGGATACGCCCAGGTCCTGGAGTAACTACCTGGGCAGCACCGAGTACGGCGCCATCATCACCAACAATGCCGGCGGTTATAGCTTTTATAAGTCGGCGGCACAGGGGCGCTTCACCCGGCTGCGGTTCAATTCCGTCCCCTTGGACCAGCCGGGGCGCTATATCTACCTGCACGACCACGATACGCGCGACTACTGGTCCGCCTCGTGGCAGCCGGTGGGCAAGCCTCTGGATGAGTATAAGTCGGAGTGCCGTCACGGAAGCGCGTACACCGTCATTTCTTCCGAGTTCGCCGGCGTCCGCGCGGAAACCACTTACTTCGTTCCACTCGGCAGGACCTTCGAATGCTGGCGCGTCCGGCTGACCAACCTGAGCGGCAAGCTGCGCCGGCTCAGCGCTTTCACTTACGTGGAATACGCCGGGAACTGGAGCGCCTACGACGACCTGATCAATCTGCAGTACACCCAGCACATTGTGAAAATGGCTGTCGAGGGCGGCATTATCGATCACGGGACCAACGTCAACATCCCCAACACGCCCGATAACTTCGAGGAGAAGGACCAGGGACGCCACACGTTTCTCGCCCTGGTGGGTTCCCAGGTCTCTGGCTATGACACAGACCGCACGGTGTTCCTCGGTACTTATGGGAGTTATGCCAGGCCCGCCGTGGTGGAGCGGGGACAGTGCACCAATTCCCTCGCCGCCGGCGACAACGGCTGCGGTGTGCTCGAAAGCCGAATCCTTCTCGAACCGGGTGAGACGCGGGAGTTCTTGGTGTTGATGGGCGTCGGCACGGCGCGCGAGGAAGGCCGCCGGGCCGCGGACGAATTCGGCAATCCGGAAAAGGTCAGCCAGGAGTTGGCTGGCCTCAAGAATTATTGGCATGCGCGCATCACCGGGCTCGACGTGAACACGCCGGATACCGAGTTCAACAGCATGCTGAACATGTGGAGCCCGTTCAACTGCCTGATGACTTACGCGTGGTCGCGCGCCGCCAGCCTCATTTATGCCGGCGAGCGGGATGGCCTGGGGTACCGGGACACCGTGCAGGACATGCTCGGCGTGATGCACACAATCCCCGCCGAGGCCGTCCGGCGGCTCGAGTTGATGATCACCGGCCAGGTCTCCACCGGCGGCGCCATGCCGGTGGTCAAGCAGTTCGCGCATCGCCCGGGGTCGGAACATGCTCCGCGTGAGGAAGAGTACCGCTCCGACGATTGTCTGTGGCTCTTTAACGCGATCCCCGCGTACGTAAAGGAGACTGGCGATCTCTTCTTCTACAGCAAGGTTTTTCCCTATGCCGATGAAGGGGAGGACACCGTGCTGGGCCACATGAAGCGGGCCATCCTGTTCAGCCTGAATCGCTCCGGCGCGCATGGTTTGCCGTGTGGCCTGTCCGCCGATTGGAACGACTGCATCCGTCTGGGCGGCCAGGGCGAGACCGTGTTCGTGGCCTTCCAGCTCCGTTACGCGCTTTCGGTCTATCTGGAGGTAAGTCACTTACTGGCGGCCAAGGAAGAGGAGGCATGGGCGCAGGATAACTTGGACAAGCTGGACCGGAATCTGCGGGACCACGCGTGGGATGGCGAGTGGTATCTGCGCGCGTATCGCGCCGATGGTTTCCAGTTTGGATCGCGCTCGAGCCGCGAGGGCCAGATCTTCCTCAATCCGCAATCATGGGCGGTGCTGAGCGGACACGCCGATCCAGGCCGGGCCGCCGCGGCGATGCAAGCCGTGCGGGACCGGCTGGCCACCGAGTATGGGCTGATGATTTGCGATCCGCCGTATGTCGAGACCGATTACAACGTGATGCGCGCGGCCTTGTTCAATCCCGGAATGAAAGAGAACGGCAGCATCTTCACCCACACGCAGGGATGGGCGGTGATCGCCGAAACCATGCTGGGCCACGGCGATCTGGCGTGGCAGTACTTCCGGGCCACGCTGCCGAGCGCGTGGAACACACGGGCCGAGGTCCGCGAGATCGAGCCGTACGTATACTGCCAGTTCACCCACAGCAAATACAGCCCGCGATTCGGCGCTTCGCGAGTGCCGTGGCTGAGCGGGTCGGCCGCGTGGTCGTTCTTCACCGCGACCCAACACATTCTGGGCCTGCGGCCGGAGTATGGCGGGCTGCGCATCGATCCCTGCATTCCATCGTCGTGGAAGGGCTTCACGGTGAATCGGGTTTTCCGTAGGAAAAACGTGAGCGTGGAGGTGCAGAACCCGGCTGGTGTTCAGAAGGGCGTGCGGAAGCTGGTGCTGAACGGCGAGATGCTGGAAGGGAACTTCATCCCCGCCGGGAAACTGGCCGACCAGAACCGCGTGCTTGTGGAGATGGGCTGACGAATCGCCGCGACCGCTCCCTATGGTCGCGGCTCCGTTGCGTTCCTTATCGTGCCTCAGCCGCCTGGCGCGCCGGAAGCAAAGCCAGGAAGTTGTCGTGCGCCACTTTTCGCGTGGTTTCCGGCTTGAGCGCATCGAGCAGCACATAGTAGCGCTGCAAAGTCGGCTTGTACTGGTCAAAGAACCCGACCACATCCGAGCCGATCACGAAGCGGCCAGGATACTCTTCGATCAGGCTCACCCATCTGCGGTCCAACACCCCGCCGGGCGCGATCTCCTGATCGAAGATGACCCACGATAAGTCGATCGTGAGATTAGGGTACTGTCCCAGCATCCGGCGAAGTATGTCGGTGTGATTGGCGATCACGATGCGGCGGCTGATCCCGGCGTGCGCCCAGATTATGCGAGTGCTCGGATGCGCCCGTATCGCCGATTCGATCTCACCAAGAAAGTCGGGTTGTTCCAGCCAGGCCGACCCGATGTCGCTGTGGACCAGCACGGGCAGGTTGCGTGCCGCGGCCAGATCCAGCAACCGGCCGAACGCGCTCGAGGTTGCGCGCGGAACGGCGCCATAGGTAAGCGCGGTCAGTTCGTCGTGCCGCAGGAAAACCTCGCCGATGCCTTGCCAGAAGCCGGGGTAGAGCGCCAGCATGCGCTCGACGTGATCCACCGCGTTTCGATCGGCGCTGTTGAAGCCGCAGATGAACGGATGCAGACGGGCCTGCATCTCTTTCGGCAGTTCCAGCACGGCCCGCGCCACCAGGAAGTCGGTCGCGCTGTACCAGTATGTTCGGGAATCGTTGTCCAGGTAATAGGTGGGCCGCTTCGCATCTCCCTCGTCCCACTCCTTGACGACGGGCATGCCGATCACCACCGACTCCGTCACCCCCGTGTCATCCATGGCCTTGAAGAACGCGCCCATCCCTCCCGTTTCCTGAACGAAGCTGAGGAAGTGAAGGTGACCGTCGACGATTTCGTATCTCGGCGCCGGCGGCTGGGCTGCTGCCGACCCAATCAAGAGCAATAGGAGAAAGGCAAGCCGTAGGAAGCTTCGTTGTGGACGCATCGGAACATTGTCCGCCGCTCCGCGTCCGGATTGCAAGCTGCGTCGCTAATCGCCTACCAGCCTACCGGCTTGCCCTTGTTCTGTTCATCCAGCCATTTCTGAAGCGGAGCGAAGTAGTCCAGGATCGCGGAAGCGTCCAGGTCGCGCTCCCCGGTCATCTCGTACAAAGCCTCCTGCCAGGGGCGGCTGAGCCCCATGGCGAGCATCTTGTTCAGCTTCTCGCCGGCTTCCTTGCTGCCATAAATCGAGCAGCGCGACAGGGGCGTGCCGCTTCCCGCCACCGGGCAACCGGCCGCTCTGGCCAGCGCGCGATGAAACTGAAACTGCATGATGAAGGACAGGAAGTAGCGGGTGTACGGAACATTGGCCGCCACATGATACTTCGCGCCGGGATCGAAATCGAGCTCGCTCCGCTCCGGCTGGCGGCGCGATGCCCTGATACTTCGTCCCGCAACTCCCACCATGCCTGGTTGTACTTGTCGGGCGGAATTTCGCCCGAAAATACCCGCCAGCGCCACTGGTCGATCAGCAGGCCGAACGGCAGAAACGCGACTTTTTCGAGAGCGCGCGCGAGCAGCAGCCCGATATCCTTCGACGCATCCGGCGCCCGGTCCAGCAGTCCGATTTTGACCAGATACTCGGGCGTCACCGAGAGCGCGATGGTGTCGCCGATGGCTTCATGCACGCCGTCGTTGGCGCTGTCGCGAAATAGATACGGCTGTTTGTTGTAAGCCCGCTGGTAGAAATTGTGGCCCAGTTCGTGGTGAATGGCGGTGAAGTCCTCGGCCGTGATATCGATGCACATCTTGATGCGCAGATCCTCCAGGTTGTCCACGTCCCAGGCGCTGGCGTGGCAAACCACGTCGCGGTCGCGCGGTTTCACGAACAGCGAACGCTCCCAGAATGTCGGCGGCAGCGGGGCAAACCCCAGCGACTTGAAGAAGCTTTCCCCGTAGCGGACCATGTCGGTCGGAGAAGTCTTGCGAGCCTTCAAAATGCTCGTCAGATCGTAGCCCGGGTCGGCTCCGGGAGGCGCGACCGACGGATAAATGTTCGACCAGTCCTGCGCCCAGATATTGCCGAGCAGATAGGCCGGAATCGGGCCATCGGCGGGAACCACGCTGGCGCCGTACTTTTCCCGCAGCCGATTGCGCACGTAAGCATGCAGCGATAGATAGAGCGGCCGCACCTGCGCCCACAGCCGGTCGAGTTCGTTGGCGAAATCGTCCGGCGGCATATCGTACTTCGAGCGCCACATCGCGCCGGTGTCACGAAAGCCCAGTTCTCGCGCGCCCTTATTGGAAAGCTCGACAAAACGCGTGAAATCCTTTCGCATGGGCGGCGCAATCGCGTGCCAGCCCTTCCAGACGTCCAACAACTCGCCCGGATTGGAACTCGTCGCCATGATGCGCGTGATGTCGGTGATGTCCAGACACTTCTTGTCGCTCGATGCGAGGGCCGGCGGGCAATACTTGCCTTTCCCGTACATCCCGTCAAGCCCGGCCGCCAGGCGCGACACTTCTTCGCTTTCCTTCGGGTCGGCCGGCGTGGCCAGCGTAAAGCCGATCCGCAACAGCCGCATCTTGCGCGCCAGGTCGGCAGGCAGCGTAAGCGCATCGAAGCGTTCGGAATCCTTGGCCAGCCGCACCTGCTCGTCGGTGGCCCGCTGGTTCGCCAGCGCCGCAAGCGCCTCCGTATCCGACGTGATGAAGTTTTCCTGCACCCAACTGGCCTGCTGCGCCTCGTTGGCCAAGACGAGCAGACGCTGCTCGGCATCGTCCAGAAACTTTTTCGCGTCCTGGACGGTCGGTTGGGCGGCCAACAAGCCCGTCACCCACAGAGCTTGTCCCGCGATCAAAAGCATCGTTTTCTTCATGGAAGCCATCTTCCCTCTGCGTTACACTGAGCTCGATTCGCGCGCGCCCAGCGAACGCGCCCTGGGGCTTAACCCGCTTGACAGCACTCTTGTAGCACAACGCAAGCCCGCATTCAAAACGGGGCGGATCAGCGGCGTCCCTCCAGTTCCAGCGGCGCCGGTTCAGCCAGCGGGCCACCAACTCTGCTATGAATATAGGGAATGAACCAAAGCGGGTGCCGCATACCCCCGATTGCGGAGGGTAACTCCGCCGGGTCAGAGACGCCGGCCGGCCCTGTAACGGCGCGTTCCCTGTTTTCACTATCCTAGTGGAAGCCAGATTATGGATCACAATGCGGCTGTCAACCTGGGAGCTCCCGAGCGGTACGTGGCGGGAGACTTATCCCAGGCCGAGCGGGATGAATTCGAAGCGCACTTTGCGGATTGCCGTCCCTGCATGAACGATGTCTGGACGGCATCGGCCTTCGCCGCCAATGCCAGGGCCGTTTTCGAGGACAGGCTTGCCCGCAGGCCGGAACCGCAGCGGGCGGGCTGGCTGGCGTGGCTGCGTCTCGAAACCGCGGTGCCCACTTTTGCCGCCGTGGTTTTCGCCGTGGTGGCCGGCTACCAGGCCAAGTTCACCATTCCGGCCATGCGCGCGCCACAGGAGATTGCCGCCGCCGTGCCCCTGGACGACGCCACACGTTCGGCGCCGCGCACTTTGCAAGAGGGCAACCCTCTCTACTTTGAGATAGCCGTGGCACCACAGCCCGGAACGACAAGCCTATGGGTGGAACTTGCCGGTGCGTCGGGAAAGATTCTCAACGCGGGGTCCCTCCAGGCGCCGGCTCCCGGCGAGCCGTTGGCAGTTCTTTTCCCGGGCAAGCCGGGCCCGGGCCATTACTCCGTCGTCGTGCGCGCCGGCGAATCCGGCCCGCAACTGGCGCGCGGTGAATTCGACATTCAGCCGAGGACACACTAGCAGATGAGCAAGCACTACATATTCTCAGGACACGCACTTGGCGTCGCGGCGCAGTTTCATCGTCTCGACGAGGCGCACAACCTCAACCACGTGGTCCCCACGCTGGGCGCCAGCGTGTTGGCGCCGACGGGCGGTTTCTCCCGGTCTCGCGTGATCCATTACGCTTACACCGTCGACCAGCCTCGCAAGCGAACCCTGCTTTCGGTTCGCAAGATTAAGACCGCAGTGTCCGGCCGCGACCTCGGCAACCGCTTTGAAACTGAAGTCGAGGCGGATATCGAGGCTCTCCATCTGGTGGAGAAGCTGCATATCGGCACCATCCGCCTGCACTTTTTATCCGCCCGCCCCGCCGAACCCGAGAACGCCGTGCCGGTGGTCACCACCACGGGCAGCCGCATCGAGGGCGTCCAACTCGGCAATGTCAAGGCGGTGGTGGTGCTGGACGAAGAGCCGCTACTTTCCTGCGGAACCGCGGAGCAGCTCGGCGAATTCTATAACAAACAGACGGACGACTACCGTAAGGCGAACGACTGGCGCTTCGCGCTGGATCCGGCGCCGGACGGCGCAGCCGGAAGCTGCCGGCAGCACAAGTTCTCGCTGGTGCGCGAGATCCATCTCTCCGGACCGGAACGCGACAAGCAGTCGGTCTCCGTGGACGGTTACACCATCCATTGGAAGGGCTTCGGTAAAATCATTCTCGGTGAGGTCCACGTCAAAGGCAACGACCGCCGCATCACCATGGTGCGTCTAGCCATGGGCTCGGACGCAGGCGGTCCCGGCACGGCCGGCGGCGCGCAGTCAAACGGCCAGATGTCGAGCTAGGTTCGTTGCGGCTGCCGTTTGCAGCCATTTCGCTTGAACCGCCTCTGCCGGTTATGCGGCAGCGCCACTATCGTGGGCAGAGAAGACCGTTTTGCTATCACCTTCCGCCACTTTCTGTCACTTTCCGCGGCGCGCATCCGAAGGGGATATTCCGCTTGCCATCTAATTCCATTTGTCATACAATCAAATCCATTTTGTTTGATTCAGTCCGGAGGAGCACTTATGCGCCGCATTTACACCATTGTGATTTGCACGGCTGCGTCCCTGGGACTCGGCTTTGCACAGGATATTCCCACTGACACAAAGAGCGCTCTGGCGAAAGAATGGAAGGACCCAGCAAAGACGACGTACTGTCTGACTGCACTCAGGCTATACACAACCTACACAGCGAAGGCTGGTGACGTTCCCATGAGTCCGACGGACGCCGCCAAGGCAGCCCTGAGTGAATTGCTGCAAGGCGCCCCCGACAACAAGGATCTCTTCACCGTAGCCCAGAAGCAGCCTGATTTCCTCGACTGGCTGGCAAAGGCGAACGGCCCCCCCAAAGACCCACCGGTCCAGGAGCACGCTCTGTTTGCTGATGAGGTGGCGCGTATCGTCGAGAAGATTTACGGCATCAGCAAGCAGGCTTTGGCCGACGTTCAGGAGGCTTCCGCCCAGAAGAGCAACGATTTGGCGATCTTCGAATTGCTGGACGCCTATCCCAAGGACCATATCGACGCTGCTTACGCGAACGACCTCGAATTCCTGAGGGAGGGCTACCAGATCAATGCCGACCGTCTGTTCAAACTGGTGAGCGACAAGATAATTCCGGCGAAGAAATAGCCGCCTTAACTTAACTGTATGTCCCGATGTTCTTGCCCGAACTGCCTTTACGCCGAGGCCCGAGTCTACCGTGGCCTCGCAGTCAACAGCGACACCACGCTGCTGCCCTTTTCGTGGGCGTGCGGTGGTAACTGAGAGCTAAGGGGGAGCACTGCCATGCGAAATTCGAATGCACTCGTGACGATTCCACTACTGTTGCTTGCGGCGCCGTGCTTCGCCCAGCAACTACTGGCAATGTTAAGCCGGATGCCGGCCTTGCGCACGACCTCCGGCCATTCGGGAAATACCTGGTCGAAATCTGCACGCTTTCGGGCGAAAAACGGACGTTGACCTGCGACCGCACGCCCCTGGCCGAGAAGACGGCCCGCAACGACGTTAAGACCCCGCTCGCCGCGACACCGCAGAAAAACGATCAGACCATCACTTTGAAACTTGCCTGCGATCCCGCCGCAAAAGGCCCGTGCAACGCTCCGTATCCCCT
>CAWJLI010000037.1:0-16332 GCA_963843095.1 Bryobacterales bacterium
GATCTCAAGCTCGGCTTGGTTCCGCTATTCATCCGGTTTGCGCTCCACAACCGGTCAACGGCCGTATTCACGGAAGGCAAAGGTCCGCGGCGGTTCCACGGGCATGTGGCACTGCTGGTGAACGAGCACACGGCGAGTTCGAGCGAGATGGTCACGGCGTTCGCCGCCGAAAACGGCCTCGCCACAATCGTTGGCAGCTGCACGGCTGGCAGGCTGCTGGGCAACGACTCATTCAGCGTCGGCTACGGGTATCGGCTGGCGCTTCCAATCGTCGACTATCGAACCTGGCGCGAGACGCGCCTGGAGGGAAAGGGCGTGGAACCGCACCTGTCCGCGCCGTTCGATCCCAAAGCATTCAGAAACGGGGAAGACCCGCAACTTGCGGCGGCTGTTGCGGCCGTCTCTGACCGCGTCGCTCAGCGGACAGCGATAGGATAGCTGCGCCAATCGCTCTTTGGCCCGTTGACTCCGAGCACGTATGCGCCCGGCGTCAGCGACGAAAAGTCAAACGTCACGGATAGCGATGCAACGTGGTCCGTGAAAGTGGTCGATGCGCTGCCCGACATCATTGGGCGGAGTTGCCCGTCCAGGATTCGAACCTCGTAGGTGCCTTCGTCCGATCCCACCGGCAGCGACAGTCCCAACTGCACCACTTGGCGGCTAAGCGTCGCAACGGGCTTCGTGTTCTGGCCCACGGCGTTGTCCCCGTCGCGGACCGCGCTCGATAGCTGAATGTTCACTTTGGCGACCACGGGGTTGACGACGGAAGCGGGTGGCCTTTGCGCCAGCACCGGTGGTCTCTGCGGGCCGTGAGTGCTGCGCGTCCAAATCCAGAACCCGACGACGGCCGACACTGTGACCGCCAGCACAATTCGATTGCGGCGAACCCGCTTTTTCCGGCAGCGGCCAGTTCGGCGCGAAAATCGAGGAACTCGCGATAGCAGGGGGAACAGCGCTTGATGTGTTCCCATGCAGCGTCCTGAATGGGCACCTGCCGCTGCGCGACTTCGCGCACGACCTCCGAGCCCATGCAGCCCTTTCGGTCCGGGTTGGGGTAGTCGCGGAGAACCGCCTGCTGAAGCAAGTCTCGTATTTCGTTCGAAATCTGTTCCGGCGACTCGGGCATCGGCTCAAGCCATTATGGCATCGAAATCGGTCGTCGGGAAGCTGACGTTAGCAAACCGGGCAAGTCAGCGTGAGCCGCCAGGAGCACGCACCCGGCAAGCTCCAGTTCTTGGTCCAGCTACATTACCTCAATCGCCATCTGCGGCCAATGTGTACGAGTCGGCGACGATCCCGGTCCCTGAAGGATCAAAGGCGATAGACACCATTGCAACCCTCCAAACGGCTGCTGTTCATGTGCGCCGTCAGCGGTCGCGGCCGCGACCGGTGTCGAGCGACGCGCGCCCTTGATGAAAGCGCAAAGACATCGCTCGCCGATCTGAATGTCGCGGCCAAACGAGCCTGACGGTGCGACGAAGAATCTGTTCGCGGCGGGCGCAAACGCGATGTGCGCTTCATGCTTGGCTACGGTCCTGACGGTACTCAGACCGGTCTGCGGCTGTGGGCGCTGGTCGCGTGCGGTGGCGAACGGAGAGCCGCTCGGGATGCGGAAACCAGAGAAGCGGCTCCTATTTGGGGAGAAACTGATTGCTATTTGTGGTACCATCCCCGTAGTTTCGGGAGGAATGACGTGCGAGTGCTGCGCTATTCGCTGCTAACCCTGGCCGTCGCTTGTTCTGCGTTCGGCCAAACCTACACCATATCGACGATTGCCGGAGGCGCATTGCCCGCCAACGTTCCGGGAACGTCCGTCAGCTTGGGCGCGGCTCAGTATGTCGCGGCTGATCGGGCAGGCAACGTGTTCTTTGTCGATCGCAACATCGTCTTGCGATTGGATGCCGCGTCGGGTGTCTTGACCGTGGCGGCGGGCAATGGGATGAGTGGCTTTGGCGGGGACAACGGGCCAGCCGTCAGCGCCGAGTTGTTCTGGCCCGCCGGCCTCGCCGTGGATTCCGCCGGCAACCTTTACATCGCCGACCTGGACAACAACCGCATCCGCAAGGTCTCGAATGGGGTGATCACCACCGTGGCCGGGAACGGGACGCCGGGCTTCAGCGGCGACAACGGCCCGGCCACCAGCGCCCAGTTGACCATCCCGCGGCGTCGCCGTGGATTCCGCCGGCAACCTTTACATCGCCGACACGTGCAACAACCGCATCCGCAAGGTCTCGAACGGGGTGATCACCACCGTGGCGGGAAACGGGACGCAGGGCTTCAGCGGCGACAACGGTCCGGCCACCAGCGCCGAATTGAGCGGTCCCTCCGGCGTGGCCGTGGACGCTGCCGGCAACCTGTACATCGCCGACGCGCTAAACAACCGCATCCGCAAGGTCTCGAACGGGATGATCACCACTGTAGCGGGGTCAGGATACTACCGTGGGGCCATCTATGGTTGCAGCAACGGTCCGGCCATCGACGCGCAGCTCGGCTTTTCCACCGGAAACGGGCTGGCAGTGGACTCGGCTGGCAACCTCTATATCCCCGACAACGGCGGCTTTTGCATCGACAGGGTTTCGAACGGGGTGATCACGCCCGTCGCGGGAAATGGCACGTTCGGCTTCAGCGGCGACGGTGGCCCGGCCACCAGCGCCCAGTTGAACCCCGTTAATGTCGCCATCGACGCCGCCGGTAACCTCTATATCGCCGACGGAGAAAACTACCGGATTCGTAAGGTTTCGAACGGCGTGATCACGACGGTCGCGGGAGGCGGCGCGCCGCTCGGTGATGGAGGTCCTGCGACTGGCGCCCAGTTGGCGGCGGCTGGCAGCGTGGCTGTGGACTCGGCCAGCAACCTCTACATCGGCGAGGGATACCCCCTCGAAGGAGGCCGGATTCGTAAGGTTTCGAACGGTGTGATTACCGTCGTGGCAGGGAACGGGACGTGGGGCGCCAGCGGCGACGGCGGCCCGGCCACCAGCGCAAAGTTGTCGTCGGCCCTCGGCGTCGCCGTGGACTATGCTGGCGATGTTTATGTCGCCGATTCATATTCGCAACGCATCCGTGAGGTCTCGAACGGCGTTATCACGACCGTTGCTGGAACTGGGGCAGGGGGCTTCGGCGGGGACAATGGGCCCGCCACCAGCGCCATTTTCAACTTCCCCGTGGGCGTCGCCGTGGATTCAGCCGGCAACCTCTACATCGCCGACCAGTCTAACCAGCGCATCCGCAAGGTCTCGAACGGCGTTATCACGACCGTTGCTGGAACTGGGGCAGGGGGCTTCGGCGGTGACGGCGGTCCGGCCACTGGCGCCCAGTTGAGTGCTCCTGGGGCAGTTGCGGTGGACGCTGCGGGGAAACTCTACATCGTCGACGGCGGTCGGATCCGGGAGGTCTCAAACGGATTGATCACCACCGTAGCGGGGATGCCCTACTCCCAAGACCCGCCAGGTTTCGGCGGGGACAATGGGCCCGCCACCAGCGCCATTTTCAACTTCCCCGTGGGCGTCGCCGTGGATTCAGCCGGCAACCTCTACATCGCCGACCAGTCTAACCAGCGCATCCGCAAGGTCTCAAACGGAGTGATCACCACCATTGCGGGGAACGGGACGTCTGGCTTCAGCGGCGACAGCGGCCCGGCCACCAGCGCCCAGTTGTACTCACCCGGGGGCGTCGCCGTGGACTCCGTTGGCCGAGTTTATATCGCCGACGGTCCCCGCGTCCGGGTGCTTATCCCCTCTGGTGCTTCCTGCTCTGCCTCCCTCAGCCAAGCCAGCTTCACGCCTGCCGCAGCCGGCGGCAACCTGGGCGTCACCATCCAGACGAGTGCTTCGTGTGCATGGGCAGTTCAAAGCCTGCCGCAGTGGATCACATACGGCGGCAACGCCGTCGGCACCGGACCTGCGACCGTCACCTTAGCTGTCGCCGCCAATTCTGGCACGCCGCGTTCCGCCCTCATTTCGATTGCCGGCACGCTGGTCACCGTCTCGCAAGCGGGCGTCCTGTCCATCACCCCCGGCGGCGTCGTGAACGACGCCAATTACACTGCTCCAGTGGCCCCTGGCAGCATTGCCGCGGCATTCGGGGATTTTCTGTTGGCTGCGCCGGTCACGGGTAACAGCCCACCGCTGCTGACCAACCTCTCCGGGCTTTCCTTGCAGTTCGGAGATGGCGTGCTGGCGCCGCTGTTTTACGCCAACGTTGGACAGGTCAACTTGCAGGTCCCGTGGGAATTGGCGGGGCAATCGCAGACCACGCTGACCGCCACGCTGAACGGCCAAGTCAGCGCCGCGCAGACGGTGAGCCTCGCGACATTCGCGCCGGCGATCTTCAGCATGAACGCCCAAGGCACCGGGCAGGGAGCGATCCTCGACGCGCTATCCTATGTGCTGGTCGATTCCACTCATCCGGCGAAGGCGGGCAGTACTTACATCTCGATTTACTGCACGGGCCTCGGCCCGGTCACCAACCAGCCGGCGACCGGTGCAGCCGCTCTGAGCAGTCCGCTCTCCTGGACGGCGACCACTCCGACGGTGACCATCGGCGGAATGCCGGCCACCGGGCTGGAGTTCTACGGACTCGCGCCCGGCTATGCCGGCCTGTACCAGGTGAACGCGCAAGTGCCTGCCGCATCGGCAAAGGGCAACGCCGTACCGGTAACGATCTCCATCGGCGGCGTGACCTCGAATACCGTTACCATCGCCGTTCAATAACGGTGGAGCCGGCGCTTCCGCCTGCCAATCGTTGCCTCAACCTCGGGTTGGCGAGATCCGGGGACGGGACGTGTTCGCTGCCTCGGCATGGATTTGTCCTGGTAAGTCACGCGCCACTCAGAGAATGGTCGTGACGTCGCTACGCCGGAAAAGGGGCATGATCGCGTTACTCAATGCTCGGGCGGCAGCGAGACCGGCCTTCGCCGGATGGATCTATTGATCTGCGTGTGCCCGATAAGGACGTGCCGCGCGGCTCACTCCAAGTCCAATTCGTACAGCGCTTTCTTGAGCCAGCGTTTCAGGTCGCGCTTCGCGGTTTCCCAGTGCTTGCCAACCTTGTCACCGATTTCCAACCAGCTGTGACCGATCAACCACATCTCCAACATCTCATCGATGTGCGGTACGCCCCGCGCCTGGAAGTGCCGCGCCAGCATCTCCCTGACCTCCAGCGCTAACACTTCTCTCTGGACATCCTGCGTCGCAAGTATCTGTTTGAGGACGCTGTCCAGCATTTCGACTTCGACGCCGCGCCGCGAGGCCCTTCCCCCTACTTTGAGATCCCTCGCCGTCCACTTTGCGTGTGCGAGGATTCGTCGGCTTGGCTGTTCGCCAAGGTTGTGGAGGTGCTTGTGCCACAGCGCATGGACTGACGCTTCTGTGAGCTCCGATACACGCCAGACATCATCGAGAGCTTTCGCCGCGAGGCCGCGTAGCGGATCTGCCACGGGGATAACGGCCGAAAACCAGCGCGAGTCGATGAGGCGCCCTTCGCGGTCCCTATCGTCAATGCAGATCGGAACCACGCCAAAAGGCGAATTCAGGAAATCAATGTCGTAAGGAATCGTGACGATGGCCATGCTTTTGTTGCGGGACGAAGAAATATTTCACCAACGCTGCCCCATTTTGCCTTTCCCACGCCCTTCCTTATAGAGGGGCAACGTTGCCCTTTCGGTTTCATTGAATATAGCACGGGCAGGCATGGTTCCTATACCAACTTTAGTAACCAACTTAAGTAATGAGTCAAAACGAACAAAGTCAGCGATTCGAAGCGAAGCTTAAACGGGAACTGGGCGACACGGTGCTCGGCCTGCTTGCTGACGACCGCACAGAGGACATTCTTCTCAACCCCGACTCCGTGCTGTGGACGAAGCGTATGGGTGAAGGCTTCATGGCTGTCGGGCAGATTCCACCGGCCCAGGCCGTGAGCGCGATGAACACGATTGCTGCGTGGAAGGGCACGGTCATGAACCATGACCGGCCGATTCTCGAAACAGAGTTGCCGCTCGATGGCAGCCGCTTTGAAGGCATCGTGTCGCCGGTGGTTCGGCAACCGATCTTTGCCATTCGGCTTCGTCCCAAGCGCATCTTCACGCTCGACGAATACGAACAGCGCGGAATCCTGACAAACAGGCGGGATCCGCTGAATCACCTGCGCGGCAAGGATCAGTTTCACGATCGATCCAAGGGCTGAACCACGCCGAGATTATCCGCGCCGCCGTGCGCGCGAAAAAGAACATCCTCATGGTGGGTTCAACCGGCTCGGGCAAGACGACCTCGTCAACGCCATCCTTGATGCGCAAGCGCAAATCTCGCCTAACGACCGCGTGATCTCGATTGAGGACACCACAGAACTGCAATGCGCGGTGAAGAACTGCGTCGATCTGCGGGCCGTGGGCGCGGTCACTATGATGGATTGCCTTCGCGCCTGCATGCGCCTGAAGCCGACGCGAATTGTCGTCGGCGAGGTACGCGGCGGCGAAGCCCACACGATGTTGAAGGCGTGGAACACCGGGCATCCCGGCGGCGCCGCGACGGTCCACGCCAACGACGCGCTCAGCGGGTTGATCCGACTCGAAAGCCTGGTCGCTGAAGCAACCGCTGCGCCGCAACAGAGTCTCATCGCCGAAGCCGTCGACCTGGTCATCTTCGTCGATGAAGAGGCCAGACCTGGCCGCCGGCCGCAAGGTCCGCGAGTTAGCGCTCGTGACCGGATACCGCGACGGGCGGTACGAGGTCGAGTATGTCTGAACCAACCTTTGGAGTCATGCATGAAATGAGTACGCAAGAAAATTCGCTGCGCAGGACGCGCATCACCCATCACGCAATCTCGCTGGGCATGCTCGCCGTGGCGTGTCTGCAGCTGCAATTCCACGCTTCGTCATCGGGCACGCTTCCGTGGGAGCGACCCATGACGACCATCGCCACCTCGCTGACCGGCCCGGTGGCTTACGCGATCGGGCTGATCGGCATCGCCATCGCCGGCGGCACAATGCTTGTGGGGCGGCGAACTCGACAGAGTTCGGCCGGCGCGCCTGCATGATCGGCCTGGTCGTCTCCGTACTCGTGTTCGCGGCGCCGATGCTGGCCAGCGCGTTCGGCGTTTCCGCGGCCGTGGTGTAAGTCATGGAAGACACCAACGCACCGAGGGAAGTCGCGATTCACCAGTCCGTCAACAAACCGAACATGGTGCTCGGCGGCGATCGCGAGATGGTCCTCGTCGCGATCATGGTAGCTTCAGCCTCGGTTTCAGCCTGGCCACGTGGTGGGGCATTGGGCTGGGCGTTGTGTTTTGGGTGGCAGCGATGGCGGCCTTGCAACGGATGGGCAAGGCCGACCCGCTGCTCCGCCAGGCCTACCTGCGCCACATCCGCTACCGCGGTTTCTATCCGGCAAAGAGCGGATCTACTTCGCAGGTCCGCTGCCTGGACGTAAGCTCTATCGGGAAGAGTGAGACGATGCAACTAACCGAACATCGCCACAAGCCCGCGGGCTCGCCGATCTGCTCTTGTACGGCTTCCTGGTGGACGACGGCATTCTCCTCAAGCGGACGGCTCGCTGCTGGCGGGCTGGTCATATCGCGGGCCGGACATGATGTCATCGTCGCCCTCCGAAATGGCCGCGCTCAGCGCGCGCTTGAACAGCGTGCTCCGGCTGGGAAGCGGCTGGATGGTCCAATGCGATGACGATCCGCTCACAAGCGCCAGGATATCCAGACGCCGGAGCCTTCCCGGATGCCAGTCACGTGGGTGATCGACGATGAGCGTCGGCAGCAGTTCATGGCCGAAGGCGCCCATTACGAGAGCGAGTACTTTCTGACCCTGACGTATCTGCCGCCGGTCGAGGCCGAGGAGAAGGTCAAGGGTTGGATGTTCGAAGGCCGCCAGCATCGCTCGGAGCCGGCCCAGTTGATCCTGGAGCGCTTCAAGGCGCGCCTGGACGCCTTCGAGAACATCTTCGGCCAGCTTTTCCGAGTCGAGCGGCTTCGAATGACATTGGGCGACAAACCAGGTCCGGTGCAGGACCGTTTGCTCGGTTACCACTGAAGGTCGCCTCTGCGCCGCCGCGCGCAATGTCGCAGTATCGCCCTTCAAGCCAGTAGAAAGCGATCACCGAGTCTACGAGTCGGGGTGGAAGTAAGATGACCAATCGTTCAAGGAACCGTTTCTTTGTGCTTTCGAAGCCGCTGGCAATTCTCCTTTTCTTGTGGCTTGCCAGCGCGGCTTTGGCTCAAACCGCAAGTGCGCCGAGTCAGATCCTCGACCAGTACCGCAATCAGCGCACGACGTGGTTCACCAACGTCTGGCCGTTTGCGAACACGTTGTTCGGCCTTCTCGCTGTCATCGAGTTCGCCTGGAGCGCGGCCGTCATGCTGCTCGAAAAGGCAGACATGCAATCCTGGACGGCGGCGCTCATCCGCAAGATGATGTGGATCGGCGCGTTCTACTGCGCTGCTGGTCTATGGCCGCTGGTGGATTCCGGCCATTGTCAGCAGCTTCGAGCAGGTCGGACAGACCGCGTCCGGCACCGGCCCGCTGGCTCCGAGCGATGTTTTTGTCCGCGGCCTCAACATCGGCGGCGCGTTGATGGATTCCGCCAGTTCCTCGGCGTTCTTCACCAACACCGGCGTCTGTCTGGCGCTGGTCTTCGCCGCGGCACTGACGGTTCTGTCGTTCACCGCGATCACAATCCAGTTCGTCGTCGCGATGGTCGAGAGCTACATCATCGTCGCCGCGGGCATCATCTTCGTCGGCTTCGGGGGATCGCGTTGGACCGCGCCCTACGTTGAGCGGTACATCGGACTCGGCGTCTCCATCGGCGTGAAGATCATGCTGCTGTACCTGCTGATCGGGAGCGGCATGAGTCTGTCTCTCGACTGGATGGACGCCGCTCAGGCCGTCGGGACGTCGTCCAAGCCCGCCATGTCGGCATTCGAAATCATGGGCGCGTCGCTGATCTTCATGATGCTGTGCTGGCAGATTCCGAAGCTGTTCGCCGCGGTTCTCGGTGGTTCTCCCGCGCTTTCGGGCGGCGATCTGGTTGCGGCCGGAGGCACGGTCGCCGCTGGGGCGTTGATGCTGGGCTCGGCCGCCGCCGCGGGAGCGGGCGCGCATTGCCGGCGCCGCTGGAGGCGGTGCGTGGGCGCAGGGGGCGGAGGCGCAGGCGCCGCGGCGGGGGCTGGCGGCGGTTCTGGCATGACGACGATGTCGGCGGGCGCCGGTGCGAGCGTGCCGCCTCCATCTGCTGGCAGTACGGAGCGCCGGAACCAGCGCCGCAAGCCAGCCCGATCCGCCCAGCCAAAGCTCGGTAGCGCCGGTGATGGACGCCGCGCGAAGCCTCAAGAACATGGGGCGTCGCATCGGCGGCGCAATCCCATCCGATGCTGCTCCGCACACGCCGCCGCCTCGCATGAATCTCGATCACCACGAATAGGAGGAAACGAACTTGGGATCTACCGAAGCCTTACCGAAACCACACCCGTACCGAAACGAAGCCGCCGAATCCGTATCTCGCCGCCCGGCGCGAATGGGACGAACGCTACGGCGACCTGATTACCCGCGCCAAAAACTGGCGGCTGATGGCGATGATCAGCGGGCTGGTGGCGCTCGCTGCCGTCGCGGGAATGGCGTTCCTTTCGAGCCATTCACGGATTATCCCGTTCGTCGTCGCCATCGATTCCCTCGGCCGCCCGGTCGCCAGCGGCCTGGCCGACCAAGCGACCACTGCGGACGACCGTCTGAAGCGCGCCACCGTCCTCAGTTGGATCGAGGACCTCCGCACTGTTACCACAGACGGCATCGCGCAACGCCGTGCCATCGACCGCGTCTACGCGCACATCGCCAACGGCAGCCAGGCGCAGTCGTTTGTGAGTGACTTCTATCGGAACGCCTCGCCGCAACAGCGCGCGGAGAGCGAAACGACCAGCGTGGACGTGAAGTCCGTGTTGCCCACGAGCGACCGCACAGCCGAAGTCGAATGGATCGAGACCACGCGCGATCTCTACGGCGCCGTTCAAAGAGCAGCAGCGTTGGAAAGGCGCGTTCACCATCGCCGTAAGCCCGCCCAGTGACGAGCGGCAAGCGCGCATGAACCCGCTCGGCGTCTACGTCACCAACGCGAGTTGGACCAGAGTGCTTTGAACCCAGGAGAGAATGACCATGCGAAATCATCGATACTTCATTGCAGCCCTCGCGTTCGCGGGCATGGCCTTCGCGCAGGACGCGCAGGACAAACCGAAAACGCAAACCGATGCCGTCGTGCCCCAGGCCGATGGCGGAGCGCCAACAGCGGCGAAGCCCGCGAATGGGCCTCGTCGAAAACCCGCAATCGAACCCACCGCCGCGACGCCGAAGACTGTCCCGGCGAAGACGGACGTGCCGCTCACGCCCAATGCGGAGGAAGCCGTCCGCGTGAGCGAGCAATGGATGGCCTCGAAAAACGCACCGGCCGCTGGTCCCGACGGAAAGGTGTCTTTACTCGTACGGTGCCGGGCTGCCGACTGTGGTGTGCGCGCCGCTCCGCGTCTGCATCATCGAATTGCAGTCCGGCGAGAAGATCATCGGAGAGCCACAGATCGGCGACTCCGTTCGCTGGAACCTCGCGCCCGCCCTATACGGCAAGGGCGAGGAAGCAACCTCGGTCATCGTGTTGAAGCCGCAGTCGGCGGGGCTCGATACGAACCTTCTCATCACCACGGATCGTCGCGCGTACTACCTCCGCTTGATCTCCAAGCCCGAAGACTACATGGCGCGCGTCGCGTTCGCCTATCCCGACGGCGACGAGCGAAAATGGCAGGCCCACTTCGCCGAACAACGCGAAGCGGAGAAAGCAAGCGAACCACAATCGCGAACTGACGCCTGCCGCCGTCGCGGTTGGCAACCTGTGCTTCGACTACTCGGTGAAGGGCGGCGACGAGAATCTCCGCCCCGTGCGTGTCTTCGACGACGGCGCCAAGACGTACATCCAGATGCCACTCGGCGTGCAGAACCGCCAGGCGCCGGCGCTCGTGATCCTCGGGCAGGACGGCAAGGGCGAGTTGGTCAACTACCGCGTGAAGGATCAGTTGTACGTCGTGGACCGGCTGTTCGATCACGCTCAGCTCATTCTCGGCGCCGGAAAGAAGGCCCAGAAAGTGGAGATCACCCGTGAGCGAAAATAAGAGCGCTACCCCAATCGAGTCGCCTTCCGGCGTCGATCTGCATCCGAAAGCCGCCAAACCCGGTACGCGTCAGCAAGCGAGCCGGTGCTCTCGTCTTCATCATCGGGGCCCTGATACTGGGCCTGTTCGCGTATGGCGCTTACCGGCGGCAGAACCTCCAGCGGGCCGCGGTTGCCGACTTCGGGTCGAAGAGCGTCGCTCCCGCAACTTCTGCCGGAGCCGAAATTGCGAAAGAGATCCCCTCCGGGTAGCGTGCCTTTGTCCCGCAGTGCCGCGGCTCCGCCTCCCACGCCGGGAAACAATCTCGTGCCGCCCGAGGAGGTAAAGGCCCTGCGATGAACATGCAACGCCCACTGGCGAGCATGTGATCGTTCGTCAACCGGCCATGCCTTATGGCGCTCCCGCGTACGGTGCGCAGCTTGAGCCACCGCGCACCCCATCGCCGGCAGAGCAGGAGCGCGCCGCGGCACTTGCCCGGGAACAGCAGGCAATGGTTGCGCCGACCTCCACCCGGCAGGGCTCCGCATCGGGTTGGGCTGCAGGACGCGCAGGCCGCGACACCCAGCCCAACTCGGTCGCACGCCGCCAGCCTGGCCGCGCTCGCGAACTCCGTCGCCGGCCGCAACGCGGCCGCGCCGGCGCAAAACTCCGCCAAGCCTCAGTCGGAATACGAAGAACAGAACATGCAAGCCCACAAGGAGTCCTTCTCGTCGAGCGCCCGCGGCTCCCAATCTGGCGACTACCTGCCGTCCACCCGCACCCCTCCGCTCACGCAATACGCGATCCAAGCCGGCTGGGAGATTCCAGCAGTGCTCGAACAGGCAATCAATTCGGATCTCCCCGGAGAACTCAAGGCGCTCGTCATGTCGAATGTCTACGACACGCCAACCGGCCGCTTCCTTCTCATCCCGCAAGGGTCACGCCTGATCGGCCTCTATGACTCGCACGTCGGATACGCCCAGGACGGCGTGCAGGTCGTCTGGAACCGCATCATCTATCCCGACGGCTCTTCGCTCGACCTCAACGGCATGATGGGCCTCGATTCTCACGGCAACGCCGGGCTGCGGTATGAGGTCGATCACCACTACAAGCGCCTGGTCGGGTTCGCCGTGCTCACCAGCGTGTTCACCGCCGCGTTCGAGTTGTCGCAGAGTCGCGGGCAATCGACCACGGCCAGTACCCCGAGCACCGGCCAAATGGCCGGCGGCGCCGTCGGCCAGGAAGTCTCCCAACTCGGCGAACCAGATCACGCGCCGCAATCTCAACATGCAGCCCACCATCAAGATCCCGGTCGGCTACAAGTTCAACGTGCGCGTGAACCGCGACATCCTCTTCGACGCGCCCTACGCGCCACTGCGAGCCGCGCACATAGCGCCCGCCCCAAGGATCAGCAATGCAGGAGATGACAGAACGTAGGGAAATCCTGACCCTCCACGAGGTGGCCCAGATCCTTCGGTGCTCGAAGACGCACGTCTCCAACGTGCTCAACGGCAAAGTGCCGGGCGTGCCGAAGCTGACGCACCTGGCGATGGGCCGCCGCAAGCTCGTCCGGCGGTCCTGGCTCGATCAGTGGATGAAGAGCGAGGCGCCGTCAGCGACGCAGGGGAGGCAAATATGAGTCCGCTGATTCTGGAAGATGAACCGGTGGCAACGGACAATTCGAATGAGATCCTGACGGTGCGCCAGGCCGCGCAAGTGCTCAGGGTTTCCTATTCACACATGCTCCGGCTGATTCGAGGACAGGTGACCGGGATGCCACCCGTTCACCACGTTCGGGCCGGGCGCAGCGTGCGAGTTCGCCGTGGCGCGCTCACGGAATGGATTAGGGAGATGGAGCACGCCAGCACAGGCGCCCAGGCGGTGTGGAATGGGGGCCAGGCACAGTGGTAAACTCAGACCACTCCAAACCAACACCTGCGTATAAGGACAAATCCATGAAACGCAGGAGATTTCAGAAAGGAAGCCTCCAATTGCGGAGGCGCGAAAGAGGAAAGAAATGGGTGGTCTTGTACTACGACGATGCCGGGCATCGCCGGTATCATACGCTTGGTGGCGGTGCGATGACAAAAACCGCTGCCGATCAATTGCGGGACGAGTTCATGCGCTCGGTAAACGGGAGCGGGGAACCGGAGACGGGCGGAGTTCGGCCTGTCCTGCTCCGCGAGTTTGTCGATCAGGTGTACCTGCCGTTCCAGCGTGGCAAGTGGAAGCGCTCAACGCAAGGAACGTCGGAGAACCGGATCAGGCACCACGTCGTGAAAGAACTCGGAGACACGGCGGTCAAGGATTTCTCGCTGACCGGGCTTCAGGCGTTTCTGAGCAGAAGGCCAGTGCGGGATTGTCGTTTTCCGTCGTGGATCATCTGCGCTGGGATCTCAGCGCCATTCTTGAGATGGCTATCGCGGAGAAAGTGATCGTGGCTAATCCGGCGACTCGCCTCTACACGCCGACGTATGCACCAAAGGGCAAGACCCGAGCGATGACGGCGGAAGAGGTAAACCTTGCCGTGGGCGCCATGGCGCAGCGGGAGCGGCTACTGCTGTACTTGGCGATTTTCGCTGGGTTCCGGCCCGGCGAAAATCGCCAAGTACAGCGGTCGTAGCCGCTCCCCGCTGCGCCATGACCGGCCCCACGGCAATTTTTTACCTCTTCCCGCCGTCATCGCTCAGATTGCCTTCAGGTATACGTCCTCGTCGTCCACCACGATGACTTTCTCCGCGATAGCCGAGTGGCGCTGAGATCCCAGCGCAGATGATCCACGACGAACAACAACCCAGCTGGCCTTCTGCTCCAGGACAGCGACATCTGTCGAGTTCTTCCGCGAACGTGATCCTGGTACCTGCCAACGTTGCTTGCGTTGAGCGCTTCCACTTGCCACGCTCGAACGGCAGGTACACCTGATCGACAAACTCGCGAGCAGGACAGGCCGAACTCCACCGTCTGCCCCCCGCTTCGGGGAGCGCATGAACTCATCCGCAGCATCCGGCAGCGGTTTTTGTCATGCGCACCGCCACCGAGCGAGGATACCGGCGATGCCCGGCATCGTCGTAGTACAAGACCACCCATTTCTTTCCTCTTTCGCGCCTCCGCAATTGGCGGCTCCCTTGCTGAAATCTTCTGCGTTCCATGGATTTCTCCTGATACGCAGGTGTTGTTTGGAGTGGTCTGAGCTTACCACTGTGCCTGGCCCCCATTCCACACCGCCTGGGCGCCTGTGTGGCGTGCTCCATCTCCCTAATCTTCCGTGAGCACGCCACGGCTAACTCGGGGGCAGCGCCCGGGCCCGAACGTGGTGAACGGGTGGTTCCCAATCCCCTCTCTACTCAATGAGCCGGACCATGTGTGAATAGGAAACCCTTGACACTTGTCGCGCCTAGGCGCGCGTCAGATTCATTGCGAAATTGTCGTTGCCACCGGTTCGATCGCGGACTCATGTTCCCCTCCCCTGCGTCGCTGACGGCGCCTCGCTCTTCATCCGCTGATCGACCAAGCGCGATGCGGCGGCCGGTAAGGGGCCGGACGGCGCCGGGCACGCTTCATTGGCAACGTCATTTTTGAGCGTAGGATCTGGCTGCCTCGTGAAGCGTCAGTGTTTCTTTGTGTTCGGCAATCGCCTGCATGTCGAAGTCTTGACCGCGCTATGTCAGCGCATTGGTGCGAGCGGCGCGTGGCGGCAGTTGAACCCCTGCGGGGCAGAATTTGACGGTGGTACGCGTAGGTTGCGGCGGGTTGGGAGCCCGCCGCGCGCGCCACGCCACAATTTCGGCCGGTATGCACGGGTGGCCGTGGATTAAGATCTAGGCGATTATTCAGAATTCGATTTAACGACATGGACGAGGCTGCAGGCGCTTTCCTGGTTATCGACCTGATACCGCAGCCCGGCGTTGCCGTGAGAATCATGGCCCATCATGCCGTCGAGGTCGAGCGAAGAGCCGTCCGGATAGATGACGCGATTCCATATCACCTGCACGCCCGTTTTGAGCGTAGCCGACGTGGGAGTCGTAGAGACCGATCAGGCGCGAGCCTTGCGGGATGAGCAAGAAACGGCCAGTGGCAGTGTCGTATACGTTCGACATGACGAGCGCTTTGAGTTCACCGGGGAGGTCCGAGTTGATGGCCTGTTCAAGTACCGCCGGAATCTCCCAGCCGGCTTAGATCACGAACGGCGACAGCGGGGCTGTGCCGTGGACGGAGATAGTCGCCGGATTGCGACCGCGCGTTCGCGATGGAAGCCGGGCTTGCTGGTCATTGTGACTCGGACGATGCAGCTTCGCGGCTCGCGGTCGAGAGCGATCCACGGTCATTGCGGCTGCGTGTTTTGCGCCCACGCCGACGCGGACCTCGGCGAACCTGCGCGGCGAGTGCCTGTTGTTCGACGGAACGCGCCGCCGAACGCTCCTGTTCCTTCGCAGGATGATGGCGAGTGGCTCCGGCAGCGGCCGTGACGGGATGATTGGCATCACACGGTAGTTGACAAACGAGTCACTGTCACCAGTAGGAACAGTGCATGTTGATCGCGGCTTTGGCGCATAAGATACATGCATTACGGGCCCTGCCGTGGCCAAGGGGACGCTCCGGACGGGATGAGCTTGCGATACCAGTGCCCGGTGCACCACGGCCCTCGATCCGAACGCGGCAGCCGAGCGTGCTGCGCCAGGCTGCGCGAGTGAGCGCCCCACGCAAAGGCGGGCAAGCGCGTTCGCGATAAATATTCTGATGGCGCGCTTGCTAACGCGGGCGCGCGGGCGTTCGGGTGATTGCGAGCCCCTTTGGCGACTCGATTGGTTTTGGCGGTGTTATTTCTCACTCACGGGTGATCTCCACTTTTCTTCAGCCTTCTTGTTGGCGCCGAGGATGAGCTGAGCGTGGTCGAACAGCCGGTCCACGACGTACAACTGATCCTTCACGCGGTAGCACCAAGCTCCGCTTGGCCTGCCAAAGAATGGCCGCACCTGGCGGGCGCCAAGCGTCGTGGATGTCCCGTCTTTGCGCCGTGCATCGAAGACAGCGCGCACGGGACGGAGATTCTCGTGGCCCCTTCATGGAATAGTGGAAGACGCTGCCGAGCCGCAACAGCGGCAGATCACCGTGCGTCGTGGCTCGTTTCTCGCCGCCCCCGAGCAGTTGCTCGGCGAAGTGGGCCCTCATTCGCTGGTCGCCTCGGCCACAACGCGCGCCATATGG
>CAWJLI010000038.1:0-6381 GCA_963843095.1 Bryobacterales bacterium
ACGTGCGCCCCCGGATGGTCAGCCCGCCCGAGGATTCGCCCCCCAGCAGCGCGTTGTGCTCCGCCATCGCGGCGGTGATGTGCTTGAAGCCCACCGGGACTTCGTAGCACTGCTCGCCCAATCGCACCGCCAGCCGGTCGAGCAGGTGCGTGGTCGCCAGGTTGCGCACCACGCCGCCCCGCTCGCCGCGCACTTCGTGCAGGTACCAGTAAAGCAGCACCAGAACGTCGTTGATCGGGATATACTCGCCGCGCTCGTCCACGATGGCGATGCGGTCGGCGTCCCCGTCCATCGCCAGCCCCAGGTCGTACTTGTGATCCAGCATCTGGGAGGTGAGAAGCCGCAGCGCTTCCAGATTGGGAGCGGGGGAGCGTCCGCCGAACAGCGGATCGTGCCGCTCGTGGATGAATGTCACCCGGCAGCGGGCCTCCGTAAGCACCGTACCCAGTGTGAGCTGGCCCACGCCGTACATCGGATCCACGATCACGTTGAGGCCCGCCTCGCGGATCGCGTTCAGGTCGATCAGCTTTTCCACCGCGTCCACATACTCGTTGGTGAGGTCGCGCCGCTCGACAATACCGGCCTCCAGGGCCAGGTCCAGTTCCACTTTGATGACATCGTCCGGCTCGAGTGCGTTGGTCTCGTTCTCGATTCTGCGCGTCTCATCGTCGAGCAGCAGCGATCCATCGCCATGAAATACTTTGAGTCCATTCCATTCGGGAGGATTGTGGCTGGCCGTAAACGCCAGGCCGTACGCCGATCCGCGAGTGGCCGTGGCGTAGGTGATCAGCGGCGTGGGCGCATCTTCGCTCAGCAGAATGGTGGGGATGTTGTTGCCCGCAAATACCTCGCAGGAAGCCTCGGCAGCTTGCTTGGAAAGAAAGCGCCGGTCGAATCCGACGATAACTCCTCGCTTCTCCTCGCCGCGGCGCGTGATCCCGTTCGCAAGCGCCTGGCTGAGCCGGCGAACGTTGTGCATGGTGAAGCCTTCGCCGATGATGGCTCTCCAGCCGCCGGTGCCGAAGGTGACCAGGTTCTGTTCCTCCTGGCGCCGCGGCCGGAACAACCGTTTCTCGAGAATGAACTCGGCTCGCGCCAGGTCCGCTGCCGTGTTGATGCCCTGCACTTCGTCCTGGTCGTAGAGCTGATAGCTTTCCACGCGCCGTCCCGATCGAATCAACTCGTGCACCCAGTCCGTGAGGCGGTAAGCCGGCGAGATGGCGCTGGTGTCGACCGCGTAGGCGCCCACGTTCACTTCGCGGATTTCGCGCACGGCGGGCGATGCCTCGGTGTCCTCGATGATGTCGATGATCTCGCCGGCGGCGCTGCGCACGATTCGTCCATAAGGAAGGGCCCGGTCGACAACCGCTGTCAGCAGCGTCAGGTCCGCCTTCCGCAGGCGATGCCGGTTGAGCAGTCCGCGAATGGAGGCCTGGCGGAACAGCGGCGTGTCGCCGTAGAGAATCAGCAGGCTGCCCTGGAAATCGCGCAGCAGCGGCAGGGCCTGCAAGGCCGCGTGACCCGTACCCAGCGGCTCCTCCTGCAAGACATACCGAACCTTGTCGCCCAGGTGCGCCCGCACTTCCTCCTGCCTGTACCCCACCACAACGTAGATGTCGCCAGCGCCGGCCACGCCGAGCGCATTCTCCACGACGCAATCGAGGATGGTGCGATCTCCCAGCGGTTGCAGCACCAGCGGCCGGCCATCCTCGGCGAGGGTTTGCCTGCCGGCAGCCAGAATGATGACCTTGGTTTCCACGGCCCCGGCCGGCGTGGCCGACGCCAATGTCCCATCGAGCGTCAGCTCCATTGCGGTGCCTCCTCCACGAGCTCCCGCGCGGCGTCCGGTGGGGTTCCTCCACCCCGGATGGGGATAATCCGGGAAAGAATCAGCGCCGGGATTGAGGATAGCAGCACCCACACAAAGAAATTCCGGTAGCCGACCGCGACCTGGATCTTCCCGCTGACCGTGCCCGGAATCATGAGGCCAAGATTCATCAACGAATTGGCGAAAGCGTAGTGAGCCGTCTGATACTTTCCCGGCGCGATCTCCTGCATCATGAGCAGAATCACGCCCACGAAGCCGAAGCCGTACCCGAACATCTCCACGCTCAGCGCGGCCGTGATCAGCAGATGACTGGTAGGCAGAGCCGTGCTCAGGTACACGTAGGCGAGGTTGGGGAAATTCATCGCGCAGACCAGCGGCAGCAGCGCGCGCCGAAGCCCCAGCCAGGAAGTGAAATAGCCGCCCAGAATGCTGCCCGCGACGAAGGCGATGGTTCCGAATGTGCCATAGATGGTACCGAACTGGTCGGTGGTCAGGCCCAGACCGCCCGCCATCCGCTTATCCACCAGGAACAGCGGGCCAATCTTCACCACTTGGCCCTCGCCGGCGCGGTACAGCAGGATGAAAAGCAGCAGCAGGTAAATGTTCGGCTTCTTGAAGAAGCTGACCACCACCTCCCGGAAGGTGGCCGCCATCTGGCGGATGCTTTCCGAGCGGCGCTCGGCGCCTCCACTGGGCAGCACCTGCCAGTGATAAATGCCCACCGCCATGAGGATGAAGCCCATGGCCGCGAAGATCGCCATCCACGCGCGCGGCACACCCACACGGAACTCGAGGTATCCCGCCAGGATGATCAGGCCGCCCTGCGAGAAGAACCGCGCCGCGTTGTAGAAGCCGCCCTGCCATCCTGCGTACGCAGCCTGCTCTTTGGGCGAAAGGCTGGCGATATACAAGCCATCGGCGGCGATGTCGTGGGTCGACGAGCAGAAAGCGACCACGGCCAGCAGAGCCAGCGTGTATCCGAAATAGCCCGGCAGCGGCAGGCACAAGGCCACCAGCGCCAGGCTCAGCCCACCCGCAAGCTCCAGAAAGACCACGAAGAACTTCTTGGTCTTGAACATCTCGATGAGCGGGCTCCACAAGGGCTTCAGCGACCACGGCAGCAGCAGCAGACTGGTGTAGAAGGTGATGACGTCATTGCGCAGCCCGAGGCGCTTGTAAAGGATCCCGGCGATCAATGCGACCGCGAAGAACGGCACGCCCTCCGCGAAGTACAGCGTCGGCACCCAACGAGCGGGATGCGTGCGATCGGGCGTCCGGGTGCTTGTCATTAGCGTCCCCCGGTCAGGCTTTGAACCAAGCGCGGACTCACCTGACCGCTCCCTGCGATGGTGGCCTGGGACTGCCAGACGTGTCCAGTTCACAACGGTTGCGGGAACGTTATGGGAGGTTTGTTACCTCCACCGAACGTCCATAGGGCCTTTACTTTCGGCCGTTTGGGCGCATCTGGAGCGGCCCTGGGCGCCGATGTAAACGCGGCCATAGATCCGCGGGTCCGTGATGGCGCCGAGCATGCCGTACTGGCGGGCGTCGTCTTCGGGTTAAACTGGACAAGATTTATGCGACAGACAACCTGGATACTTCTAGCGGCGCTCACCGTGGCCGTGCCGGTCGCCGGCGCGGGCGATTTCTATCTGAAGAACGGCGATCGGGTCGTCTTCTACGGGGACAGCATCACCGAGCAGAGACTGTACACGGTAATCGCCGAAACGTACGTGGTCACTCGCTACCCGAAGCTGGATGCCGTCTTCGTTCACTCCGGCTGGGGTGGCGACCGCGTCAGCGGCGGCGGCGGCGGTGCCATCGACACTCGTCTCCCCCGCGACGTGTTCGCGTACAAACCGACCGTGATCACCATCATGCTGGGCATGAACGACGGAGAGTATTCCGCCGAGAGCGAAGCCGTCGACAAGAAGTTTTTCGACGGCTACCGGCACATCGTCGATGCGGTCCACTCCGCGTTGCCCGGCGTCCGCATCACCGCGATCCGGCCTTCGCCGTACGACGATGTCACGCGCCCGCCGAATTTCCCCGGCGGCTACAACGAGGTGATGATCAGTTTCGGAAAGTGGATCGCCAACTACGCCGGGGAAGCGGGGCTGGACGTGGCGGATCTGAACACGGATGTCGTGCAGGTGCTGGCGAAAGCGAACGAACAAAACGGCGAGGAGGCGCGCAAGATCATCCCCGATCGCGTCCATCCTTCGTTCGCCGGCCACCTGATCATGGCGGAGGCGCTTTTGAAATCCTGGGGCGCGCGGCCGGTGGTGTCTGCCGTTACCATCGACGTGTCGGCGGGAAAGCCCCAGGTGAAATCGACGGAACACGCCGAGATCTCCGCGTTATCGGCCGAACACCCGCTGGAGTGGACCGAACTGGATGACGCTTTGCCGCTTCCGTTCCGAAGCTGGCAGAGCATGTGGGGGTCGGGTCCGTTGAAACTCGTTCTGGCGAGTTCCGACGTGGCCGAATCGCTCAACCGGCAATCGCTCCGCGTCAGCGGCCTGCACGACGGCGTTTACACACTCCAAATCGATGGGCAGGCCGTCGGCACGTTCAATAACGACCAACTCTCGAGTGGCATCAACCTGGCGCTGCTGGATACGCCCATGGCCAAGCAGGCCAGGGAAGTGTACGATCTGACCCTGACCCATTGCGATATTCACAATGATCGCTGGCGCACCATTCAGGTGCCCCTGGCGGAGTACGATCTGCCGCAATCCCGCACCACCATGGAATCGATCGACGCGCTGGAGCAGGCCGTGGTCGCCAAACGGCACGAGGCCGCCCAGCCGAAGCCGCACAAGTACGCTTTGGTTCCGGTCCAGTAGCGGATCCGGCGCCGGCTGCGGCTCAGGCGAGGGCCCCTTTGTATAGGGCGACCAGCTTGCCCCAAGCGCGCTCGGCGTCGGGCTGGTTGTAGACCGGCGCGCCGTTCTGGAGCGGCATGTCCGGCACGCACCAGCCATGCAGCGCTCCCGGGTACAGTTCGATTTCGGCGGGGATGTTGGCGGCCGCGAAGGCTTCCTTCAACTTGTCCTTGGCTTCCGGCTGGCGCGCTTCGTCGTTCGCCGCCACGGCGAAATACATGCGAGCCCTAATCTTCGGCGCGAGCAGATGCGGGCTATCGGGTTTGTCGGTCACCAGGCCCCCGCCGTGGAAGGACGCGCCCGCGCCGAATGCGATCGGGCAGCGCCGCGGCGGTCCTCATCACCAGCGCGCCGCCCATGCAGTAACCCTGGGTTCCGATCTTCTTTGCGCTGGTTCACTTCTTTTTGCGCGTCGAGGAAAGCGACAAACGCAACGGCGTCCTTCTCGGCGTTGCCGGGTGCGTTCACCGATGCCATCAGCGGCAGGAGCTTGGCCCGGTCAGCCGGATTCTGGAAGTTGAAGCTGGAGGGATCCAAGTGAGGAGCTTTGGCCACGCGATAAAAGGGATTGGGCACCAACACGGAATATCCCTCAGCGGCAAGATGCCTGGCTATTTCGCGCATTGAGGGCCGCAAGCCGAATGCGTCGGGCCAGATCAGCACGCCCGGATAGGAACCGGTCTTCGGGTGAATAAAGGCTGCGTCGCAGGTCCCGTCGAGAGTCTTGATCTTGACGTCGGTTTCGATGACGCCAAGGCCTGCTGCCGCGTGAGCTGCATCGCCGCGCGGTGCGAAATCACCGGGTCGCGCGTCATTCTTTGGTAGGTTCTTCGGGTCTTCCGTCATGGTTATCTCTAGAAGAGTGTATCGCTTCCCATGGCAGGAGTCTCCGACGCGGCCGTGCATCCCGCCCACTATAACGAAGCGAGCGCCGGGCAGGGCAATTACGCCGTCTCAGTTCTGCTTGCCGTCGCCGGGGTCCTTCTTGTCGGTCTTATCCGGGGTCGCATCGGCGGGTTTGTCGCCGGGCTTTTCACCGGGACGGTAAAGGGTGGGCGGCTTCCGTTTTTGCTCTTCCGCGGCAGCCTTCTGATCGGCTGCCTGTTTGGCTTTGCGCTCGGCGGGCGACATGGCATCTTCCAAAGCCTTCTTGTCCTTCTCCTCGCGCGCTTCCACGGCGCGCTCGCGCTGCCCCATGTCTTCTCGTGCCTGGTCCAGGCTGTCATTGGTGGTGTCGATGGCGTCCTTGAGAACAAAATCGTAGCGATCCACGTCCTTGGGGTGGCTGTCCTGAATCCTGCGCAGCACAGGCAGCAGTTCGCTCTCGGCGCCGGCGACGAGCTTGAGTCCCTCGGCAATGTCGATCTTGCGGTGCAGCGCATCGTCGGCCACATCGTCGAGCGCATCGATAATCCGGTTGAAGTCGTCGAGCGCATCGTGGATCAGGATAGAGCGGCCCGGCTTGTCCTTGCCGAGCAGATTCTTCACCAGGTCGACGCGCTGGCGGGCGAAGCCGGCGTAGAGGGCCAGGCGTTGATTCGGTTCCTGGGCCTCACGGATCTGATCCGCCTCGTCGGTCGAAAGAAAATCGCGCCGTTGCTGCGCCGCCGCCAACGGCGCCAGCAGCAAGGCGATCGAAACCGAGCACGTCGTTTCCTCAAATCA
>CAWJLI010000039.1:0-18796 GCA_963843095.1 Bryobacterales bacterium
CTAGTGCGTCTGCCAATTCCGCCACCTCCGCATTGCGTGGCTACTTCTTGTCCGGCGCCGGCTGAGCCGGGATTCGCAGTGGGATCGGCTTCCCGGCGTTCTGTTTGGCCCCAGTCGGGAGCGGAATCTGGATGGTCTGCGACGGCGGCGCCGCCGGAGCCGGAATGCCCGGAATCGGGGCGGGCGGCGCCGGCGTCCTCGCCGGAGCGCTCTTGGTGGAACCGCCCTCCAGAACCGTCGTTCCCAGGCCCGCGCCCCGCGTCGCCAGGATCGACAGCGAAAGCGAAGTGAACATGAACAGGACCGCCGAAATCGTCGTCGCCTTCGACAACAGCGTGGCCGAACCACGCGGGCCGAACGCGGTTTGTGAGCCCATGCCGCCGAAGGCCCCGGCCAAGTCCGCCGCCTTCCCGCTTTGCAACAGCACCACGATGATCAGGAAGACACAGACCAGGATGTGAATCAGAAGAAAAAGAATATACATGCTGATCCTCCAGTATAAAAGACCGCAACGCGGCGGGTCAAACGGGATGTGCGGGCGATGCGGGCGAACTCGGGTCGGCCCTGAGTTCAAATCGCCGGCCTGGGTGCGCGGGGAGCTCGCCGCGGCTGCGTTTTAAGGCGTACATGGCATGGTCGGCTTCGTCCAGGGCTTGCCGGAGCGGCCGGTTGCGTGCATCGGCAACCCCCCAACTGAAGGAAATCGGCAGCCCGCCGAATCCGCGCACCTGGAAATCGCTCAGCCGCTGCTCGAGCTCGGACATGCGCTTGGCCGCCCCTTCGGTAGTCTGATTCAGGAAAAGGATGACAAACTCATCGCCGCCCCAGCGATACGCTTCATCGTCATGGCGGATGGATCGTTCCAGCAGGTTGCCCACGTTGCGCAGGATCTCGTCGCCAACCAGGTGCCCATAGCGGTCATTGACTTCCTTGAAATTATCCATGTCGCACACCACCACCACGCAATCCAACGCGCTTGGCTGTTCCACGCGCCGCGCCAGCGCCGCTTGGTTGAGCAGCCCGGTGAGTGAATCCAGATCGGCGCGGTTGGTATTCTCGCGCCTCAGGTCTTCCACTTCGGCGAGCAGGCCCCGCAGCCGGTCCATCTGCGTCTCGCTCCACATGGCCATGGCCGAAAAAGCCATCACGCAGTGGAGCGAGAAATCGTAATAGGTCTCGTGATGCAGGTAACGGGCCCAGTCCGGCGCATTGCCCCGGTTGTACATCCACAGGAAGATGAAGGCATGCTCGAAGAAGGCCGCCGAGAGCACCACCAGCGAAAAACGGAAGATACGAAACCCGAGCCCGCCATGACGCCGCAGCCGCAGGAAATTGTAAAGGTAAATAAAGCCCATCAGGAGAGCGTGCGAAGAATGGTAGGCTTCCAGCCGGGAGACCAGGGCCACGGCGTATACCAGAATCACAAACACGGGCAGCAGGGGGATCAGGCGCAGCATTCCCCGCCATTCCTGCAAGCCGGAGCCGAATCCGGCGCGCGCCGCCGCAATCAGCACGATCGCGAAAGCGAAATCGAAGGTGGCGTAGGGCGCCAGCCAGCCCGTCCCGCCGTGGGCCAGCAGTTGGAAGCCGAATATTGTGGCAATCCCACGCAGCGCCCAGGCCGCCGACCAAAGCCCGAAATAGATCGCGCGCGACTGGCGCCACAGGAACAGGAAGACGATGCAGAACAGCATCGAGCCGATTTCCTGAATGAAAAACGCGGTGAGATCCGCTACTGGGTTGGAGGGATCCATTCGCTAGTCTCCGCCGATGGCGTGGCGGCGCACGCCGCGCGCTTTGCCGGTGGCCTCGTCCACGTCCACGATCACCGCGTGCAACTCCGCGCCATGGCGCGCCGTTTCGAGGCGCACCGGCAGCGCGGTCAGGAAACGCTGGATGACGAGCCCAGCCTCCACTCCGATCACCGATTCATACGGCCCCGTCATACCGCAATCGGTCTGGTAGGCCGTGCCCCCCGGCAGGATGCGCGTATCGGCGGTGGGGATGTGCGTGTGGGTGCCGATCACGGCCGAAACCTTGCCGTCCAGATACCAGCCCATGGCCATCTTCTCGCTGGTCACTTCCGCGTGGAAGTCCAGGAAGCGGACGCGAATCGCCGGATCCAGAGCCGCCAGCATCTGGCTCGCCATGCGAAATGGGCAATCCGTGGCCGGCATGTGTGTGCGCCCTTGTAGATTTAACACGGCGCACTCAACGCCATTGCGCGCCCGTACGGTTACCATACCGCAACCCGGCCCTTCTGGGTAGTTGCCGGGACGTAACAGCCGCGGCTGGCGCGGCAAATAGTCGAGAATCTCGCGTTTATCCCAAATGTGGTTGCCGCTGGTGAGCACGTCCAGCCCCATGGCCAGAAGTTCCTCCGCGATTGCCGGCGTGACGCCGAATCCTCCCGCCGCGTTTTCCGCGTTGGCAATGGCCAGATCGATCGAGTTGGTCTGGATGATGTCCTCGAGATGATCCGCCACGATCCGTCTCCCCGGAGAGGCAAAAACATCCCCAATGAAAAGGATATTCATTCCCTGAGTTCTCACCTTAGCACGCCGCCACGGCGGGAGCCGCGGGTCTGGGCCGCTACTGCAGCCGGGGGCGGTCCTGCTCGTTCAGCACCAGACCGTCGAAGATCGCCAGAACCTGCTTGCGGTAGCCGTAGACGCGGCGCAGGCTCTCCCGGAACGGGATCTCGAAATCCTTGGCCTGCATCCACTTTTCGATCATCGAGCGGGGCACGTCGATATCCTGGCGCAGTGTTTCCACGTCGTGCCCGCGCAGGAACAGGCCGTAGAAAAAGGCGGCCTCGCGCTGCGGGGCTAGTGGATCGAACTCGTCTCTCGCCGTCATACTCAACTCAGCGAAAATGTAAGTATACCTGGGGTCCGCTTCACACGGCAAGTGCCCTTCTGCAGATTCGGGATTAGTCGTGGCGCGGCAGGCGCCGCCGCCCTAACGCAGTCGTCCGATTTTGTCCGGGGGCCAGTAAACGAACACAGCTTTGCCGTAAATGCTTTTACGCTGCACGTAGCCCCAGGAGCGGCTGTCGCTCGATTGCGAGCGGTGATCTCCCAAAACGAAATACATGTCCGGCGGCACCACTTCGTCTCTAGCGCCGGTGCCTGTCGGCCAGGAAATCGTGTCTCGGTATTGCGGGGGGACGTAGTCCTCTTCGATCGGGCGGTCGTTGACGATTACCTTGCCCGCATCGATGCGCACACGGTCCCCAGGCAGGCCGATCACGCGCTTGATGTAGGATTTGTTCTCGTCGTAGTGAAAAACCACGGTGTCGCCGCGGTCGATTCCGCCCAGTCCGAAGCGGTAGGTGAATTTGTTGATGAAGATGCGCTCCTGGTCCGTGAGCGCCGGCTCCATGCTGGTTCCTTCCACCTTGACGGGCTGGTAGATGAAAACGATCAACACTACCGCGATGAGCACGGAAAACGCCAGGTCGCGCAACCAGGCCAGCGCGCTGCCAATGCCGATGCGCACTGGGCGCGCGCTCGATTGGTCCGGAGGAACCGGAGGGATGGCGTCGGGATTTTGTCCGGCTGGCATTCCGTATGCATTATAGACGTTCCCGGCCGGCCGGCGGTTGCCCGCGCAGGACGCCGACAGCCCCGAGCCGCGCCGTCTGGAATCAAAACTGCCTCCGTACGCGTCGTCGGACTGAAACGCCGCGTTTCCGGTGATCCAAGTCCCTTGGCGTGGCGCTTTCGCCGCCACGCCGTGCCAGTCCGGACACAGTTGCTACTGGACGTACAAGGATTATGTTCGATCGCTCGATGCTGATTCCGTGCGCAAGTCTGTGCGCATTCGTTTGCATGACCGCCCCGTCGCTGCGCGCCGGTGACGATCCAAAAGAAATCCTGCGCCGGGCCCTGCGGGTGAATGCCCGCAACCATGAACTGGTGCTCGCCTACACTTACGTCGAACGCGATGAGCAACGCACGCTCGACAAGGCTGGCGCGGTCGCGCAACGCAAATCCACGACATGGGATGTCATCCCGCTGCGGGAGGAATCGCACTATCGCCGCCTCATCCAGCGCGATGACAAGCCCCTCTCGTCCAAGGAGGAGTTCCGCCTTCAGCGACTACCGAAAGTTCTCCGTCGATTCTCGCCTCGTCAGCAACCCGTAGCCGTAAAGAGTCGCCGATCGGCACACTCGTGCCCGCCGCTTGCAGCGTTCCTGGAGTCGGGTGCCACGCTTGGCGAGGAGGACGACCGATACCGCAATCGCCGATAAGCCCTGTCCCGTTATCTTGAACAACGGCACCAGCCGCCCTTCTCACGATCCAAAGTTGCAATCCGCTTACCACCTTCTAACCCCATCTATCGGCGGGAACTCGCGGGAACATCAGTGTGCGCCGTCCGGCACAGCGGGGCGCCGCGGGCACTTCGCGCGAACCCGCTCATCGCGATGGCATGCCCGTTTTTGCCGCATAATGAAGGGCATGACTCCTGAAACGGTGACCGCCGCGGCGGCGCCCGCTTTGCCGCTGACGCTCGAAGGGGCGAGCGTGCTCCACCAGATGATGCGGTTCCGGCGTGCGGCGTGGCGCGCCCTGTCCGCGGACGCCCGCGCCGAGATTCTGGCCGAAGCCGCTGCGGTGCTTGAGCCGCATGGAAACGCACGCCGACGGGCGCGAAAGCGCGCTTCTATTCGCTGCTCGGGCACAAGGGCGACCTGCTGATGTTGCACTTTCGCCGCAGCTTCGAGGAACTCAACCAGGCGGAGCTCGAACTGGCCCGCCTGCGGTTGGGCGACTACCTGGAGCCGGCCACTTCCTATCTGTCCGTGGTCGAGCTGGGCCTCTACGAATCCAGCGCGAAAGTATACGCCGGGCTTGCTGCCGAGGGGCTCGAGCCGAATTCGGAGGGATGGAAAACCGGCATCGAGGAAGTGCTGGCGCGGCAGCGCGCCGCCATGGCGCCGCGGTTGTGGCCGCGAATTCCGGAATCCAAATACCTGTGCTTCTACCCCATGGATCGCCGCCGCGGCGAATCCGTCAACTGGTACCGCGAGTCCATGGCCGACCGCCAGCGCATGATGGCCGAGCACGGCCTGGTCGGCCGGCGCTATGCGGGCGAGGTGCGGCAGATCATCAGCGGCTCGATCGGCTTCGACGATTGGGAATGGGGCGTCGATCTGTTCGCGGAGGATCCACTGGTGTTCAAGCGGCTGATTTACGAAATGCGCTTCGACCAGGTGAGCGCACTCTACGCTCTGTTCGGGTCCTTTTACGTCGGTCTGCGCGTGCCGGCGGCCGACTTGGGCGGGCTTTTGAATTTCTGACGCCGGGCGCATCGCTTTTCAGGGAGTCTTCTCCGCGTGTGGCCGGCCACCGGCCAGATGGCGGTAGAAGCCCAGATCGCTTCCCGGTGAGCATCTTGGTGGCAAACAGAATCTGCCCTGCGTGCATGGAGAAGTGCTCCACCACGTGGTAGACGGCCTCCAGCACTGTTACCCGGTAGCCCTGCACCACCAATGGCGCGGCCAGCCGCTCGGGCGTTATCGCGGCGATCACAGCGGTCGCCTCGTCCACGGTTTCGCGCAGCCGGGCGCTGAGCTCTGGCGTGGAGGCGCCACCACGCGCCGCGAACTCCCCGTCGCGCTCACGCGCGTCCGGCATGCCGCCGACACCGGCAAGAATCCACTGACGCATGTTGCCGCACAGGTGCAGCACCAGGTTGCCAATGGCGTTCTCGTTCTCGCCGCCGCGCGCCCACACCTGTTCCGGCGTGAGCTTGTCGAGGCACGTCTCAATGCGAGGGGTCAGCTCCTTGAGTCTGCGGATGGAGCATTCCAGGAACAAATGATCGGTTTCGGACATGATTCCTTGAGTGTAGCCGCCCGGCGTCCGGCGCGGAACATAGCCCCCGGACAGCGCCAGTTTGAAGTACGTATCTATCTATTCTGCAGTGACTTATGGGAATTTGCATGGATTGGATGTATGAGCACTGGAATCTGGTGCTGATAATGGTATAATCGCAGCTTATGCCGATCTCTTAATTCCAACCCTGGGGGACCGCAGCTACAGAGTCCCCATCCCGAACCCCTCGCCGGACATACCCTCGCACCAATTGCGAGCCGCCGGCATAAGTCATTTCAACACAAGGAGTTCTAAGATGCTTAAGTTGTTATCCAGTGGTCTGGTAGTGTTTGCGGGCGTGGCGTGCGCCCCGGCAACCGTTTCGCCGATGCATTTTAGCCAAGGTTCCGAAGTTCACCAGGACGCGCGCCTGGATGCCGTTCGCGGGTTTTTCGAAAAAACGGGCTGCCCAGCCCGTGAGTACTCGCAAGCGTTTCTGGATGCCGCGGATGATTACAGCCTCGACTGGCGGCTGCTGCCCAGCATTTCCTTCGTGGAATCGACTGGCGGCAAGGCTGCGCCGCACAATAACATATTTGGCTGGGACAATGGACGCAGCAGGTTTTCCAGCCCAACCGCCGCGATTTGGGGCGTGGCCTACCAGCTCGGGCACTCGAAGCTGTACCGCGACAGAAGCCTCAACCAGTTGCTGGCCCTCTACAACCCCAATCCCGGCTATGCCGCCAAGGTGAAAAGCGCCATGCAGCAGATTGCGGTTCTCGAGTAGCCCACCAATCATCGTACTGGGGTGTGAGGTGCTTGCGACCGTCCTGCGCCTCCGTATCCCGTCTCGCCGCAGGGCCGGGCTTGCCGGCACGCACTGGCCTTCCTCATCAGTTGAGTTTCTTGGCTTCGAAATTGCCGTCCTGATACCCGGCGAAGCCCGTCACCTTGCCGGAGGCGTCCCGGAGGAAGCTGATCCACACGCCGTACTTGGGAATATCGTAATCCGTTTCGGACTCGGGCAACAGTTCATCGCTGTCGCTCTGGCCTTGTTGTTTCACCATCAGGCGCTTGCCGTCCTGGAAGAGCTCGAGCACCGGGCCCTGTTCGATCTGGTAGCGGCCCACATAGGATTCGAGCACCTTTGGATCCACGGTGAGATTCGCTTTCGGGCGATGGAGCTGTCGCCCTTTGGCGCGGATCTCGGTGTCGCCTGGCTGGGCCAACGCATCGCTGTAGCGCCAGTTGTAGTCGAACATCCCGGATACGACCCTGGTCTGCAGCGAGGAAGCCGATTGCTTAGTGGCGGGGATGCGCCCGTCCATGACGATGTAGTCCCAGTCGTAAAGCCGCTGCGGATTCGGATCCGCAGAAATACATGCCGTCCGTGGAGGTGCCGGCGGCGATCCACACATACCGCTCCGCGTTCAGTGGATTCGGGTAGATCATTTGCACCGCGGCATCTTTGGCCGCGAAACCCTTGCCATCGACGGTGATCCGATCCGATGCTATCTGGAGCGGCAGTTTGGCGGCGAGCTGCGCCGTCACACGATTGGCTTCCGGCCCACCGACGAGCAGGAGCGAGAACTTCGCCATATCCGCGTCGTTGATTTCGGTATCCGTGAAGACGCGCGGTTCCTGCTTCTGCCAATCGCGCCAACCGTTGATGAATGCTTCGGCCTTTTTGCGGCACAGCGCCGTCATTTCCGGATCCTTGGAGACGGTGCCGATCACGATCGCGAAGGGCGTCACCGTGAAATCCGCCGTAGAGCCCGGCAGGCGCTGGTTCTTGTGAAGGGGTGCAGGCTTGTATCCGGCCGCGGTCAGCCGCAGCTCCCCGTTTTGCAAACGCATTTCCTGGGCCGAGCCGTTCCAGACGACCTTCACGGGCTTGGAGGGATCCACCAGAACAGCCGAAGGGGATAGCGCGATGTCGAGCACATTCTCGGTGTCGAGGCGGATCACGTTGCGATCCACGACCTCGGCGTCCACCGCCATGAAGGCCAGCGGACTGGCCGCCTGTAACACGCGCGCCCAGTACGCTGTTGCGTTACGCAGCTCGGCGGAGCGGATTCGCACGTGGCGCGGGTTTGCGTTGCGCCGGTGCTCGAGGAACCATTCGATGCTCATGTTCCCGTTCTGGCTCTCCAAGGCCTCGTGGCTGCGGCCGGGGAACTCTTGATAGCGCACGTCGTAGCCCCAGCGCTGGAGCAGCCGCACGGCCCAACGGGAATAGTCCACATTCACGGATTGATCCGCGTCGCCATGGTGCACGAAGATCGGGATATTGAGCAGCCCGTCGGCCATGGCCCAGGTGCTTTCCTTCTCGTCGAAGAAGCGGTCCAGCGGGCTCAGCTTAGCCAGATCCTCCTCGACATCCGGGAGTGGTAATCCGAGCCTCCGAACACGGGAGCGATGGCGGCGAACAGGTCCGGATGACGGTTGGCGATCTCCCAGGTGCCCCACCCGCCCATGGAATCGCCGGTGAGGTAGACGCGATCTTCGTCCACGTTGAAGAGGCGCTTCGCTTCGGCGATGGCGTGCACCACGTCGCTGTCCCCCATTCCCAGGTACGACGAATTCCCGCGGCCGTGGGGCTCCAGGTAGATCACTTGTTGGTGATTGGAAAACTCGGTGTCGATGCCCGCATAGCGGCTATCCGCGGCCCACCACCGCACGTAGACCGGATTGGCGGGATTGTAGCCGTGCATCTGGATTACCAGCGGCCACTTCTTGGCCGGGTCGTAATTCGCGGGCAGGTAGGCGCGGCAGTATTGCGGCGAGCCATCTACTTCGTCCCGGTAGGCCAGGCGCACGAAGCCGTCGGGCCTTATGCGTCCGGTCTGACCCATCCGCTCCAACATCATTTCGTCGTATTCCATCAACGGAGAGTGGATTTTCTGCCATGGGTTGCCCTTAGACTCGCTGAGTTTCGATCCCAAGCGATCTTCCACCATCTCGGCGAGCATCTTGAGCGTGAAGCCCTCCGGCTTCGAGGCGTCGGCTTTGGCGGCCGTGGCAGCCAGTTCCCGGGCCTTGGCCAGAGAATCCCCTTTGTACCAGGGAAGGTGGGTGAGGTAGAGCAGGCCGGTGAATGTGTGGGTGCTGCAGCGCACCTCGTAAGGGCCATCGGGCCAGCGCTTGGCATCGATCGCCACGCTCGCGCCCCGATGGGCCGTGGTGGTGAAAACCGCTTTCCCGCCGGGCTGGATCACCTCGATCTTGACGGCTTCCAGGTCGGTTCGTTCCGCACCGATATCGGTCTTGACGGTGAATCCATCTGGCAGAAGCTTGACGATTGAGGGGCCGATTTCCGCTTTCCGGGCCACCACGGTCCCCGGTTCGAGCACCCTTGCGCTGAATGAACTTCGGTGCGGACACCTTGACCAGCAGGGCGTTCTCTCCTGCGTTCATGTCCACTTCGACCTGGTCCTCATCGAGAGTCAAGGATCGGAGGCCATCCTTAGTCAGCACCAGTTTGCCGTTCAGCCACACCCGGACGCCATCCTCACTTCCCACCAGGAGCAGGGCCTTCCCGGCTTTGGGGCGGGAAATCTTGGTGAAGGCATATGCCACCGCGCCATCTTTGGGACCGGTCAAATCGTCGAAGGCCGTGACATCACCCCAGCTCTTCTGGGAATGCCATTTGACACTGGTGCCATCCGCGCGTTTCACGTCCAGGCCATCGGTGGGCCGAATGCCGGCTTCCCCGCCTTGACCGCTGAGGCAATCGGTTTCCAGCCCGCACGCGAAAGGTCCGGCCACCAGCCAGAGGCGGAGGAAGTTTCGCTCGCCGCGCTGCCACGGCATCCGCATTTCGTCTTTGAGTTTGGTGGGTGCAGGAGATGTTTGAGCACCCGCGTTTGAGGAAAGGCACAGCAGAACAGCCGTCAACAGGGACAACCGAACGCGTTTTGACACTCTGACCTCCGATTAATTGGGTACATACGAGGGCGAGCCCGTGCGAGTTCCCGTGCTCCGACTGCGGCTCGGGCTGACCCCCCTCCAGGCCATCCAAGCGGCAACTATTAACGCCGCGGACCTGCTGGGCTGGATGGATCGGGTGGGCACGTTGGACCCGGGCAAGTTGGCCGACTTAATCGCGGTAGGTCTGCTACTTCAAATCTTTTTCTCTTGACAAAGACTAGTCTGTAACACAAACTAGTCTTCATGAAGGACAATTCCGTAATGCCAATAGCTTCTCCAGGCCAGCGAGCTGCCTCTTATTGGTTTGTCGATGGTCTTCCTGACATCGTGCTGGGGACGACGTTGCTCTTCTTCGGCGCATTGGGGCTCTGGTGGTGCATTCATGTGCCCAAGTCTTTGCCACAGCCCGATTTCTTTTTCATAGCAGCCGGCTTGACCCTCCTTATTTGGAAAGGCCGCAATGTCATCGATTTCTTGAAATCGCGCTTGACCTATCCGCGCACCGGATATGTGCAGCCGCCGGAGGATCTTTCGGAAGGGTTCAGGCCCCCGAGTACCCTGATTGCCCTGAACCTGAGGCCAGGACCTCCGCCGGATGAAAATGTGACCCATTTCAACACGCGGACGGTGATGGTTGTCTTTTTCTGGTGCTTCTACCTGGTCCAGAACCCTTGGAAAAGTTGGTACATGCTATTAGCGATGCCCGTGCTTGCGGTCGCGCTGTATGCGTGGAACCGGAGAACGGAGCGTCCATACCGATGGTGGTCCGCGCTGATACTGGCGCTCACCGGCGCGCTGTTGCTTTGGCTGGACGTCCCGCCGCTCGTTCAGCCGCTGCTGCTGCCGTTGCTGGCCGGCGTGTGGCTGGTGGCGCAGGGAGCTTGCACCCTCGTCGGCTATCTGCGCGCGAACCCGTATTCACGCACTCCGGAAGGCGTGCGGGCATGACCCCGCGCATGCAGGAAATCTCGCAACTGGATCGCGTGATCCACGAGCCGGCTCGCCTGGCGATCATGCTGATCCTCGGCGGCGCAGGCGAGGCGGACTTCCTCTACTTGCAGCGGGAAGGCGGATTCACGCAAGGGAATCTGTCGGGACACCTGGCGAAATTAGAGGAGGCCGGGTACGTCGCGATCGAGAAAAAATTCAAGGGTAAAGTTCCGCTTACTGTGTGCAGTCTGACCGGCAAGGGCCGGTCTGCTTTCGCCGAATATTCGAATCGCATGCTGGGACTCTTGCAATCCAACGGCTCGTCCGGCCACCCCGCGATAGACTCCGGTCCTCCTGCGATCCCGCCCGCGTCACCCGGTGCGCCTCCCGATTGCCGTTGAAGTCGGAGTTGGGAATGGCGCGGCGCAGCATCCCAGTCCTGCCCACATTGACAACCTCATCTTAACCGGCGTATATTTGCTAACATACTGATCTCTCAATGGTTGCGGTAGCTGACCCATGGTCTTGGTCGATCGTGTTTCAGGGGAATGCGTAACGCAGTCGCTGCCACGTCGTTGGATCTCGCCGCAGCGGCATCATCCCCGGCAACTACCAGCGAATCAAACATGGGCGGAGTACTAATGGCTGACGAGCAGAATGACGCGCAACTGGACCAGGCGATGCCGGACAGCTACGAGGAATTGCTGGATGACTACAGCCATTTTGCGCCGCCTGGGGCCGATGAAGTACTACAGGGAACCGTTCTCAGCCTGACCGCCAAAGACGTCATCGTCGATTTCGGTTACAAATCCGAAGGCATTGTTCCGATCGAGCAATTTCAGGGTCCCGGCGGCGAAATCTCCGTACGGCCCGGCGACCAAGTGGACGTGATGATCGACCATGGCGAGCAGATTGAAGGATACGTTCTGCTCTCCCATTCGCGCGCCGCACGGCTGCGCGTTTGGGACAATCTCGAGAAGGCTTATCAGGAACAACTCGTCATCTCCGGCCGCGTGCTGGGCCGCGTCAAAGGCGGCCTGGCGGTGGACGTGGGCGTCAAGGCATTCATGCCGGGGTCGCAGGCCGATCCGCGTCCGGTGCGCAATCTGGATGCTCTGGCCGGTCAGGACGTACCGGTCAAGATCGTCAAGCTGAATCGGCGCCGCGGCAACGTCGTGGTCTCGCGCAAGCTCGCCGTGGAAGAAGAAATTCACGAGCGCAAGAGCGCCACGCTCGACCACATTCAGGAAGGATCGGTGGTCACCGGCGTGGTCAAGAACCTGGCCGAATATGGAGCCTTCATCGACCTGGGCGGCATTGACGGCCTGCTCCACGTGACCGATATTTCCTGGGGGCGCATCGCTCACCCCTCGGAAGTGCTGCACGTCGGCGACGAGATCGCGGTTAAGGTGCTCAAGTTCGATCGCGCCAAGGAGCGAGTGTCGCTCGGCATGAAGCAACTGGAGCCCGACCCTTGGGAGTCGGTGGCCGCACGCTACCCGGTCGACAGCCGCGTGCTGGGCCGGGTTGTCAACGTCACAGATTACGGCGCCTTTGTCGAGCTCGAGCCGGGCATCGAGGGCCTCATCCACATCAGCGAAATGACCTGGTCGCGGCGCATGAAACATCCGTCGAAGGTGGTCAAGCCCAACGACCAGGTGGAAGCCGTGGTGCTCGAAGTGCATCCCAAGGAACGGCGCATTTCACTCGGCCTCAAGCAACTCGAGCCGAACCCGTGGACCACCATCGACACCCGCTACAGCGTCGGCTCCGTGGTGGAGGGACGCGTGCGCAACATGACCGATTTCGGCGCTTTCATCGAAATCGAGGAAGGCATCGACGGCTTGGTGCATGTCTCCGATCTCTCCTGGACCAAGCGCGTCAAGCATCCTTCCGAGGTGCTCAAGAAGGGGCAAACCATACAGGCCGTCATCCTGGCCATCGATTCGGCCGCGCACCGCCTGTCGCTCGGCATCAAGCAATTGCAGCCGGATGCCTGGGAGAGCTTCTTCCAGACCCATCAGGTGGGCGATACCGTGCACGGCAAAGTGTGCCGCCTGGCCAGTTTCGGCGCTTTTGTCGAGTTGGCCGAAGGTGTGGAAGGGTTGTGCCACTTTTCCGAAGTGCCGGGTTACGCCGGCAAGCGCGGGGCCGAATCCCCGCTGGCGGCGGGCCAGGAGTCCGATTTCAAGATCGTCAAGATGAGCGAGGCCGAAAAGAAGATCGGTCTCAGCTTGCGGGCCGCGGCGGTCGACGAAGAGAAGACACGGTTGGTGGATTACCAGCGGCACGCCGCGGCGGCGACCACCACCATCGAGGAGGCAATGAGTCTCAAAGAGCCTGAACCGAAGTGAACAGAACCTAAGTAAACTTGCAAATTGACTCGAATCACGCGATACTGCGGTTTCGTAAACGATTGAGACTCTGGAGCATGGGATGACGAAAGCGGATCTGATTGAAGAGGTCTCCCGCGTCGTGGAAATGACGCGCAAGGAGTCCGAGGTCATCGTCGAGGCCATTTTCGACAGCATTGTGCGCTCCTTGCGCACCGGCGACAAAATTGAGATTCGCGGCTTCGGCAGCTTTCGCACTCGCCAGCGGCAGCCGCGCATCGGCCGCAATCCGAAGACTGGCGCGCGCGTCGAAGTGCCCGCCAAGAAAATACCCTATTTCAAGCCGAGCAAGGAACTGAAGGATGTAGTCAATCTTTCGGCAACTCCGGTCGCGCCCGTCGAAGGCGCGGCGCCCGCGCCACCACAGGTGCCCAACCCGTAGGCCCGCGCGGGGCGCACCTCAATGGACTATCTGTGGACTCCCTGGCGCTATCACTTTGTCACCCACCCGCCGGCCGAGCCAGGCGTGTGCGTCTTCTGCCGGGCCGCCGCCGCGGATGACCGCGAGGCGCTGGTGGTCCACCGCGCCGCCCACAATTTCGTCATCCTCAACCGCTTCCCTTACACCAGCGGCCATGTCATGGTGGTGCCTTTCGCGCATGTTCCCACCATCGAGGACCTGCCCGAGCCGGTCCTGGCCGAGATGATGTGCCTGGCGCGCGACGCGGTGAAGCACCTGCGCGCCGCCTATCGCCCCGATGGATGGAATCTCGGCATGAACCTGGGCCAGAGCGCCGGCGCCGGCATTGCCGCCCACGTGCACATGCACGTGCTGCCGCGCTGGGCCGGCGACACCAGCTTCATCACCACCGCCGGCGAAACCCGCGTGGTTCCCGAGGCGCTCGAAACCACGTGGGAAAAACTGGCGGCGGCGTTTAAGGGCGGCGAGCTTTAAGGTCAGGCGGCGATGCGTTAGTTCTTGCGGGCCTCTTAGGGCTGGCTGCTCATCAATCCACTACCGGCATCAACCGGCCGCATTAGAACTCCAGTCGCGCCTGTAATGCGATCATCCGAGGGGAACTGTCCCCGCCCAACCCGACGCCCAATAGTCCTGTCGGAGGTGAAGTCGGATAGCTAAGCGCTCCGAATCCGGTCTGTGTGGACGGCTTGCCCGGAATACCCGCATACCCCAAGACCGGCAGACCGAAATTCGGGTGGTTGAAGACATTAAAGAACTGGCCGTCGAAGCGCAGCTTCAGCTTCTCGCTCAACTGGAACCACTTGGTCAGGTACAGGTCGCTCCAGATGAAATCGGGACCGCGCAGCGCGTTTCGTCCGAGATTGCCGAACTGGCAGTTGGTCGGGCTGTCCCCACCGGCACAGGCGCCGGTGCTCGGATCGACAACTGAAACAAACGCGTCAGGATTGAGCCACTGGACCGTTCCCGGTTGTGTGACGCCGGGGATCGGATTGTGTTCGTACATGGGTACACCGGGAACCACGCTGGCGTACTGCGGGCCGCTGCCCTGAACGATGCCATTTCCGTTGGCGGAATAGGCCGCGCTCAACACCGAGAAAGGCAAACCACTATGCCAAAACGCGGTTCCGGACACCTGCCATCCGTTTAGCGTTCCGCCCAGCACGCGATTCCGGAGATTGATCGGCAACTGATAAACGTACTGCGCTGTGAAATTCTGACGCACGTCGTAATCGCAGGGGCCATATTGCCGGCCAAGTTCACCCGGCAGCGGTGAGAGAACGGCCCCGGCGGCGAACGGCAGGAATCCGCCATTTGAGACCGTGTCCATGCAACGGCTCCACGTGTAGTTGGCCTGGATCTGAAAACCGTGCCCGAGCCGCTTCTCGGCCGTCAACTGGAGTCCGTTGTAATGGCTGTTTGCTCCGGTGTTCAATTGCGTGACCGGCCCGAAGCGGGGATCGATGGGTTTGGCGTAAGGGAACGGCGCAAAGCAGCCCTCGCAGACGGTTTGATAACCGTTCACTTGCGTCTCATAGGGCTGGTTGACCGCGCGCGTGCCTACGTACTGAGCTCGCAGATTGAGTGTGTTGTCGACCTGGTGTTCCAGGGCGAAGCTCCACTGCATGAAATAGGGAGCGTGGAGCTTGCCATCCGGAACCGCGGTAATCGAAATTGGCGGAAGGCAGGAGCTCGGATTGGCCAGCGCCGAGGCACAGGAAAGCTCGCCCTGAGCGAAGCCGGAGTTGAATTGCTGATTTGCCGCCGAAGTCGCATCGATAGCGCTGTTCGGTACGCCAGGCGCAATTGCCGTTCCTCCCACTGTGCCCAGCAGTCCGCCCTGGAATGTCTTCGAGTAGGGAGGATTCGTTCCCACGGTATCGACGACGCTGCCCGGTAAGATGTCGCTAAACAGGCCGAACCCGGTGCGCAGCACCGTCTGCGGCGCGATCTGCCACGCGATGGCGGTTCTGGGCTGCAGGATTGCCGCTGGTGTAGCGGCGAAAATGGTCCCTTGCTGGGTCTGAATGACCTGGCTCAGCGGCTGATTTACATCGTGCGAAATGGAGTCGAACGACCCGGCGAGGCGTGCCACGGCGTCATGTGGATTCAGCGGATTTGAATTGTACGTGTCGCGTACGCCGAAGGTCCAGGTCAACTTGCGCGAAACCTTCCAGGTGTCCTGCGCGTAAAAGTCCAGATTGAGGAAGTTGTAGGGCTGCGAATCGGCCAGCGGGAAGGTTTCCGAAGCCGTCGAAGCGACGCCATAGATGAATTGCGGCAGGGTAGTATAGGTAACCAGCGGCACCACGCCTTCGCCGAAATCATAATCATTCAAGCGAAAGATCCTGCTGTTGGTTCCGAACCGGAGTTCGTGCGCGCCGAGCGTCCAGGCGAGATTGTCATTAATGAAGAAGCGCGCGGCCCGCCGCCCCTGCACCCATGTATTGTCGAGCCCTCCGAGCGTAGTGAACGGCGCATTGGCACCGCTGCCCTGGAGGACGATTGGAAACGCCGCCACCGTCTTTTGAAAATCGGCTGGCCCGAACAGGCTTTCATACCACGAGAACGCCGGGTTGAAGTAGTTCACCAGATGCCCGGAGAACATATGCGTCTAGCCCGCTGCGAAAGAATACAGAGGCTGCGGAGAGATCGGCGTTGAACAGCGGATTGATGGGATCGGTATAGGCGGCCTGAAGTCCGGTGTCGGACTGAAATCGGAACCAGGCGATGTTCTTGGGGTCAATGTTGTAGTCGATGCGCGCCGTCTGTACCTGCTCGCGATCATCGCTCGAATGCGAAATGCTCTGGCGGTTCGCGCAACCGTTTCCATTGGGCGGATTGCCCGCCGGCGGCGGTTCCATCGCTGTTGAAGGGGCAGCCGAGAACCGGCAGCGGAGTGCCCGCCGTATTGCCGTACAGGGAAAAGAGCTTCTGGTAGAACGGCACCAGTTGCGGCGCCGGCTGATAAGTCGATCCGGTTACGGAGTCCACGCCGCCGCGCGGCAATTGCTGCAGGACATAGTTCTGAAACGCCGGCGTTGGCACTGTAGTGGCAGTAACGATCGGGAGCGCAATCCGGACCCATTCGGAATCGAAGAAGAAGAACAGCTTGTCGCGCCGGATCGGACCTCCGAGACTGCCTCCGAAGTGGTTCACCGTGGAGCGCGGCTTGTGGTTGTCCGGCGTCGAGTTCGTAAAGAAGTCAGCCGCACTGAACTTCGAGCCGTCCCACAGTTCATACAGATTTCCGTGCATCTGATTGGTTCCGGACTTGGTGACATAGTTGACCTGCGAGGCTCCGTAGCGCCCTTGATCCACCGCATAGGAGACCGTGTTCACGGTCACTTCCGCGATCGAATTCAAGCCCAGCACCAGGTTGGTCGAAAGGCCGCTGTTCAGGTTCGTCAGCGGGTCGTTCGTCTCCAGACCATCGACGATGTAGCCGTTTGACAGAGACGGCAGGCCATTGAACTCCACGTTTCCATAACCGTTCGTGCCGCCGACGAAATCGTTGCCGCTGCCCGCGGTGTTGATCAGAGCGCCGGCAGCGAACTGCAGCGGATATGTCATGTCGCCGCCCGGGTTCGGAAGGTTTTCGATAGATCGGGCAGTCAGCGTCGTCGAGGTATTCGGATTCTCCGGGTTGATCAGCGGCGCTTGCTCCGTGACGAGAATGCGTTTCACTTGAGGATGCGATGCTCGAGCTTGAAATCGACCGTTTGCTTCTGCCCAAGTCCGGCGACGACCGAGCTGTTCTGCTGTGTTTCAAAGCGGTCCGCTTCGGCTTTCACCGAGTATGTACCAGGCTTGAGTTGCGGAAAGCTGAACCGTCCGGACGTCGTCCGTTTTCACGGATCGTTTCAGGCCATTCTCCGCGCTGGTGACGGTCACGGTCGCGCCGGAGATCGCCGCGCCGGTCTGATCGGTGACCGACCCGACGATCGCGCTCGTCGTCTCGCCCTGAGCCAGCGCCGGAACCTGCATTGCCAGAGCGGAGATCAGGAACGCCAGGGGCGGGCCCAGGCAGGATCAGCTTGCGTGCCTGCGATTTAGGCATGCCTAAATAATAACGCTCCGCTCTTCTTCCAGTCAAGCGCCCATGCCCCGAGCCATCCATCACGGAACGATTGCGGTCGCGCGGCGACGGGAGTAGTCTAAGATTTAGTGCCACCTAGACTGCATCGACCGTATACTACCGAATCGGCGGACGACTACCTAAAAGCGATACTGGAGTTGGGCGGCTCTCAGCAGGAACGGGTGACCAGCAACGCCCTCGCTCAGCATCTCGGTGTCCGTGCTGCTTCTGTGACTGGAATGCTGCAAAAGCTCGCGGCACAGAAGCCACCGTTGGTGAAATACGTGAAGCACCATGGTGCCTGTTTGACTGCGACTGGAAAGATGCGCGCTCTGGAGGTGCTTCGCCACCACCGTTTGCTGGAGCGTTTCCTTCATGATTTCCTCGACTACTCGTGGGACGAGGTTCATGACGAGGCAGAACGGCTGGAACACTTCATCTCGGAGCGGTTTGAAGATCGGATCGCCGCGAAATTAGGAGACCCTGAAACCGATCCGCATGGGCACCTGATCCCCGAGCGAAGCGGTGCGCTTCCGGCACGGACCGAGGTTCTGCTATCCCAATGGGCATGTGGGGTCCCAGCTGTGATCAGTAGCGTGTCGGACCGCGACCCGGCCGCTTTGCGTGAAATGACGCGGCTGGGATTACGGCCTGGCGTGGCGCTCACGGTGGAAGCCGGAACGCGCAGCGCTTCGCTGCGGATCCGGATTGGCGAACGCAAGGATTCAGTGCGCCTCAGCGAGACTCTTGCTGCCGGTATCTCGGTAGCCGGCAGCCCGACTCGGCCCCTCGGTTCGCGGAGAACCCCTACTGCAGCCACACCGTAAACAAAGGCGAAGCCGCCACTCCCACCGTCAACTGCACGCTCACCGGGCCGGAGGGGACGAAGCCGCCGGGGATGACGGCGTCCACTTGCAGCAAGCCGGCGAAGTTCGGCGCCTCGCCGGCGTAAAGAAGCTGTGCGGCGATTCCATCCACGGTCAGCGTCACCGGGAGAGTGGGAATTGGATACGGCGCCGCAGCCGCCAGGCCGGCGATGTTTGCGCCGTTGGTGAGACCTTCTCCGGTGCCGAAGAAGGTCACCACCGTGCCGCGGGCGGCGGGCGCGGACGCTGCGTTGACGGTGCCATCCTGATTGAGAGCGGCTGTGAACAGCGCCGGCGCCGAGGCCACCACGGGCAGGTTCAGCGTGCCCACCGGCAGGCCCTGATAAGAGACGACGAC
>CAWJLI010000040.1:0-37091 GCA_963843095.1 Bryobacterales bacterium
AACGTGTGGCAGTATGAAGCGCCGGGCAGACAAGTCGACAACGAAGATTCGGGAATGATCCGGCTCGATCATTATTTTTCCGATCGCACTGCCGCATTTCTACGCTTCAATGCGGATGAAGCAGTCGAGTCGATTCCCAACGGCCAACTGATCGTCAAGACACTGTACGACACCAAATTCAATAACGGAGTCGTCGAGCTGTCGCATGTGTTTAGCCCGTCTCTGATCGACGACGTAAGATTCGGAGTAAATCAAACGATTTACCACACGGCCAATCTTTCGCCGGTTCCGCTCGGAATCGCCGTTTCCGGCTTCAGTTCCCTGACCGGATCTTCGACAACGGACTATCCGTCGAAAACGTTCGATCTCATTGACGACCTCTCCTGGGCGAAGGGCAGACACATTCTTAAGTTCGGGTATGAGACACGCTGGATTCTGCTCAACCAGGGTACGTCCCAAAGCGGAACGTTGACCTACACTTCGACGGCGAATTTCCTGAACAATAGCATGGGCTCAGCTTCCTATACCGCGATTCTTCCCTTGGTGCGGCAGCGCAAGACTCAATACTGGGGTTATGCGCAGGACGAATGGAAAGCAACTCCTAATTTGACAATAACAGCCGGAATCCGTTACAACTTTTTTAACGCTCTGCACGCATTAGGCGACGACGATGTCCCGTTCGACTTCGGCACCTGCGGGGGGTATTGCCCGCGCACCGATTCCTTCTTTCATCCCCGACACGACGATTTCGACCCGCGTCTCGGCATTGCGTGGTCACAGGGCGACACGGTCCTGCGCGCGGGAGCCGGCATTTACCACACGGACGGCCAGGAAGACGACCAGAACCTTCCCATCTCGAATACTGTCGACCGCTACTCGTTTAGCAACACCATGTTCCCGACGCTCTCCTATCCTTTGACCCCGTTTCTTCAGTATGCGGAAGCCGGGGGACTGGGCGTGGTTTCCCCGCGCGATCTGGATCGCAACCGGAAAGACGACTACATTGCGGCCTGGACCGCGTCGGTTCAGCGAAAGCTGCCGTTCAAAGTCCTGGGAACCGCTAGCTATCTCGGAAACAAAGGAACGGATGTTCTGACCACCACCTACACGAACCTGGTAAACCCGCAGACGGGCGTTGCGCCGTACCCGGCATTCGGTCCGGTATCGTGGCGCGGCGATGTCGGAAACAGCACGTTCAATGCGTTCCAACTGAACGCTCGCAGAGCCTTTCAGAATGGCTTGCTCTTCTCGGCGAATTACATGTGGTCTCATTCGATCAACGATGGAAGCATTGGCGGCGGGGAATCCGACACCCCGCAGGATTCCTTCTGCAGATCGTGCGGCAAGGGGAGCAGCGACGATGACGTTCGCCAGTTATTCAATCTCTCCGCGGTTTACCAGCTGCCATTCGGAGCCGGAAGGCACTATCTCAGCACTCCGGGCATCGCTCGAACGGTTTTAGGCGGTTGGACGCTGAGCGCAATCGGAACGTCGCAGACCGGGCTTCCTTGTAATATCACGATCGATCGTTCCAATGCGTCGGTGCCGGGAAACTACGCGATCAGCGGTCAAGAACGCCCGAATTATGTGTACGGCGTCCCGCTCACTCCGCCGGACGGATCCACTCCGGAGGAATGGGTAAACCCGGCGGCATTTTCCACGCCCGCTTCCGGGACCTTTGGCAACCTGGGCCACAATTCCTTTCGCGCCCCAGCCATCTCGGAGGTGGAACTCGCATTAGCCAAGGATGTCTCTCTTGCCGAGCGCATCAACGTGCGCTTTCGCGCCGATGTGTTCAATGTCCTCAATCGCGCTCAGTATGGCGCCCCCAATGCGGACGTTTCGCAGACCAACTTCGGCACCATTACCACCACCATCAGCAACTATGCGACGGGACGAGGCACGCCGCGAGAGTTTCAGCTTTCGGCCAAGTTATCGTTTTGAGTGAGCGGCGCTTTCCCCGGCAAACCGGACGCCGCCATCCCAATCACAACAGGCTCATCGGTTCCCAGGTTTACCGAAGCCGTGTTGCAATCCGGTGAAGCCTTCGAGTTCCACAGGCAAGTTAGCTTTGGAATTCATCATAAATTAGCACAGTTATGACACCATCCGGATTCGGGAGGATTTCCATGGCACGTCTAACCGTTTGTTGCATTTGGCTGATCGCCGCGGCCTCAGCCGGCATCGTCTCCGCTCAGAACAGGCCGACACGCCTGCCGGTACCCAGCGGCACCGTGGAAGCACAAAACCTGCCGAACTCCGGTCAGCAGATCACGGCCACCGCGCCCACCGGCGCGCGTTTTGAACCTCTCAATCCGGGGCTCGCGGATTTCCCGTCTTATGTCGCCGGACAGGCGGTTACCACGGTTACCAGTCCGGATCACAAAACCCTGCTCATTCTAACCTCGGGTTACAACTTGATGAACGCCACCACCGGTCCGAATCAGGGCAACACGATCGCCGCTGATTCAACCGAATACGTCTTCATTTACAACATCGCGAATGGTGATCCTGTCAAGACACAGGTAATTAAAGTCCCGAATACGTATCAGGGAATTGTCTTCGATCCCACTGGCAGGACCTTCTATGTTTCTGGCGGTGTGGACGATGACGTTCATATCTACGATTCCGGGCCCGCTGGTTGGGCGGAACGTTCGACTAGCCCAATTACGTTGGGCCATAACAATGCGGCGTGCGCGGCACTGATCGGCTGCGGCAATGGTCTCGCGGTTTCCCCCGAGGCCGCGGGACTTGCGATCAGCCCGGACAGCTCGACGCTGGTGGTGGCGAACTACTATAACGACTCAATCTCGATTCTCAAAAACAGCTTGAACGGGTGGACGAAAAGCGGTGACCTGGACCTGCGTCCGGGCAAGATCAATTCTGCCAATTCGGGTGTCCCGGGAGGCGAGTATCCGCTGTGGGTTGTGATTCAGGGAACCTCGACCGCCTATGTCTCCAGCATCCGCGATCGCGAAATCGACGTTGTCGAACTGGCTGGCACTCCCACGGTTTCGGCGCGCATCAAGGTTACTGGACAGCCCAACAAGATGGTGTTGAACGGCGCACAGACGCTGCTGTTTGTGGCGGAAGACGAGTCCGACTCGGTCGCGGTCATCAACACGGCAAACAACGAACTGGTGACCGAGATTCCGGTCGGACCGCCCGCGAGTGTGCTGAACCAGACACCGAACCTCAGCGGCAACAATACCAACAGTGTTGCCTTGTCGCCTGACGAGCAGAGTCTCTATGTTACGAACGGCAATATGAACGACGTGGCAGTGGTTTCTCTCAGCAATACTTTCGGGAACTCAACCGTGGTTGGCCTGATTCCCACCGGACGGTATCCGAACTCGGTTAGCCTGAGCGGCAATGGCGGGTACATATACGTGGTGAACGGCAAATCGCCCACCGGCCCGAATACTGGGTACTGCCATGGCGGCGCGATTCCCGGCTTGACTACGGCCGTCTGCGATGCATCGAACCAATATGATCTGCAGTTGATCAAAGCCGGATTTCAGAGTTTCCCCACACCGACCGCGAGCGAGTTGGCGTCCCTGACGGCGCAGGTCGCGCGGAATAACCATCTCGGCCGAACCGTGAGCTCGGCGGACGCCGTCACCATGGGAACGCTTCGCAGCAAGATCCAGCACGTGATCTATATCATCAAGGAGAACCGCACTTACGATCAGATTCTGGGCGATCTGCCGGTCGGTAATGGCGACCCGGATCTGACCGAATTCGGCCAGGCGACAACCCCGAACCTGCATAACCTCGCGCAGACCTTCGTAACACTGGATAATTTCTACGACCGCAGCGAAGTCAGCATGGATGGGTGGCCGTGGTCGGTTTCGGCGCGCTCTCCGGACGTCGTCGAGAAACAGGTCACGGTCAATTACGCTGGTCGCGGTCTGTCAAACGATTCGGAAGGGACAAACCGCAACATCAATGTCTCGCTACCGACGTTAGCGCAAAGGCTGCAGGCAGATCCCCTGAATCCGCAGGATCCCGATCTGCTGCCCGGAACGGCCGACACCTCGGCTCCCGACGGTCCTGGGAACCAGGAGAATACCGGCTACCTCTGGAATGCCGCGTTGCGGGCCGGGCTGACCATCCGCAACTACGGCTTCTTCATCGATCTAGCGCGTTATCAGACGCTGCCGGGGCCTTACGAGGCCCTGCAGATTCCTCTGCTCGAAAATCCGTTCGCGAGCGGCACCAAGGTCTCTTATCCGACCAATGGCGCGCTGGCTCCCTACACCGATCCGTACTTCCGTGGCTTCGACAACAGCTTCCCGGATTACGACCGCTTTACGGAATGGCAGCGCGACTTCACCACGAACTATGCAAACGGCGGGTTGCCTCAATTGAGCTTTGTTCGTTTCATGCACGACCATACCGGTAACTTCTCGACCGCGATCGACGGGGTCAACACTCCCGAATTGGACCAGGCCGATAACGACTACGCCGTTGGCCTGCTGGTGCAGCAGATCGCCAACAGCCAGTACAAAAACAATACGCTCATTTTCGTCATCGAAGACGACTCGCAGGACGGTGCCGACCACGTCGATTCCCACCGTAGTATCGCCTTCATCGTGGGCCCTTATGTGAAGCAGGGCGCGGTGGTTTCGACCGAATACAATACCGTGGATTTCGTGCGCACGATCGAAGAGGTGCTCGGTATCGGGCCGCTCAATCTCAACGATGCGGTGGCGGTGCCGATGGCGGATGTGTTCGATCTGAATCAGACCACCTGGAGTTTTACCGCGACTCCCTCGACACTGCTGGCGAGCACCACGCTTCCCATCACTTTCTCCTCGTCGGCGAACCGCCTTCTGCGTCCCACTCACAATGCGGAATACTGGGCAAAGGCCACGGAGGGGATGGACTTCAGCGCGGAGGACCGCTTCGACTTCGCCCGGTATAACCGTATTCTCTGGAAAGGGCTGATGGGCGACAAGCCGTATCCGGCGGCGCCATCCGGGCTGGATCTGCGGCAGAACCGCGCCGAACTTCTTGCACGTTACGAGAAAGCCCTGCAGCCAAACTATTGACGTTCGCATAACATAGAGTCGATCCAGGGCACAACCCGGACGCTCCAACATGCTGGCGATCAAGCGTGGACGGCGGCGCAAGCGATGCAACGCATGTTTCGCGACACCGTCTCGCAACCACGGCGAAACCGCGATGCGGTAAGAAATCACCGCAAAGGGAGACGGACCAATTGCCACGGTTTGAGATAGCCCACATCCACCACGGAGGTGTGGACCTCATCATCGTGCCTCTGGAGCCCTCTTTTGGATTCAAGTCCCGGCAGGAACAAAGGGCGGCCATCGCAGAATTGCAGGCCCGCGCCAGTGCTGCTAATCTATGCGGCACGCTCGTGCCGGTTTGGGGTTCAGTTGGGCATATGGCCTTCATCGCACCGAGCCCCTGGCGCCCTTTCTTCGAGAGCATCAACCTTCACTGGGTTGCAATGAAATCGGGATCTTTGCTGGTAAGCACCGGTGCCAGCGAGTCATCCGATTGAGATATCGTTCGCCGGTCGGCTGATGGTCTGGAAGCTAGACCTACGAGCGAAATCGAGGTCTCCCGCCCTCCGGATGTGGACATCGTGGTTCATCGGACTTTTACCCATGACGCGGGGCTACAGCGCCCTTACTATCGGAGGCACCTTTGGTTTCTTCGCGGTAGTCAGACTCGACATTCCTACCCATCGGGCCGTCATCGTATTGGGGAACTGCCGGGGTGAAATCGACTCTGCCGCAAATCAACTCGCATTGCACCTTCTCTATCCGGGCTTTGATAGGCCGAAAGGATACGCCCGCTACGCGGTGGTGGCGGCATATCGAAACGGCGGGCTGTCGGCGGCAAAGAACCGATACCGAACGCTCCAGGCATCAGATGGTGATCGCTGGATAGTCAGCTCGGCGGAGCTGTATTCCGCTGGTTTCTGGATGCTGAATCACAACGGCAGCGACGACGCTCTCGCCATATTGCAGTGGAATTGCGATTTGTATCCGAACCTGCCTGACCCTTGCGATGGACTGGGCAACGCTTACATTCGTCTCGGACAGTTCGAGAAGGCGGTGGCGAGTTACCGCAAGGCCGTCACGGCGTGCCGCGCCCGCCAGCAGCCTGGCCCATTCACGCCGATCTATCCGGCGCGGATCATCAGCAGCTCGTACTGGATGATTCGGTGTCACGTTTCGTACCCCCATCTGTCGCCGGGTGTGGAATAGAACGCCGGTGCGAGTGCTGGCTGCGATGCGCCATCGAGAACCAGGGCATGCAGTTGATCATAGAGATCGAAGAACCCGTCACTGACGCGCATCCAGTCGAACTCTTCCGCCGCACTGCGCGCCGCCTCGCGTCTTTGAGCAGTGGCTCGCGGGTCCGCGGCAATGGTACGAACAGCGGCGGCGAAATGCGTCGCATCCGGTTTTGTCAGCCACGCGTTCGAGCTCTTGGTGTAGCAGGTGACGCCGCCTTCATCGGGCGCGACCAAAGTCAATCCAGAGGCCATCGCCTCGAGCGGAGCGATGCCGAACGGTTCGCAGGGGTTGGGATGCACGAATACATCGCAGTTGGCGTAGATGTCGGCCAGCCTTTGGCGGTCCCGGACGTAGCCGAGTATCCGCACCGCTCCCGGCAGCAGCCGTTCGCATTGACGTTCAAACTCCGTGCGTCCGGGTCCGTCGCCCGCCACCACCAGGTGGAATGTGCCGGGTCGGTCCGCTTCCAGTCGCACCATGGTGTCCAGCAGCAATTGCAGGTTCTTTTCCGGCGCCAGCCTGCCGGCGTACAGCAGCAGAAGGCTGCCTTCCGGCGCGCCAGCCGACCTCTCCAGCCACGCCCGCGTGGCGGCGGTGCGCCGCGTGGGACAGAAAAGGCCGCAGTCGGCGCCCATCGGCCGCACCCACACGCCGCGCTGGACGGCGTGACCGCGAGCTGCCACGCGCAATTCCTCGGCGGCCAGCGGCGAAACGGCAATGTGGTGATCGAACATCGGAAAATGTAGCCACTTCATGTAGTGGCGGCAAAAGGCGAGCGCGGCCCGCGATCGCAGAAAGGTACAGCGCCATGTTGCGATCCATCCGTTCGCAGCTCAGGCCGATCACGGCCGGCCGGTAGTTGCGGCCCAGCAGCCAGCCACGGCGCAGCAGCGCGGCCAGATAGTTGAGCGTGTACTTGTCGCAGCACTCCACCAGGTCGGCGCGTTCCTCCGCCAGAATGCGCCGCAGCGGCGAGCGGGGCCACAGGTACTGTCCGGGCATCATTATCCAATAGCCTGGGCTGAGCGGGGCGGGCGTGCCAGACACGTGATAGATGCGGCCAAAGCGGCCATGTTCTTCCACGTGGCTGGTCGCGGCCGGCACCACCAGCCGCATGAAGCGGCCGCGGCGCTCGGCAGCCTCCAGCATCTGGCGGTAGAAGGTGGCTACGCCTCCGCTTTCGGCGTGCCAGTTGTTGGTCAAGTGAATTGTTTTGATGCTCATCAGGCTCTCCCGATGACGGCGCGGCGAAGCGCGATGCTTGGTGCCAGGAAGAACGCCGCCAACAGGCGAGGCAGGCGCCGCAGGTCGGCGCCGAACGAGTCGGAGCCGTTCCCGGTGATTAGCACCCCCTTGCGCATCAGAAACCAGTTCAGCAGCAGCGACCCTACGCTGACCGCGATCGAAACCACCATGCCGGCGCCAATGTGCGTTGCGTGTCCGGCCTGGAGCGCGAGATACTCGAGAGCGTGAGCGGTCGCCGGCAGCAGCACCGCGACCAGCAGGCCCGCCAGCCAGGCCGGGCGCGCGCCGCGAAACGCTTGCTGCAGCGATCCCCAGAAACCGCCCACCAGAATCCGGAACGCCAGCTCGATCCAGACCAGGCGCATGGCGCCAGGACCGCGCGGCACGGCCACAATCAGAAAGAGGATGCCGCGAAACAAAGCGCTGAGCAGCGCCGCCTTCCAGTTCCAATCGACGACGAAGGTCTTCCACGGACTGGCGAGCACGGCCGCCGCCGCTTGCCACACGGTTATGTCGTCAGGCCGAGACAAGATAGCCTGCATAGCCCGCATAGACCTCGTCGAAGACCCAATCCCAGGACTGCTTCTCCACCTGGCGGAGTGCCGCGAAAGACATGCGCCGGCGCAACAACTGGTCGCGGGCGAGCGCCACCACGCAGTCGCAGAACTCGTCGTCGCTCGATGCCACGAAGCCGGTTTCCCCGTCGCGCACGATGAAACGCGGGCCTCCGGCATCGGTCACCACAGCGGGAACTCCGGAAGCCAGCGCCTCCTGGACCACGTTGCCGAACGTGTCGGTGCGGGAGGGGAACGCGAAGATGTCCATGTCGGCGTAGGCGCGGGCGAGGCCCTACGCCTGCCAGCACGCCGGTGAAGGTGGCGCGCGACAGGTTGCGTTCCAGCCACTGGCGTTCGCTGCCCGCGCCGGTAATCTGGAATACGCGCATCGGCGAAACCGGCCGCGCGCAATGCCGCTTCCACCCGCGCCAGCAGCCGCAGGTTCTTCTCCGGCATCAGGCGGCCCACGTAGCCGACCACCAGATGATTGTCGGAGCGGGCGCGCCGCGAGGGACGAAATAGCCCGGTATCAATGCCGCGGCGCATGGGGACGACTAGCTTTCCCGTGCGCCGGCGCAGCACGGCGGCCAGTTCCGGGTTGGGCGCGAAAATCACCGAACTGCGCGCGAAGAACCAGCACACCCGGTCCATCACAAAGTTCTCGACCGTGCGCGCCGCCGATGCGCGCAAGCCGCGCGGGACCCATTCCAGCATGCGAGCCACGCGCCGCGCCGCGAACTCGTGCAGGTTGGTGTGCCAGGACGCTGCCAGCGGCGTACCGAGGCGCGCCGCCAGAATGGCCCCGATGATGCCCAGATCGCCGGGGCTGGTCACATGAATGTAATCGGGACGAAATCTCTTGATCTCGGCTTCGATCGGTTCGATTTGACGCATCAGCCAGGGGTCGAATCGCAAGTCCGGATCCACCGGAAACGCCCAATGGCTGCGCGCCAGTTCGAGCGTGCGCACCGGGCCCTCCTCGGTGACGCCGCGCGCCGGGCCCCAGCGCACGCAGAAGAACGGGATCTGGCGCCGAAGCGCGAAAGAATGCCATTCGCGGCAAGTGCGGGCGGCGCCATTCACCTCGTGAAAGGTGTCGGCGAACAAGGCGACTCGCGGCGTGGCGCTCATATCACGCTCCCGTGGGTTCCTGCCCGCCGAGGGCGAAGCGCAGTGTGGCGCGCACGTGCGGCGTGGCGAGCCAACCCACCGCCGCGATGAATTGCCGCAACGCCCTGGGGCCGCCGTTCGGCCACAGGACGGACATCGGCTGCAAGCCGTCGGTCTCGTGATCGTAAAACACGCGGTCCAGCCAACGCTCGCGCCCCGGCGATTCGGGATAGGGCTTGACGGCATGCCAGATGAACTCGATATAGCGCGCGGCCAGCGGTTCCCGGTACTGCGGAAGGAACAGGACGCGGCTCACGCGGTCGCGCCGGATTTCGTCGATGAACTCGTCCAGGCTCGCGGCATTCGTCAGGTTGAGATTGGCGTTGGGCTCCAGGCAATGGCGGTCGCCGCCGGAGATCACCGGGAAACTGAGTTGGGCCGCCAGATGAATCGTCGTACGGTTGTCGCTGGCGGGTTGCAGCCCATTCAACTCGAGCGCGTGGATGCGGGCGCCATGCCCGGCGAGGAACCGGCGCAACTCCACGACGTGAACCGCGCGCGGAATCCGGAACTCGCAGCAGAACGGGTGATTGAGCACGGTCAGCACATTCGGAATCCGTTCCAGTTCCGCAAGCAGCGAGGTCAGCAGGTCCGGCTCGGGCGCGGCCGTGTAGCGCGCCATCTCCGCCTGGAAGGCGCGCGCCCGCTCGGGAGGCAGATTATGCACGCCAAGGTGAAAGATGGTGGCGCCGAAAGGCACGGTCCACTCGAGCGAGAACGGCGCTGGGATGCCGAGCGTGCGCAAGTCGGCACAGGCTTCCAGATCGTCGTGATCGGTAATCGAGATCAGCGGGCGCAGGCCGAGCGAATCGCCGATCTGGGCGGCTTCTAGGGTGTGAGCCGCCAGGGCGTTCAGCGGCGGCCGCCAGAAGGCGCGGTCAAAGGCCACCGAATGGCCGCTGTGCGCTCTTCGTCTGTCGCTCACCTTGGCGATCAGCGCGTGGATGGGCGGCACCTTGCGAAGCACGCGCGGAATGAAATCCAACGACTCGCGGGAATGCACCGTGTGGCTGTGCAGCGACACGGCCGTCTGGTAGCCTCGGGCCGCCGTTGGGGTGCGCCACAGGCAGTCCACGGAATGGGCCGCTTTCAGAGACCTGCGAATGGTCCTCATGAAGAACATTTGGCACCAGTCATGTTTTCACTCGCGTGACTGAGATGTGAAGATTGGCACGCCGCACGCGGCGCGTGCGCCGCTACCGGGACCGCGGCGATTGCGTTGGCATCAAATTGCAACGTTTTGAGCGTAGACTCTGTGTTATCTATGGAAACTACAGAGCTAGACCGCTTAAGGCAAGCCTATAAGGTGGCTGTCGACCAATGGGTGGCCGCTATTCGGGAGGAGGAAGAACTGGCGACACCGGATCACTCGATGGTGCAGATGGAGCGATGGGACGCTGCCAGCTTTCGGGAACAAGACGCTCAGGAAAAGGCGCAGGCAGCGAAGGACGGTTATAAGGACGCATTGCGCAAAATTAACTACTCTTTCTGAATCTGGAGCGGAATTTGGTCGGGCTGGCCAGGTTCGGACGCGCAACCCTTGCACCAATGCAAGAAACGGCTGCACGTTTGACTTTGGTGTTGCGGCTCAGACGTGACCTGGCAAAGTCCCTGTGAAGTAACTGTCGAGCGCGTGGCGCCTCCGCTTCGCTCATGGCTCCGCTCCGGCTCCGGCGTCACGCGGAGTTACATCCCTCAATTGATATCTGCGGAGGCGAAAAGGGGCTTGAGGAGATACTCGGATAACTGCTGGACCGATAGCTTTGCGCCTTCTTTCGTGGGTTCGCCGAGAACCCAGAAAGCGTGTTGGCCTTCCTTATCGAGTTCGATGGTAATGGTCAATTGCTGGTCGGGAAAATCAGGGTGAACCGTGACGTGGAGGTCGTTGTCGTCTAAGGTCAGGACCAGTCTCTCGCCATGCATTCCAGGCACGTAAACCTCGCATTCGAAAGGCCTTTGGGACATGCGTACCGCGGTCTGTCCGGCGCGTTCCTTATGATTGTTGAAGTCGCTTACATCAACCGTAATCGAGGAAACCAGCGCGCGCCAAGCGTTCAATGCGCCGGGGATTTGCTTTTTCGGATGCTTTGTCCCGTTGACCTTGCTCCCGTTCGCACTGCTGACCAATGCCGCGGCCCTCTCCTTCTTCATGTCCGCAAACATTTCATCAATCCACTTCATATGGTTCTACTCCCCGCGACGTCAAGCCAGCGAATCCGCTTCCGTCCTCAGATCCACCAGAGACGTCGGCGCCAGCCGCAGTTCTCACCTCAACGCGATGCCGACCACGATCAGCGCGATGACAGTGTTAATCAGCGACATGTCTTTCCAGCGTCCTGGAACTCCAAGTAGCAATCGGATGCCCAGTCGCCGGTCTGGTGCAGGTTTTCATATCGCGGGGTTGATGACAATCCAATGACAGGAAGTGTCTCCAGCCAAAGCGGACCGTCAACCCGCAGGCAATCGGCGAATTGGATCGCCAGCCCTCCTCTGGCCATCCTGCGCCGACGCCGTCGTGCGTCGCATGCCGGAGAACCCACGGATTCAATTCCATCGGACGTGTGTGGCCTTCGCAGGGGCCGCGGATCTGCCGGGTATCGGCCGCGCTCGCTCAGGGGCGAAGGCTGGCGTGAGCTTGCTCGCTCACGCTTCCGCCCGGAGTATGGGTCAGGGTGAGGCCGAAACTGACATCTTCGAAAACGGGGTAATAGTCTGCGCCGCCACGCCGCAGCGTATCGAGGTCTAACGCGACGTCTTCGCTCTCCGGGCCGTCGTGAATGGTCAGCGTGGCCGCGGTTGCATCGCGAACGGACTTCGCGGCACGATTCCAGGTCAGAAGCAGATGGTCCTGGCGCTGCACGGCCTGGAATTCAAAGGTCAGCGGTTCGAGACGGGTTGGCGCCACAGCGGCGCTACCGTCATGAACGAGGATGCCGACCGCCAGCCAGCCAACCGCGCAGACAACCGTGACAAGGGCAGCGAATAACACCCAGAGGTAACGGCGCCGACGGTGCCTGGCAGGCGCGGCCGCCGGCGGAGCTTCCATGGCAACCAGCCGCTCTTCGAGGGAGGGAGGCAGGCCTTCATCAATACTCTCGGGTTCACAAATGGGCATTGGTTTCGTCCTCAGTGTCCGGCCGCGGTTTGACATACTCGCGACGGGCGCCGGACTCCGCACCGCAAGTGAACGGAACGACACGGTTCCTGGTGGAAGTATTTCTGCAACATTGTGAGTTACGCTTCGCGCCGCCGGGTCAGGAACACGCGCTGACTGCAGCCTGTGATTGTTGGTTGCACCGTACAATTGCCAAGTAACATCCGTTCGCAGAAACGTGACGAACTCTTTCGACTTCAGCCACGGCCTTTCGAGCGGCTCGCAAGTGACTCAGTGGATTTTCGCATGGGCACATTACATCAAAATGACTTCGGGGCTCTTGGCGGCTCAAACCCGGCGCCGAGCGTCCAATTGAAGAGATGAGAATCAGACCTGAAATTCATTTTTCTGCAATAGGGCTGTAACAGCCGGCTGGTAAACCTTTGTTTATGCCACAAGTAACAGAGTCGCAAGGCCGTTCGGCCGGTCTCCTGGTGCTCGCGATTGCGATCATGCTGCTGATCGTCGGGGGATTGGCACTATGGCGATTCGCTCCCAACTCGTTGCCCAGCCTCTTCGAGAGAACGCGCAAAGCGGCTGCGCCTGCGCCGCCCGAGACCATTCTGAGCATGCACGGTTCGAATACGATTGGCGCGCAACTGGCCGGCGCGCTCGCGGAGGCGTTTTTACGGCGGGAGGGCGCCCAGTCGGTGACTACTGCGCCGGGGACGCACGCCGACGAATACAGCGTAGTCGCGACCCTGCCCGGAGATACTCACCCGAAGGCGATTGAGATCCAGGCCCACGGCTCGGCCACCGCGTTCACGGACATGGCGGCGGGAAAGGCCGACATCGGTATGGCTTCGCGGCCCATCAAACCCGAGGAGGCAGCGACGCTCACTCGGTTGGGCGGTATGACGTCGCCCGAGTGCGAGCACGTGGTGGGGCTGGACGGCCTGGCCATCATTGTGAACAAAAGCAACGCCGTGTCCGCGCTGAGCAAGACCCAGGTGGCCAGGATTTTCACCGGCGAGATCGCGGATTGGCGGGAAGTCGGGGGCGCGGCTGGACCCATCAAAGTGCTGTCGCGCGACGATAAATCGGGCACCTACGACACGTTCAAGGCTCTGGTTCTGGGCAAGGAAAAGTTAACCGCTGGCGCGGTGCGCGTCGAGGACAGCCGGGAACTCTCCGACCGCGTTGCGGACGACCCCAGCGCGATCGGCTTCATCGGATTGCCCTATATACGGAGCGCCAAGGCCGTCGCGGTTTCAGAGCCGGGAGTCGCCCCTCTGGTGCCGAACCGCCTGACCGTGGCCACGGAAGACTATCTGTTGTCGCGGCGGCTGTTCTTCTACGTAGCGGCAGCGCCGAAACCTGTGGTGCGGCGGTTCGTGGAATTTGTTCAGGGGAGCGACGGCCAGGACATCGTGGCGCGGATCGGTTTTGTGGAATTGAACGTGAAGGCCGGGTCCGCCACGGCGGCCGCGAACTCCACTCCCGAATACATGACGCTGATCACGGGCGCGCAACGGCTTTCCCTCAACTTCCGCTTCCGTCCGGGAAGCACCGATCTGGACAACCGGGCGTTGGTGGACCTGGATCGCGTGTCGGGCTTTCTTTCGGACCCGGCCCACCAACATGGTGGAATCATACTGTGCGGGTTTGCCGACTCGGTTGGGACAGCCGAAACGAACCAGGCCCTCGCGTTGAGCCGGGCCACCGCAGTGGCGGCGGAGTTCAAGCGCAGGGGTATGATGCCGGCCGCAGTAAACGCTTTCGGAGCAACCAACCCGGTTGCGTCGAATAAGACCGAGGATGGACGGCAGAAGAACCGGCGCGTCGAGGTGTGGATGCGCACCATGTGACAAGGGCGGAGGCGGCACTCTTCAAATCGCTATTCGCAGAGCGCCTGCGACAGCTTGCGGGAACTCTCCCGCACTTTGCTCTGCGACACTGTCCGGTTGCGGGCACTCGGATGCCAGAATCACGAGTGCAGGGTGCAGCACTTACGTGTTAGCGAGATTTTCACCTCTTAAACTCAACAGCTTTAGCGCATGGTGGAATGGCAGCGAAATTGCTCTGTCGTCTCATCGGAAACAGTCCTCCATGTTGATATCCCTCCGCCACGCCCTCCGGGTGCTGCGCAAAGATCCGGGCTTCACGTCCGTCGCGATTTGCTCGCTGGCCCTTGGCATCGGCGCAACCTCGGCGATGTTCACTTTCGCCGACGCGGTCCTGCTGCGGCCGCTGCCGGTCCGGGAGCCGGACCTTGTGGTGGCCATCAGTGTGAAGACCGCCTCGTCGGCGCCGGTCGGCCTCAGCAGAACGATTTCATACCCGGATTATGCCGACTTCCGAGACCACAATCGAAGCTTCGAAGGGATAGTGGCGGCCTCTCCCGCAACGTTTGGTTTCAGTCCTGGTCCCGGCACGCTGCCGCGCATCAAGGCCGGCCAGTATGTTTCGGCCAACTACTTCCGGGTGTTGGGCGTGGAACCGGCGCTTGGGCGGGACTTCCGCCCTGACGAGGATCAAGTCGAAGGCCGCGATGCGGTGGTCATACTCAGCCACAGTTTCTGGGCCGGCCAGTTCGGCCGAAACCCGTCCGTTCTCGGCTCTCGAATCCGGCTGAATGGGATCGACTTCTCGATCATCGGCGTGGTGCCCGAATCCTTCACGGGCATCGATGTGGCGCCGGTGGTGTACATTCCTTTGGCCATGTCGCCGCGCCTGGGGCACGGGGATCTTCATAGCCGCGATGCCGGCTGGCTGTCCGTCAGGGGCCGGCTGAGGCCGGGCGTCAGCGTGGAACAGGCACGAGCCGACATCGGCGGCATCGCGGCCGGACTCGATAAGCTGTATCCGCTCGCCGATCGCGTCCGTCGGATCGAGGTACAGACCGAGCTCCACCTTCGCATCGAGCAATCACCACCGACTGCGGCTATGATGATCATGCTGGCTCTGCTGGCGCTTTCGGTTTTGCTGGTGGCCTGCGCCAACGTGGCGGGCTTGCTGCTGAGCCGGGCCCGCGCGCGGTCGCGCGAGATTGCGCTGCGCCTGGCCATCGGCGCCAGCCGCGGCGCTCTGGTGCGGCAGCTTCTGCTGGAGAGTCTCCTGGTTGCTATCGCCGGGGGATTGGGGGGCGTGGTGGTCGCCGATCAGGGGGCGCGGTTCTTCGCCAGCATGCCGTTTCCTTCCGACCTGGGATTCTCGATCGGCGCCACCGTCGACCATAGGGCCTTGCTATTCACGCTAATGGTCTCGATGCTGACTACGGTGTTTTTCGGGCTCGGGCCCGCGCTGCGGATCACGCGTCCGGACCTGGTTTCGGTGCTCAAAGCAGCCGATGCGGATACCGGCAAGCGCCGCCTCTGGGGCCGTAACACCATCGTGGCGGGCCAGGTGGCTCTATCGTTGGTTCTGCTGGCGATCTCTGCCGTTCTGGTGGAGGGCTTTCGCTATGAACTGTCGCAAGGAGCCGGCTTCCGGCCGGACCGTCTCTTCCTCACCAGCTTCGACACGCAACTGGCCCGTTACTCGGACAGCCAGACGCAGCAGTTTTATGAGCGTCTGCTGGAGCGGACGCGCTCGGCGCCCGGCGTGCGGTCGGCCGCCCTGACTTCCAGCCTCCCGCTTTGGTGCTGGGACACCATCGGCGTCATCCCGGAGGGCTATCGGCTGCCGCCGGGCGAGCAGGCGCCCACGGCATTCAATCACTATGTGAGCGACGGCTATTTCAGCACCATGGGCGTCCGCGTTTTGCAGGGGCGTGGTTTGCTCGAATCGGATCGGGAGAATTCACCGCTGGTCGCGGTGGTGAACGATCAGCTGGCAAATCGCTACTGGCCCAAGGAAAACGCTCTGGGCAAGCGGTTCCATTTGACCGGCGCAAGCGGGCCCCTGGTGGAAATCGTCGGCATCGCGAAAGCGGCGAAGGTCTTTTTCATCTCCGAACCCCCGGCGGATGTGATCTACCTGCCCTTCCGGCAGCATGCTCATTCCGGACTGACGCTGGTGACCGAGTCGGATGCCTCGGATGCCGCAACCATCGCTCCGGCACTGCGGGAGGTTGTGCAACGGCTCGATCCGGATATGCCGGTCTTCGACATTCGCACCATGCACGACTTCTATACACAGCGCGCCGTGAAGCTGCCCAACATGACCGTCGAGATCGTGGCCGCCATGGGCCTGATCGGGCTGCTGTTGGCAGTGACCGGCCTCTACGGACTGGTGGCCTACTCGGTAAGCCGCCGGACCCGCGAAATCGGCATCCGCATGGCCATCGGCGCGGACCGGAGCAAAGTGGTCCTGATGGTGCTGGGGCAGGGGCTGAAGCTGGGCGCGATCGGGGTCGCAGCCGGCCTGGTGGTGAGCGTGGCCGCCTGCCGCGCGATGACCTCGGCCACCTGGTTTCTCGCCTTCGATCAGGTCAATCCCTTGATCTTCGGCGTCATCGCGCTGTTGCTTCTCGCGATCACGACGCTGGCGGCGTGGGCGCCGGCGCGCCATGCGTCGCGGATCGATCCGATGCGAGCGCTGCGGGACGAGTGACGTGCGGCTTCCTGCTTCGGTGGGAGGATTCAGATTAACGCCCTCAAGAATGACGCGCCATGCAGCGCGCGGGCTGGTAGCGGCCTTGCCGATTCGGAGCCTCCGCCATCCCTCAGCAAGAACCCGAACTGAACCGGCTCGTTCCACAATGCTTCCGTCGTGCTGCCGAATCACCGTGTCCATTCTTGAGTTCCCCTGGGGAGGGTGGACTAATACTACTCGCCAAAACAGACCCGCTTCCGCCTGGGGCATGGGTCAGGGTAAGGCGGGAACTGGCATTCTCGAAGATGGGGTAATACGCTACACCTTCACGCTTCGCGGCGCCGACTCAGGAGTACTCGCTGACTACGGCCCGTAATTGGTCGTTGCACCGTACGTTGCTAGGAACATCGGTTCGCAAAAATGTGATGCACCGTTTCGACTTCCGGCCGGCCTTTGAGCCAGCTCGCTGCCAGCCAGGCACATCCGTGGGCTGCGCCTGATCCGGCCATGTTCACCAGCGCGGCTGCCTCTTGCTAGACTGCCAACAATGGCGCATCGCATCCAGCAGATCAGGTTCGACAAATCCGCGGGTCCTTTTCGCCGCGCGCTCCAGTATGCCTTCTACGACTGGACTCGCGAGATGCCGAAGTCCAAACGCCTCATCACATGGGTCGGGTATTTGATGCAGGGATACGCAATCTATGCCCTTTGGACGCGGTCTCTGACGTGGCCTCTGATGTGGCCGAAAGGGACACTCCTCTATGCGAGTGTGTGGCTGGCTGTGCGCGGGCGGAGGGCCTAGCCCACGCTCGTCAATGAGCCGGCGGCTGGAGATCCATCCTGCTGACGCGAGTCGACTGCAAGCAAGGGAAACACAACCTTAAAGACAGAGCCCGCGCTCTCTTTGCTATCGGCCGAAAGAGATGCCTGATGGACGTTCGCGATCCACGTGGCGATGGAGAGACCCAGCCCGGAACCTTCCACCTGGCTCCTGGACGGGTCAGCGCGATAGAAACGGTCAAAGATATGTGGCAGGTCGGCCGCCGAGATCCCCATGCCATTATCCTCGACCGTGACCGTTACCTTCTCGCAACCGGCGGCCAGCGTCACCTGGATTGTGCCTGGCGCCGGGGTATACTTCGCGGCGTTATCCAAGAGTATCCACAGTAATCGGTTGAGACTGGAGTAATCTCCCCAAACAGTTGCGTGGCAACTATTCTCGACATGGATCGTCAGGGTGTGTCCGCGTTCATCGATGAGCGAACGAGCTTTATGGCAAACTACTTTCACCAGTTCAACCAGATCGACCGGTTCGAAGGCGAGCCGGGAATTGCCGGCGTCGGCGCGCGCCAGCGTCAGCATGTCTTTCAGCAGACGGCTGGCTTTCCGGCACTCTCCGACAATCTCTTCGAAAGCGCGCTGGCTGGCGGCATCAATCTGGCGGTTGCGCAGCGCAAGCTCCGCGGTGGTCAGCACGAACGACACGGGATTGCGAAGCTCATGCGAGGCGTCGCCGGTGAATCGCTTGATTTCGTTCACTGCCGATTCCAGGCGCGCGAGCATCGCATTGTAGGTTTCCGAAAGCCGCTGTAACTCGTCCCTCGTCTCCGGCACCGGCAACCTCTCGGACAAACTCGAGACACCGATCGAGCGGGTGGCCGCGATGATCTGGTCAACCGGCTTGAGCGCTCTTCGGCTGAGTACGTATCCGCCGAGTGCCGAGATGGCCAGCAGAGCTGGAATAGCCCACAGCAGGCCGGCGGAGAAGGCATGCAAAACGGTACGGTTACCCTCCAGCGGAGCGGCGGCACACAGCAAAAGCGGTTCCGAACCCGAAAAGAAAGGATGCGCCAAAACGCGATATGGCTGCCCCAGGAAAGTGACCTCGGCGAATCGGTCACGATCGATCGGTGTGACGCGGGGCCATGGGAATGCCTGCGCGGCTGAGGTCGGAGAAGGCAGAGCGCGAGTCCCATTCGATTTGGAAAACCTCGATCAGCCCCCCGCCTGTCGCGTCCGCGAAGCCTCGAAACTTTCTGGCGCGCTGTGCGGGGGAATCCGCCTGAGTGTCGCGCAGCAAGTCACCCAACCGATCGGCACGCCTCTTCAGCGTCCGGGATCGCCCGGATGTGAGAGTGTCTTTCAAGTCGAGCCACATGCCGGTGCCAAACAGAACCAGTCCCGCGAAGAACACTGAAGAGAACCAGATCGTGAGCCGGAGTGAAATGGAACGATAGGCCATCAACAGCTTTCACTCCGGATGGAGTAGCCCACGCCGCGGACCGTGTGCAGAAGTTCGGCTTCTCCGGGCTGCGTGATCTTCGACCGCAAAGAACGCACAAAAAAGTACAGGTTCGCGTCGCTAACGTCGGACTCCATGCCCCAGCCTTCTTCGATCAGCACCTCTCTCGGCACCACCATGCCGGCGCGCCGTATCAATGTTTCCAAGAGGGCATACTCGGTGCGCGTCAGGGACACGGTCCGCTCGCCGCGTTGCATTTGGTAGGTGCCTGGATTCAGTCTCAAATCCCCGAATTTCAGGTCCGTGGGCTGTGGCGCCTGAGCACGGCGGGCAACGGCTCTGACCCGTGCGAGAAGAATGTCCAGTTCGAATGGCTTGGTGAGATAGTCGTCAGCGCCGCAGTCCAGCCCGTGCACGATGTCGGGCCCGGCGTCGCGCGCCGAAACGATGATGACGGGTGTGTGGAGCCGAGCCTCCCGAAGCCTCCGCAGCACGCTCAGGCCATCTAGCCGGGGAAGCATGACGTCGAGCAGAATCACGTCGATGTCGGCCGCCATGCCCAGCTTGAGAGCTCGATCTCCATCGTAGGCAAGCTGGACGGAATGCCCCTCAGTCTCAAGTGCGCGGCGCAACAGATCGGCGGTATTCGGTCTGTCTTCGGCTATTAAGATTCGTATGTCCCGATTTTGAATCGCGAAGGTTAATATCCGATGACGATACCGTAAAATTCCCGCGTCCGGGCCGCTTCCTCAGACTGCCCTCAGACTCGCCTGTTCTAATACCGCTGTAGCACTTTCGCTTGTGCAGCGAAAGAAAAGAAATCGTAACGGGAGGACTGTTATGCGCAGGTCTATGAGGTTCGTGCCGGCCGCCGTATGGTGCCTGGTTGTAGCCCTTGTTCTCACTGGCTATGTTTCGTACGCCGCTGGGGCAGACGCAAAAGGTGCGATTGCCGGACGAGTGGTTGACAGCTCCGGCGCAATACTTCACGGAGCTCAGGTGCAGTTGCAGTCCAAGGGCTTGGCTGTGGCGTCCGACGAGCGCGGGGAATTCTCTCTCGCCGATCTCGCCCCTGGAAGCTACAAAATCCAGGTCTCCTACGTGGGTTTCAAGCCTTTCGAAACCGACGTAACCGTGGCAGCCGGCGAACTCAAGCGTGTGGATGTCCGTTTGGAAGTCGCTTCGCGGGCCGACCAGGTTCTTGTGACGGCCGAACGCCCGCGCGGCGAGGACGAAGCCATCAACCGCACCCGCATGGCCGACAATCTTCTTCAGGTACTGCCGGCGGAAGTGATCACCTCATTACCCAACGCCAACGTGGCCGACGCTCTGGGCAGGCTCCCGTCCATCACTTTGGAACGGATCGAAGGCGAAGGAGTCTACGTGATGGTGCGCGGTACCGAAGCGCGCCTCACCAACGTCACCATCGATGGCATCACCGTTCCTTCACCCGAACCCACCGTGCGCCAGGTGAGGCTCGACGTGATGCCCGCCGATCTGGTGGAGTCCGTCGAAGTGAACAAAACCCTGGCGCCCAATATGGATGGCGACGGCATTGGCGGATCGGTCAACATGAAAACCAAAACCGCCGGCGAGTTCCCCACCATTAACCTCTTTGGCCTCGGCGGCTACAACCCCATCCTCGGCGGCCGCGAGAATACCGAAGACGGCGGAACCATCGGCCATCGCTTTGGACTCGATCGAAAGCTCGGCATCCTCTTTGGCGGATCGTTCGACTATAACGGCCGCGGCATCGACAACTGGCAGCCCGCAATCGATCCAAAATCCACGTTCGCCCAGCCGATCTATGACGACAACACCATCCGCGAGTATCGTTACTACCGTAATCGTTGGGGCTATGCAGGTACGACTGATTACAAGTTCAACGATCTTACCGGCATCTACTTCAAAGGCCTCTATTCGAATCTTAAGGATTACGGCGATAAGTGGTATTACGAACCGCAGTTAAGCGGCAACCCTAAATTCTACACGTCCAGCAAGCGACCGGACGCTTCTATCAGTAGTTTTACGTTTGGCGGCCACACGCAGTTCGGCCCTTCGACAGTCACTTGGGCAGTCTCTGCGTCCAACTCCTATGAACTCGATTCCGCCGGCAACCCCAAGGCAGACTTCTCGTGGCTCGGGACCTCACTCAGCTGCGGCTACGACCCTACGGCGCAGACCAACCCCAACGTCCCTCACTTTGGCAACAGTTGCGATGGGCCCAATTCTCCACTTCAGGTGGCCTCCAATTGGGGTTTCAAGGACATCACCATTTCCACCGGAAAAACCGCGCAGATGAACCTCACTGCTTCCGGCTCCTATGCCACCCTCTACCACATCGGTTCTCACTATGGCGTATTTGAGTTTGGCGGCAAGATTCGCAACGGCCACAAATACCAAAACTCCACGGAAGACGTCTACGACGGCTGGAAGGCCGCCAGCTATCCGATGACCCAGTTCTTGAGCACATTCAGCAGTAACAACTATCTGAGCGGCGACTACTTCGGAGGGCACTTCGGCCCCGTTTCCGCTTTCACTCAGATCGAGAGCTACACTCTTGCTAATTTAGCGAGCCACCTGGATGGTTATAAGACCGCCGCTGACGGTTACCCCAACGTGTTCGACATTATCGAGCGCATCTCCGCCGGCTACCTCATGAACACGATGGATTTCGGCAAGCTGCACGTGGTAGCGGGCGTCCGCTTCGAAGGCACGCAGATGGATACGCTCGGCTACAACGTGACGCTGTATCCGGCGGGCAGCCCGAATTGCGTCCTCGCCACGGGTTGCGGAGTCCCCGTTCCCACCCGCAACAGTCCCTCTTACGTCGATGCGTTGCCCAGCCTTTCGGCTCGCTACACTCTAGACGCCCAGTCCGGCTTACGTCTGGTCTACGCCCGCGGCGTGGCGCGTCCCGACGCCTACCAGTTGGTCCCATACGTTACCGAAGACGATTCCACCAATCCCGCCACGGTCGGGCTGGGTAATCCCGCGCTTAAGCCCGAGCACGCCAATAACTACGATCTGCTCTATGAGCGCTACCTCAATCCCGCCGGAATTCTCCAGGCCGGCTTCTTCGCTAAGCAACTCTCCGGCACGCTGATTAATACTTCCTACACGGCAGCGAGCGGGCCCTACCAGGACGACCTGGTTTCGCAGTGGCTCAACGTGAGCAACGCCGATCTGTACGGTTTCGAGATCTCTTACCAGCAACGTCTTTCCAGGCTGCCGGGCCTGCTGAATGGCCTCGGCGTGATGGCCAACTATAGTTGGACTGCCTCCAAAGTCTTCCACATTCCCGGCCGTCTCGATAGCCCGGCGTTGCAGCAACAGTCCCCCAACACCTGGAATATCAGTCCCACTTACGACAAAGGCCGCTTTTCCATGCGCGTCGGCCTCTCTTACAACGGACCGTGCATTTTCCAGTACGAATACCAGACCTCCGCGGATGTGAGCGAACTAGGCCCGAAAGGTCCCAGCGGGGATATCTACACCCTGCCTCATCTGCAACTCGACGCGCAGGCCAGCTTCCGGATCGGAAAAGGACTCTCCGCGGTGGTTTACGGCCTAAACCTCACCAACGAAGTGTTCGGTTATTACCAGGGCAGCCCGATCTTCGTCAACCAGCGCGAGTTCTACAAGACCGATTACGCCGGCGGCTTCCGGTACACTTTCAATCGTGAGAAATAACCGGCGCTTCGCAATCGTACTTTGTGCGCTGATAGCAGCCTGGCCGCTGGCCGCCGCGCCACAGCTTGTGTATGTGGCGATCGTCACCCGCCACGGGGTCCGTGCTCCCACTTGGGGTACCGCGCGCCTGAACCAATACTCGGCCGAGCCATGGCCCGAATGGGGCGTCCCTCCCGGCAATCTCACGCCGCGCGGGCGGGAACTCATCGGGCTCATGGGCGCCTACTACCGCGACTGGCTCGTTGGCGAACACCTGCTTCGCCGGGATGGGTGCCAGGACGCCCCGCACATTTACATTCGGGCCGACAAGGATCAACGGACTCTCGAAACCGGCCGCGCCCTCGCCGAATCGATCGAGCCCGGTTGCGGAATCGGCGTCCACGCGCAACCGGAGGGCGAGAGCGATCGCCCTGTTTTCCGGCGTCGGCACTCCCGATCCGGAACGTTCGCTCGCCGCCGTGCGTGATCGCCTCGGCCCCGATCCGCAAAAGCTGATCGCCGACCACCGCGAGGCCCTGGACGCTCTGCAGTTCATCCTCCGCGGGCGTGCAGATATGCCGGACGACATCAGCGTCTACACTTAAGGGCAAGTCAGTCGAGCTGACGGGCCCGTTCGCCACCGGTTCAACTTTCAGCGAGAATCTGCTGCTCGAATACGCCAACGGAATCGCGGGCGCGGCGCTCGGCTGGGGTCGGCTGACGCGCGAAAATCTGAACCGCGTCTTGGAACTGCATGCGGTGTATACCGATCTGATGCGCCGCACGCCCTACCTGGCACGCGCCCGCGGGTCGAACCTTCTGGCGCACGTCTTGCGCTCGATGGAGCAGGCTGCATCCGGCAAGTCCACCGCGGGCGCTTTGGGTCAGCCGGGTGACGTTCTCCTGGTCCTCTCCGGGCACGACACCAATCTGTCCAATCTTTCGGGAATGCTCGGCCTTTCCTGGAATCTGCCGGGATACCAGCCTGACGACACGCCGCCTGGCGGGGCGCTGATTTTCTCCTTGTGGCGCGACTCGGGCACCGGACAATTCTCGGTGAAGTTGCGCTACCTCGCACAGACGCTCGACCAAATGCGCAACGCAAGCCCCCTATCCGTCGCCGCTCCGCCGGCGAGCCAGGATGTGTCTTTGCCCGGCTGCGAGGCGGCACAAGGAGATGAAGGCTGCCCGTGGGAGACTGCCCGGTCCGTGCTGCAAAAGGCGATTGATCCGGAGTTCACGTCGTGGGAGCCGCACCCGCCAGACTCCGGCGCCCACTGACATGTTTCAGGGCCTCGCCCGTCATCTGCAGCAGGATGCGCTGCGGCTCTGCATCCCCACCCGCGACAGTGGCGGTCTGGCAGTTGCAGACAAGATCGCGTCCATCGGTGGGAATCCCGCTTCACGCTGGCCATGACGAGCGGTTCTTCGATGGGTTGGCGCTCCCCAGTCAGCGCGCGGTGCTTCCCTCCAGGCGCGCGCGGACAAAGAAGACATGTCGCCGCAGGTGCTTGATCCGTTGATGAGCCGAAAACGGCAACCGGTGGAAAAATGCAGTTCGCAAGACTAAAAAAAGACGACGGTTTGGCATATACTGGATGAGACTTGGAACCCCAATCTGGACATTCCGGTGAACTCCGTTTTGTTCACCTCATGACGCCCCGTCTGTGGTAATCAAGAAATACGGAGGATCGAATGACACTCGCGAGCGCGCTTCAGCGCCTAGCCTCTTTTCATTCCTTTCGTTACGGTAAGAGATCGGCCGCACACCTCGCGTGCCTGCTTACGCTTGCTTCCGGCCAACTCCTTTTCGGACAAGCTACCGGAAGTATTTCGGGGACGGTACGCGACGCGAGCGGATCGTCCGTGCTAGGCGCGACGGTGACGGTTACCGCTCCCGCAACAGGATTGACCCGTTCGTTTGTTACAAATGACGCGGGCGAATTTATCGTCCCCTTGCTGGGCGTCGCCAGTTACACCGTCCGGGTGGAGATGAGAGGTTTTCAAGACGCCATCGCTCAGGACATCCGGCTGCAGGTGGACGAACACCGGGAGTTGGATTTCAAGCTCGCCCCGGCGACCGTGCAAACCAGCGTGGAAGTCTCGGCCACGCCGGTCGCGGTGCAAACTTCGGACGCTACTCTTGGTCAGGTGATTACGAGCCAGCAGGTCGCCGACCTGCCGCTGAATGGGCGCGACTTCGTCCAGCTTGCCACGCTCACGCCGGGCACTACGCAGGAAACCAACCCGAATAGCTTCTTTAACGGCGGCCCGAGCAGTGAGGCGTCCGCTCGCGGCTCTTTTTCCCTCTCGGTAGGAGGATCTCGGGCCAACAGCACCGATTGGCTGCTGGACGGCAACGATAACAACGAACTCACTGCCGGCGCTATCTCTATTCTGTCGTCGATTGATTCGATCCAGGAATTCAAGGTTCTTACGTATAACTACTCGGCGGAATGGGGAACGCGCGGCGGCCCGACCGTTTTGGTGACCACGAAATCGGGTACCGATCAATTCCACGGAAGCGTCTTCGAGTTCTTCCGTAATACCGATCTGGATGCCCGCAGCTTCTTCGCCACGTCCACCGAAAAGTTCAATCTGAATCAATTTGGCGGCTCGCTGGGCGGCCCCATCAAGAAAGACAAGACCTTCTTCTTCCTCGATGTGGAGCAGAAAGATCAGCGGCACGGGATTCCGTTCACCGGGGTGGTTCCCTCCGTGGCCCAGCGAACCGGGGATTTTTCCAAAGATGCCTTCGGCCAGCCGAACACCATCGCCTTGGTGAATCCGTGGGCCACTCAAGTAGTGAACGGGAATCCAGTCTCCGTGCCATTCATGTGCGACAGCGCCGGCAATGCTCTTCCCGCCGCCGCGGATGGAAGTCAGGCAAACGGTACGCCATGCAACAAAATCCCGCAGGGACTGATCAACCCGATCGGCCAAGAGTTGATGAACCTGTATCCTCTGCCCAATGCCGACAACGCCGCGCTGGGCTACAACTACGTGAGCGAGCCGGTCAGAAAGCTGAATGAAACCAAGTTTGACATCCGTATGGATGAGAACCTTTCCGCGAAGGACAATATGTTCGCGCGTTTCAGCTACGACCAGGCAGGATCTTACGTTCCCGGCGGCGCTCCGGGCTTCGCCGAACAAGGGCCGTTTGCCAGCAATCAGAACATTATCAATCATGCCCGCAACGCGGCGATCTCGGAGACTCATATTTTTTCGCCGACGCTGGTAAATCAGTTTAGCGCCGGCTTCAATCGCATTTTCGATTACATCACTTCGCAGGGCACGGGCAGTAACGCCTCGCAGGCGTTGGGCATCCCCGGCGCCAATCTGGGAGGCGGAAGTTCCGGCTTGACCTCCGTGGAAATGGAAGGCGCGTACTGGTCGTTGGGCGATCGCGGCTACACGCCGTTTGTGGGCGGAACCAACGTCTGGACGGCCTCCGATTCGCTGGACATCGTGCACGGCCGGCACAACATTCGAGCGGGTTTTGCGGTTCGCGCCAATCAGTTGAACACCGTGGCGGTCGGTTTCCCCAACGGCTTCTGGGTCGTCAGCGGGCTTTGGACGGGCGATCCGGCCGCCGACCTTCTGACGGGTCTCACCAGCCTGGCAATCCACGACCAGGAGTTCGATGGCGGCAACACCGGCCGCCGTTGGAAGCTTTACCGCCCGTTCGTGCAAGACGACTGGCGGATCAGCAAGAGCCTGACCTTGAACCTCGGTTTTGCATGGGCGCTCGTGACGCCTGTCACGGAAGTGGCAAATCGCCAGTCGGACTTCGATCCCGCCACTGGAACGTTCCTGGTTGCGGGCCAGAATGCCGGCGCGAGCGCGGGCATCAAAATGGACTGGACAGCGCTGGAGCCGCGGATTGGCGTCGCCTGGAAGCCCTTTGGCCGAAGCAATACCGTGGTTCGCGGCGGGTATGCCATCTTCCACGATTCGTCGTGGAATCAGGGAGCGCAAGGCCTATGGCAAAATCCGCCGTACTACGCGGAATCGGATGCTTATGCTTTCGGCGGCAATTGCACATTCGCCACGGCCGCGTGTGCCACGCGCTACGGTTTGGCGCCGTCAGGCATCAGCCTCTCCGATGGATTTCCCACCTTTGCGGCCCCACCCAACCCAGCGGATTTCACCGGCACCATTCTGGCGCAGGACACCAACTTCAAGCAGGGCAGAATCCAGCAGTTCAACGTGAACATGGAACAGGAACTGCCCGGACATATCGTGTTCACGGCCGGCTATGCCGGTTCGCGTAGTTCCCACCTTCTGGAATTCGGCAACAACATTAATGTCGGATCGCCCTCGGCCTGCGGAACTGGCGAGGGGTACACCCTGGGATGCGGTCCCAATGGGGCGGCGTTCGGTGTGCCCTATCCTGATTTCGCGTATTCCACCATCGACAATATCTATGACGCCGGGAAGGCGAGTTACAATTCCCTACAAATCAAAGCCGAGACCAAGAGCGCGCGGCACGGCATTTATGCGCTCGTCGGATACACTTATTCGCGAGCCTATGACACTGGCCTTACGGATGGGCTAGGGAGCATCATCGGTGCCACTTACTTTCCGCTCCCGAATTGGCAGAACCTCGATTGGGGCCTCTCGCAAATCAACCTGAATCATGATTTCACGGCCAGCGTCATTTACGACTTGCCGTTCGGCAAAGGTCAGAAATGGGGAAGCAACTGGAAGGGGGCAGCCAATGCCATCCTCGGAAACTGGGAATTGACGATGATCGAGAAAGCGACCTCCGGCTTCCCGGTATTCGTCATCGACACCAATAACTCATCCGGGGCCGGCTTGGAGAACACGAATGACGTATCGCAGATCCGTCCCGATCAAATCTGTAATCCCGCATTGAGCCACCCGACTTTGTCGGAGTGGTTCAATCCTGCCTGCTTCGCCCAGCCGGCTCCTGGTCAGCTCGGGAACGCCAACCGGACGCCCCTTTCGGGTCCGAACTTTGTGAACACCGACTTCTCCATCATCAAGCACTTTGTGCCGCGGGAAGGTATGCGGATCGATTTCAGGACTGAGTTCTTTAACTTACTGAATCATCCGCAATTCGGCGCTCCTGGCGGCAACGGGACCGGCGCCGACTTCAACTCTCCATCGACGTTCGCCGTGATTAACTACACGGTTAACAATCCGCGCCTCGTGCAGTTCGCTCTCAAGCTGGCATTTTGAATTAGCACCATCAGGTTTTGCCGCGTCGATTCGCAGAACGCCGGAAGGTTGTGTCGGCATGGTGTAGCTCATCTGGCCGCGATTGTGAACGGCCGGTCGTGTATGCACTGGACCGAGCCGTTTGTGAGATTCATCGCCGATCAGGTTCGGCGATCAATGAAATAGGGAAGCGCGAAAGCGCGCGAGTAAAGTCGGGGCAGCAGGTATCGGCGCACGAGTTTGACGCAACCAGGTTTGTGCGCGATCTTCTGGCCAAACACCAGAAGATCAGGTGTTCGGATCATCACTGACCGCAGCCAACAATCAATAAGTTACAGGCCTTGAACAATGCTCCTGGAAGCACTGAGGCCAGAAACGGCCCACCCACTTACCCACCCACTTTCGCTCGCCAGATCGCTAGATTTTGCTGCGAGTTAGGCTGCGAGTAATTGATTTTAATGGTGCGCTCGGGTTGACTCGACCATCCGGCCGTCTGGTGTAGCCAGAGCGATGTCCGCAACTCTATGATTACACGGCAACGATTTTCGCATTAGAGATCAGCAGGAACGTTTAGCCGCTGGTCCCGAACCAGGGAACGCCTGTTTTTGCACGCTTTTGCATGGTTTTGTAGCCAGTTGCCAATACTCCATACAGTCGAGCTTTCCCTGCCGTCTCAACAGCTTCCAGAGGTTCCGCATTTGCCTCGGCTTGCACCACATTGCAGGCTTTGGTTGTACGAAAAGGGCAAGAAAAAGGCAATGTCTTTGTTTTCAGTCCCGCTCGACATGGTTATTCTGCTCAGTCGTCGGTGCCGTTACCTCACGCCCAGAGCGACGCCGTCCAACCCCCGAGTCGTCGCCGGGGCGTTGCGTTTCGGACGGCGTCGTAGCGAGTGCCTCGGTCCTGGCCATCGTTGGAACGGACGCAACACCATTTCGGAGTCAGAACGAGCTGGCGATTCTACTCAGGTAGTGTTTTCGTACCCATCACGCGGAAGTTCCCAGTCACTGTCGGCGCCCCAGTATTCGGTTGCCCCCCACCAATCGACACCGCATAGGTGCCTTCCGCAATGATCGGTTCGCCCGCTTCGCTCACCATATTCAGATCGCGATCCTTAAGCTCGAAGCGCACCTTCCGCGATTCACCTGGCTTCAGGGACACGCGCTTGAAGCCGCGCAGGGCTCGCAACGGAGCTCCAGGCACACTCGGGAAGCTGAGGTAAAGCTGAGCTACTTCCTGGCCCGCGCGCTTTCCAGTATTCGTAACCGTCACTTCCGCCGTAAGTGGGTCACCTGCGCTAATGGCAGCCTTCGGGAGCGTCAAATTAGTGTACGAAAAAGTCGTGTAGCTCAATCCATAGCCAAACGGATACAGAGGCTTGCCGCGGAAATAGCGATACGTGCGATTTTGCATGGAATAGTCGCCGAAGTCCGGCAATTGATCTATACCCGTGTAGAACGTTACCGGCAGGCGGCCAGCGGGATCATTCTTCCCGGAAAGAGTTTCGGCGATAGCTGCACCACCCTCTTCGCCCGCATACCAGGACTCGAGAATCGCGTTCACGTGTTGGTTGGCCCAGTTCACAGCAAGCGCGCTTCCGTTCGCCAGCACCAGGACCACGGGCTTTCCTGTCGCCGTCACAGCTTCCAGCAATTGTTCCTCCGGTTTCGGGAGATCAATACTGGTGCGGTCGCCGCCCTTGAATCCGTCCTCATTGACCGGCATCTCCTCCCCTTCGAGATCGCTGGTGATACCGAGAACCGCAACGATGACGTCTGCGTTGTTCGCCGCAGAGACCGCCTCAGGGCTGGGCCTGGGATCGTACCTGGACCAGATCAACTGCGCCTCGACAGGACCGGCTTTCGACAGCCGATACCTGACCTTAACAGCCACCTTCTTCCCTTGCTCAAGATGAACGTGCCCGGTCTTTGCCTGCGAATGCTCGCTGTCCAGATATTGCATTACGAGTGGTTTACCGTCGATCAGGACCATTGCGAAATCGCCTTTTCCCCTCAGACCAACGCTGTACTCGCCGGTTTCGTTTGCGGTAAGAAAACCGTTCCATTCGACCGACAGCGGATACTTGGCCTCTTGAGGAATGTCCTCCGAGTGCAAATCGACATTGCTCACTTGCCGCGTCGCCAGCACGGTGCCCTTGCCCGGAAACCCATTGCCAGTAGAGAACTGGACAGTCAGACCCGGCTGTCCCTGCGGCGTGGTCAGTGCGGATGCCGGAACTTTATCTCCCTCGGTCCGCAAAAACTGTGTTCCGGGCACGAACGCGATCTGCGCTTCCGGAAACTCCGCCTTGAGCCCTTCCAGCACAGATACAGTGTGTGTCGGAGTTCCGTTGTAGTTGCCCAGCAGATACCTCGTCTGGTCCGCCAGAGGCCCCACTACCGCGATTTTGATGCCGCCCCGCTTCAGCGGCAGAGTGCCGTCATTCTTGAGGAGCACCATGGACTCGTTGGCAAGAGTGCGCGCCAGTGCGCGATGGTCGGCGCTATCAAGCTGCTTTTCAGCGATCTTCGAATACGGCACCATCTCGAGCGGGTCGAACATGCCCAGCTTCATCCGCGCCGTGAACAGCCGGATCAATGCCGTGTCGATCTCGCTCTCCTTCAGTATTCCTTGCTTGTAGGCATCCAAGTAGGGCCTGTAATCGTGGTCGTCTTCGACCTTTGCGAAATCGATGCACTCGTTGTCCATGCCGCGCTGAATGGCCAATGCGGAAGCTTCGGGCTGAGTCTTCGTGAAATGATGATCGCGGTAGATGTTGACGACGGCATCGCAATCGGAGACGACATAGCCTTGAAAATTCCACTTGCCCCGCAACTGGTCCTGCAACAGGAACTCGTTCACGCAGGCGGGCTGCCCATTGATGCTGTTGTAGGCGCACATCACTGAGCCGGCCTTGCCCTCGGTCACGGCCGCGCGGAACGCCGGCAGGTAGGTGTCCAGTTCGTCATGCTTGCTCACTTTCACGTCCGCCGTATGACGCGTCGGCTCGGGTCCGCTGTGCACCGCGAAATGTTTCGGAGTCGAAATGGCGCGATAGTAATTCGGATCGTCCCCCTGCATGCCCGTGACAAACGCGACGCCCATGCGAGCCGACAGGAAGGGATCTTCGCCGTAGGTCTCCTGCCCGCGTCCCCAGCGAGGGTCGCGAAAGATGTTGATGTTCGGCGCCCAGAAGTCCAGGCCTTCGAAAACATTGCTATGCCCTTCGCGCATCGCCTGGACGTGCTTGATTCTTCCTTCGATCCCGATGGCCGCCGCCATACGGTGAATGGAATCCGGATCGAAGGTTGCGGCCAGACCGATCGGTTCCGGAAACTCGGTGGTCCCGTTCCTTGCTACGCCATGCAGCGCCTCGCTCCACCAGTCATAATCCGGCACCTTGAGCCGAGGCACCGCGCGCGACTGATTCACGAGTTGCGAGACCTTTTCTTCCACGGTCATGCGGTGAACAAGATCCGCAGCGCGTTGTTCCGCGGGCAGCGCGGGGTTCAAATACGGGGGGTGCTCGGAACTTTGGGACCACAGCCCGCCCACACACAAGAAAGCTATGATCGCAGTTGGACCTCGGAAGCCGGTTGTTCGCACGTTTCTCCTAATTAAACCACAGTGATTAGCGCAGATGCCGTGAATAGAGCTAGGGCTTCGAAGAGTTTTCTGGCATCGTGGAATCTTGTGTTGCCGAATCTTGTGTCTAGTCGCTATAGTCAAGAGTTCCAGGAGCGGACTCAAAAGCGGGCGGTTGTATTACGCGGCCGGAGTGTGCCAAGTCTTCTTTCGACCGTTCAAATCGGCATTCCAGACACCGCTCTTGTTCCAAGGAGGAACTCGTGATGCGTATGCTTCTTCTCGGTCTGGGTCTCATGGCTACGGCTTTGCCTGCTACGGTCAAGGCCGCGGAGACCAGGCACTTGTCCATCGATGCATCCAAGGCCGGAGCGAAGATCGACCGCAACCTCTTTGGCCAGTTCGCGGAGAATCTCGGACATGGCCTTTCCGAGGGCATCTGGGTCGGCCCGGATTCCCCGATTCCGAACACGCGTGGGATCCGCAATGACGTTGTTACTGCGCTTCGAGCGTTGAAGGTGCCCAATGTCCGCTGGCCGGGCGGCTGCTTTGCCGACGAGTACCATTGGCGTAAAGGAGTCGGCCCAGCCGGGCAGCGGCCGGCAACGCTCAACTCCACATGGGGCGGCGTGGTCGACACCAACAGCTTCGGCACCGACGAATTCATGGATTTCATCCAGCAGATTGGCAGCCAGGCCTACGTCTCGGTCAACGTCGGATGCGGGACTCCGCAGGAAGCGGCCGAATGGCTGGAGTACATGACCGCCGCGCAGCCCACGGCGCTGGCAAAGGAGCGTGCCGCCAATGGTCATCCCGACCCTTACAAGGTCGGCTTCCTGGGCATCGGCAACGAAAGCTGGTGCTGCGGCGGCGACATGACGGCGGACTACTATCTGGGCCAGCTCAAGATCTACAGCCACTTCGTCAGGAATGACAATCCTGCCCAGCAGGGCACCAACCAGATGCTCAAGATCGCCGTCGGCCCGGGCTTTCCCGAGACTGAGTGGACCGAGACCATCATGAAGGGATGGCAGCATCACGACTGGAGCTGGAATTTCGACGGCCTTTCGCTGCACTGGTATACGGTGCCCAACGGATGGCCGCCCTCGACGCCTTCGACAGGCTTCGGCGTTGAGGATTACGGCAAGACGCTGAAGTCCACGTTGTTCATGGATGAGTTCCTGCGCAAGCAGGAGGCCGTCATGGACAAGTACGACCCGCAGAAGAAGGTCGCGCTGGTGGTGGACGAATGGGGCGCATGGCATGCGCCGCTGCCCGGCACCAATCCGAGCTTCCTGGTGCAGCAGAACAGCCTGAGAGATGCGATTCTGGCATCGCTCAACCTGAACATCTTCGCGCGGCATGCCGACCGCGTGCGGATGGCGAATATCGCACAGATGATCAACGTGCTGCAATCGATGATTCTGACGGACAAGGAGAAGATCGTTCTCACTCCGACCTACTACATCTACAAGATGTATCTGCCATTCCAGGACGCGACGTTTGTTCCGGTCGCCTTTGACGCCGGCAGGTATATCGAGGGCAGCATCAGCCTGCCGCGAGTGGACGCTCTGGCTGCCAGGGACGCGTCGGGCAGGCTTTGGCTCGAAATCACGAACATCGATCCCGAAAAGCCGGTCGAAATCGATGCGGAGATCGCCGGTTTGACGGTCAAATCGGTGAAGGGAGAGACGCTGACTGCGTCTGCCGTTGACAGCGTGAACACATTTCAAGCGCCCAACACCGTTGTGCCGAAGCCCGTCTCCGCAAGCGTTAAGTCCGGCAGGCTGGCGCTGACGGTTGAGCCAAAATCGGTGACGGTCATCTCGCTGGAGCCGTGACAAGTGATGCGCGTAGGCGCGCCCGACTTCTAATGACGGGGTTCTGCTATGGAGCTATTCATCATGCAATCGGCAAGAAGAAGATCCACGTTGAAGGTGCCGGCAGTGTCGCTGGCAGTCCTCTTTCTCTCGGTCGTGTCCGCAGCGCAGACGCCTCCGGTGAATGTCGCGATCGATGCGTCGAAGACCGGCGCCCCGATCTCTAAGTATCTCTACGGGCAGTTTCTGGAGCACGGCGGAAACATCGTCAACGAGAGCGTCTGGGCGGAGATGCTGGAAGACCGGAAGTTCTACCATCCGGTGACCTCGAAACCGCCCGAGCAGCCCGCCGGTCCGGCGTGGAGGCGCCGCGCCCCGCTCCGCCATTGGACGCCGGTTGGCGGCGACGAAGTCGTGACGATGGATACGAAGGACCCGTACACCGGCGATCACACGCCACTGATCAAGCTCAGCGGCGCCGAGGCGCATGGAGTCCGGCAAACCGGTCTTGCCGTGCGCAAGGGGAAGGCGTACACGGGTCGCATCGTGCTGGCCGGCAGCCCCGGCGCCGTCGTGAAGGTAGACTCTGGCGTGGGGCAGCCAAGCAGGTGAGCGTCAGATGCTGACCATTCGCACCCTCGGCTCCGCGTACCGGACGTTCCCGCTGAACTTCCGGGCCCAGGGCGACAGCGACGATGCGCAGCTCGAAATCACCGGAACCGGCGCGGGCTCGTTTCACGTCGGAGCGGTCTCGCTGATGCCGGCCGACAACATCGAGGGCTTCCGCGCGGAAGTGATTGCCGCGCTCAAGCAGTTGCACTCCGGCGTCTATCGCTTCCCCGGCGGCAACTTCGTCTCCGCGTACGAGTGGCGTAATGCGATCGGCGATCCGGACAAGCGCCCGCCCATCTACGATCCGGTTTGGCACGCCGTTCAGCCGAACGACGTGGGCACCGATGAGTTCCTCACGCTCTGCCGTCTGCTCGGCGTGGATCCCTACATCACGGTCAATGCCGGCTTTGGCGACGCCTGGAGCGCAAGAGAACTGGTGGAATACACCAACGGCGCCATCACCACGCCGATGGGAAAATGGCGCGCTGCGAACGGTCATCCGCAGCCGTATCACGTGAAGCTTGTGGGGCATCGGCAACGAGCCCTGGGGCGACTACCAGATGGGAGCCATGTCGATCGAGCAATACGAGCTGAAGCACGACATGTTCGCCAAGGCCATGCGGAAGGTGGACCCCTCGATCACGCTGATTGCCGGCGGCGCCATGCCCGATGTCATGACAGGAGCCAATCAGTCCAAACGCATCGGCGGCAAGTTCGTCCCGGATTATCTCTCTACGGCGGACTGGAGCGGTCACATGCTCGCCCACTGCCTGGACAACATCGACATGCTCAGCGAGCACTACTATTCCTCCAGCGACATGCACACCGATCTGAAGCTGGAGAAGAAGGTCAATATCGGGCCCCAGTCGCTGATCGAGTGGGAGCGCGCGCCCGCGACGCAAGTCCGCGTGAAGTACGAGCACTACCAGGAGTACCTGAAGCGCATTCCCGGACTCCGGGCGAAGCCGGTCCCGATTGCCATCGACGAATGGGCTTATATGGGTGGGGGACGGGACTCCTACAAGGTGATCCCCGCCTATGCCTGGGCCTTTCACGAGATGTTCCGCCATTCGGATCTCTTTCAGCTCGGCGCTTTCACCTTCGCCACAGCCATGATCAGTGAGACCAGGACGGAGGCAGTCTTGAATCCAACGGGCCTCCTGTTTAAGATGTACCGCGATCACTTCGGCACCATCCCGGTCGAGGTTTCCGGCGACTCGCCGCAGCCCAAGCCCATCTATCCGGCCGGCGGCGACCAGCCCGCGGTCAATCCGGGCAGCGACACCTATCCGTTGGATGTGAGCGCAGCGCTCAGCGAAGACCGAAGAACCCTTACGTTCGCCGTGCTGAATCCCTCGGATTCCAGGCAGCGCATGAAGCTGGCAGTCAACGGCGTGAAGCTCGCAAGCGCGGGCCGCATGTGGCGGATGGCGCCCTCGTCGGTGGATGCGGTCGTCGCGGTCGGCAAGAAGCCGGAGGTCTCAGTGGAGGAGCATGCGCTCGGTGCGATTCCGGATACGATCGAGGCGCCTCCGTTCAGCGTCAACATCTATTCGTATCCGCTGCAGTAGCTTCTATCGCAACAGAATCAATGCATGCGCATGCCAGACTTGGATGAAGACAACAAGTTCCGAATGAGGACGACGATGAAAACTACGAGGTTGTATTGGACAGTGGTACTGGGGGCGGCCGTTGCACTCGCGCCCATGCTCTCGGCTCAGGTTCAGACGATCGCGCCGCCGGTGGTTCCGGGGGCGAAGCCGGTTTCGGTGGAGCACATCAAGATCCACGGCGCTGCGCTCGAAGGCAATCTGGAAGGGAATGCCGTTGATCGTGACGTGATCGTCTTCCTGCCGCCCAGCTACGAGAAGGAGAAGGATCGCCGATACCCCGTCGTTTATGCGCTGCACGGCTATTCGATTGGCGCCGAACAGTGGACGCATGAGATCCATGTCCCGCAGACCGTCGAAGGCGCTTACGCCCAAGGCGCCAAAGAGATGATCGTTGTGCTGCCGGATTCGAAGACAGTCCACAACGGGTCGATGTATTCGAGTTCGGTGACCACCGGGGACTTCGAGAAGTTCATTTTCCACGATGTGGTCGCAGTATATCGATGCGCACTATCGGACGATTCCCGAATCGGATGAGCCGCGGCCTCGTCGGCCATTCGATGGGCGGCTACGGCGCCTCCCGCATCGGCATGAAGCACCCGGACCTATTTGGAAGCCTGTACATCATGAGTCCGTGCTGCATGTCCGCCCGGCCGGGCGGCCCGCCAAACTCGGAACTCGAGAAGACCCTGGAAGCAGTGAAGACGCCAGCGGATTCGGAAAAGCTGCCATTCTTCGCACGTGCTCAACTCGCCTCAGCCGCGGCATGGTCTCCCGATCCCCAAAATCCGCCGCTGTATCTCGACCTGCCGATGAAGGATGGCGTTCCCCAGCCGGACGTTCTTGCGAAATGGGCGGCGAACGCGCCGCTCGCGTTTGTGGATCAGTACATCGGGAATCTCAAGCAGTATCGCGCCATCGCAATGGACGTCGGCGATCAGGACGGCCTACGCGTCGACGCCGGCAAACTGCACGACATTCTGGACAAGTATGGAATCGCGAACAGCTTTGAAATCTATTCCGGCACGCACACCAGCGCCGTGGCTGACCGCTTTCAGAATCATGTGATGAAGTTCTTCAGCCAGAGCCTTTGCTCTCAAGCCGGCTGCCGTTAGCCCGCGCACGGGCATTAGGCCGACAACGCTGAGAGATCGAATCACTAGGCTGTGCGAGCGTGTGGCCCGGATCGCTTTTCGCCGGGGTCACTGCCTGTCCGCACACCTGGAAGTCGTGTCTGGCTGCGAGCCGATTGCGAGTACACGACAGAACTGGCGCGGGGGGCAATTGAATACTCAGGAATCCGGTCTATTGCAAACAAAAGAGTCTATGAGCGGAACCATCCGTCCAGCGAGTTATCGAAAGAGGGCTGGCATGTCACTCAGGAAGTTCGCACTACTTCTCCTCATGGTCACATTGAGCACCACGTCAGTGGCTCAGAACGCTCCGGCTCACCCAAACTGGCCGGGTCCTGGGCAGCTCTATGTGGGGA
>CAWJLI010000041.1:0-10893 GCA_963843095.1 Bryobacterales bacterium
AAAAAAATCAAATGAGATGAATAACATCATCAGAATCAGAATCAAATGAAAACAACAAATGTCAGAATAGAATCAAGATCAGAATCAAATAATTAATCAAAATCAAAATCAATAAGATCAATAAAAATCATAGAATAGAATAGAATCAAATAAAATCAAATAAATGAATAGAATCAATAAAATAATAATAAAATCATAGAATAATCAAATAATAATTAATAATAATCAACAAAATCAATAATAACTAGAATGAAATAATCAATAAAATCAATCAAATAATCACACACACACACACAGAACGATGAGAAGTTTGCCGAGTTAATTTATGCCCACATCATGGACCCGCGCACGGGTTATCCGGCGCAGGGCACGGTGTCGGTATCGGTGGTGGCGCCGCGCACCATCGACAGCGAGGCGTGGGCCAAGCCCTACTTCGTGAATGGCCGCCGGTGGGCGGAGCAGCACAAGCCTAAAGATTTTCGTGTTTATTATTGCCAAGACAGGACGGATCAACCATGCGCGTGGCTCCAATGACCAGCCGTTTTTTGGACGCCTGCCGCCGCCGGCCGACCGATGTGCGGCCGGTCTGGTTTATGCGGCAGGCCGGCCGCTACATGAAACAATACCGGCAGATCCGCGAAAGGCACGGCATCCTGGAGATCTGCAAACGGCCGGACCTGGCTTCGACCGTCACGCTGCAGCCAGTCGAGATTCTGGACGTGGACGCCGCCATCATCTTCGCCGACCTGCTGCTGCCGATCGAACCGATGGGCCTGAAGCTGCACTACGAAAAGGGCTCGGGGCCGACCATCGATAACCCGGTGCGCACTTCCGACGACGTGGATTCGCTCTCGACCGCCTATACCGACGATCTCGGCTACGTGGGCGAGGCCATCCAGGCCACCGTGCGGGCGCTGGCCGGGCGGGTGCCGGTAATCGGCTTCGTGGGCGCTCCCTTCACCATGGCCAGCTACATGATCGAAGGCGGCGCCTCGCGCAATTTCATCCGCACCAAGAAGCTGATGTACAGCGACGAGACGCTGTGGCGGCGGCTGATGGGCAAGATCGTCGACGTGCTGGCGCCCTTCGCGCATCTGCAGGTGGCGGCGGGCGCGCGCGTGATCCAGGTGTTCGATAGCTGGGTGGGGGCGCTGGGCTCGGACGACTACGTGCGTTATCGCCGCGCCGTACTCGCGCGCGCTGATCGAGCGCATCCGCTCGACCGGCGCTCCGGTGATCCACTTCGGCACCGGCGCTTCCGGCTTCTTCAAGGAACTGCACGCCGCCGGCGGCGACGTGATGGGCGTCGACTGGCGCATGAACATCGACCAGGCGTGGACGGACATCAGCTACCGCTCGGCCATCCAGGGCAACCTGGATCCGGTGGCGCTGTTTGCGCCGCTCCACGAACTGCGCATCAAGGTCCACGAACTGCTGAAGCGCACCGGCGCCCGGCCGGGCCACATTTTCAACCTGGGCCATGGCATTCTGCCGGAAACCCCGGTCGAAAACGTCCAGGCGGTGGTGCAGATGGTCCGCGAATTCCGTCCATGAAGCAGGGGGTCCTGCTGGTGGCGCACGGGGCGCCCGAACGGGTCGAGGACGTGGAAGAGTACCTTGGCTACGTGCGCGGCGGCAGACCCGGTTCGCCCGAGGTGCTGGCCGAAGTGCGCAGCCGCTACATCGCGATCGGCGGCGGCTCGCCGCTGCTCGGCTGGACGCGCGCCCAGGCGGAAGCACTGGAGCGGACGCTCGGCCTGCCGGTCTTTTTCGGCATGCGCAACTGGCATCCCTTCCTGCGCGAAACCATGGACCGCGTGCGCGAAGCCGGCATCGACCGGCTGGCCGCCATCTGCCTGGCCCCGCAGTTCTCCGATCTGAGCGTCGGCCTCTACATACGCCGCACGCGCGAGGCGGCGGCCGAGGCCGGCGTAACGGCGGAAATCGTCTGGGCCAAGAGCTATCACACCGAGCCGCTGCTGATCGAGGCCTATGCCGAACGCTTGCGGCCGCTGCTGCCGGCGGAGCGGATGCTCTTCACCGCCCACTCCCTGCCGCAACAGGCGCTGGCGGCGGACGATCCGTATGACGCCGAGTGCCGCGCCACCGCCGCCGGCGGTTGCCGCGAGCGCCGGCATCGCGCAATGGGATTTCGCTTTCCAAAGCCAGGGGTTGACCGGCGGCCAGTGGCTCGGCCCAACGGTGGAATCCTGCCTGGACCGTTATGCCGCGGCGGGCGTCCGCGAAGTGGTGCTCGACCCGGTGGGCTTTGTCGCCGACCACGTCGAGGTGCTGTTCGATATCGACATTCTGTTCCGCGAGTACGCAGCCGCCAGAGGCATCGCCCTGCGCCGCCCGGAATCGTTGAACGATTCGGCCACTTCACCGCTGCCCTGGCCGAGGTGGCCAAGCGATGTTTGTGAAGGGCACTAGGGCAAGCTAAAGCATGCCCCACCTACCGATGCCTGACACGGTCATCATCGGCGGCGGCATCTCCGGCCTGGCCGCCGCGTATTACCTGGCCAAGGGCGGCGCCACGGCCACCATCGTCGAATCACGGCCGCGCCTGGGCGGCGTGATCGAAACGGTGCACGTGGAAGGGCTGCACCATCGAGGCCGGCCCGGACAGCTTCCTTTCCGCCAAGCCTGCCGCGCTCGAACTGATCGGCGAGCTCGGCCTGGCGGACCAGGTGATCGGCTCGAACGACCATCTGCGCGTCACCTTCGTGCGCCGCGACGGCCGCCTGACGCCGCTGCCGGACGGCCTGATGATGATGGTGCCGACCAAGATCCTGCCGCTTCTCGCCACCAGCCTGGTCGGCTGGCGCACCAAGCTGCGGATGGCGATGGAACTGTTGCGCGCGCCCAAGCCCAGCGCCGGCGATCAATCGGTGGCCGAGTTCATCGAAGAGCACTACGGCGCCGAAGCCGTCGATTACCTGGCCGAGCCGCTGCTCAGCGGCGTCTACGGCGGCAATCCCGCCGCGCTGAGCGTGACCAGCGTGTTGCCGCGCTTCGTCGAACTGGCCAACCGATATGGCAGCCTGACGCGCGGCGTGCTGGCGGAGCGCGCCCGCGCCGCCAAAACGCGATCGCGCGGCAGCCCGCGGCCCCGCTGTTCCGCACGCTCAAGGGCGGGCTGGGGCAAATGGTGGACTCGATCACGGCGGCGATTGGCGGCAAAGTCGAAGTCCGCCACGCGCGCGCGCAATCGATCGAGCGCACGGCCGCCGGCTTCCGCGTGCGCGTGGACGGCGATTGGATGGAGGCCCGGCGCGTGGTGGTGGCCTGCGAAGCGCACGCCGGCGCGCCGCTGGTGGGCGCGGTGGACGCGCGCATCGGCCGAGTTGCTGGCGACCATTCCCTACAGCTCATCGATGACGGTGGCGCTGGGCTTCGACGCGGCCGATCTCGCTCGGCCGCCGGTCGGTTTCGGCTTCCTGGTGCCCAAGAAAGGAGCGCCGCCGCCTGGTGGCCTGCACCTGGGTGGGAACCAAGTTTTCGCACCGCGTGCCCGCCGGGACGATCGTGGCCCGCTGCTTCCTGGGCGGCATGGAAGACGCGGGCGTGCTCGACGAATCCGACCGGCAGGTGCTGGCCGCGGTTACGGCCGAGTTGGCGGAAATCGCCGGCGTGCGCGCCGTGCCGCGCTTCAGCCGCATCTTCCGCTGGCCGCGCTCGATGGCGCAATACACGGTGGGCCATCCGCAGCGCCTGGCCGAGATCGAAGCGCGCGCCGCCCACGTGCCCGGCTTCTATCTGGCCGGCAACGCCTACCAGGGCATCGGCATTCCCGATTGCATCCGGATGGGCAGAGCCGCGGCGGAGAAGATATTGGGGCGAGCCTAATGCGTACGACCCGCGAGCGCAAGGACAAAGGGGCGCGGAAGCATGCCAGTCAAAGTCACTGAGTCATATGTGAATTACAGCCCTCAGCTCGACTATTCCGCAATCGCCAAGCGGCTTCTTGCCACGGTACCGGAAAAATACCTTATTGGCCTCGATTCGGTAGTCCTCTGCAATCTGTCGGGCCAGCCCCGGAAGGTCCGAACGGGTACGTTACCCCGACGGGGACGGCGCATAAAGCGGGAACACGTGGCGGGACTCTACCATCACGAATGGAGAGGACAAAAGGCTTGGATACAGGTCTTTGTAGACCAAATCAAAATGCCGCCTCGCTCTTTCCGTTGGATTCGTCCTCTCCGTGAACTCGTTTTCGGAGAAGTGCTCTACCACGAGCTGGGCCATCATGCACACACAATTCGCCCGGAGTATCGCGAGAAAGAGGATGTGGCTGACAGTTGGGGCGTTCGTCTGTCTGTCAATCACTTGCGCCAATCCTATTGGTTGCTCTACCGCGTACTACGCGTTGCCGGAATCCTCCGAAAAGCTGTCCTCCGACTCAACCACAGCAACTCCGCATCAGCAAAGCCTACAGCCTGAACTTTGTATCCGTTGCCGTAGGGACGCGGGCATCGATCCTTACAAGCTGAGTTCCCAGACCCGCCGCGGCTCGGGCTCTCCGAAATGCGCTGGCGGCGGTTCGCCGGCCATGTGGAAGCCGGCCTTGGCATAAATGTGCTGCGCGGCGTCGAGATCGGCTTGCGTCACCAGCATGAGTTTCCGGTAGCCGCAGGAGCGCGCGAAAGCGATGCATTCTTCCACCAGGCGCTTGGCGATGCCCAGGCCGCGGGCTTCCGGTTCCACCAAGCAGCAGCCGAAGCTGGGCGGTATCGGCGGAAGCCTTCACCAGCAGAACCGAGCCCACCCGCGCGCCGTCCTTTTCGGCGATCCAGCACCGCTCGCACGATAGCATCGAACTCGCGCAGGAACTTCGCGCCGAGGGCCGCGATCAGCGCTTCGAACTCGGTCCCCCATCCGCATTCCTGCGCGTAAAGCACGCCGTGCCGGTGAATGATCCAGCCGATGTCGCCGGGCTGGTGCGCGCGCAGCGTGTAAGGAGCCGGCGGCGCGGCTTCCAGCGCCAGCAGCGTCTCGATGGTGCGCATGGCTTCGATCAGCCGCGGCCGGTCCTCGCGGAGCAGCGGGTCCAGCATGGCGGCCGATTGTCCGGCGGAGCGCCCGTCGAGCGGTGCGAATGCCTTGCGCCCCTTGGCCGTCAGCGCCAGTTGGCCTGCCGCCGGTCGTAGAGCGAAGGGGTGCGGCTTACCAGCCCGCGCTTCTCGAAGCGCGCCAGGACGCGGCTGAGGTAGCCCGCGTCGAAATCCAGGTTGCGCGCCAGTTCGACCGCCGTCACGTCTTTGCGTTGCGCCAGCTCGTACAGCACGCGCGCCTCGGTCAGCGAATACGGGCTGCCCAGATAGCTCTTGCGCAGCAAACCGATTTGCCGCGTGTAAAAGCGGTTGAAGCGGCGCACCGCGGCGATCTGCGCAGGGTCGGCCGATGGCATCGAAACACCTCGAAAGCCATTCTGCACTCATTGCTTGACTCTGTCAAGTAATGCGGCCATGGACGGCCGCTATTGCACCCAAACCGTCACTCCGCTTTGGCTGATCTGGTTGCCCACCTGCACGGCGATCGAATTCGCGCCGGAAGTGGCCGTGGCCGGCACTTCCGCATTCACTTGCAACACGCCGGCGACGAAGTATGGCGCCTCGCCAGCGAATTTCAGGTTCGCGGGCTGGCCGCCGATGGTCACCGAAACCGGCTGTTGCGGCGCCGGCGTGACCGGTCCGGCGCCGGTCATGTCCACCGGAGTCACTGCGCCGGTGGCCTGGGCTGGAGTCGTCAGTCCTTCCCCAGTCAGATAGATCTGGATCACGGTGCCTATTGGCGCCGGATTACTCTGCGTGTTGAGAGAGTAATCCTGATTGAGAATGGCGCCTGGGCCGGTGCCAGTGGACCTCTGCGTAAAAAGCGCGGGCGCGGTGGTGGTGAGCTGCAGGCTGAACAGGTTCGACGTTTGGCCACCGTACATCACCTGCACCGTTGGCGCCGAGTTCCCTGCCATCTCATACGGCACAATGGCGTTGATCTGGGTCGAGCCGACATAAGTCAGCGGCGCCAGAAAGCCGTTGAAGCTAACCGTGACACCGCCGATCGAAGTCGAAACCTTGCCTGTCGAATCCAGCGTCAGGAACGCGGGGCTCGCCGGGCCGAGCAAGGTTCCGAAAATCGACACCAGCTCACCGGGCGAAACGGGCCCGGTCGAGTAGCTGGCCGCGTTGACGACGCCACCGGGGCTAATGAACGGCGCGGTAGAGACTGTGACCGGCGCAATGGTAGTGACGTCATTGGCTGTAGCCGCAACCGAACCGCCGCCCGAGACTGTCACCTGGTTGGTAACCTGTGATGGCGCGTCCGGCGCCACGTTCACCGTCACCGTGATCGCAGGGTAGCTGGCGCCTGGTGCCAGTGCGTCGCTCCGCGTGCAGGCGCTGGCCCCGCACGTCCACCCCGTGCCCGCCATCGACACTAGCGTCAATCCCTCGGGAACGGCCTCGCTGACGGTGACTGTTCCAGCGGTCAGGCCTGCCGAGGCGCTATTCGAAACCGTCACGCTGTATGTGGCATTTGTCTGTCCCTGGGCGAAGCTCCCGGTGTGAGCCTTGCTGATTCCCAGGACAGACGGGCTGATAGCCATCGACCACTCATTGACGAAGTTCGCTACGTTGACGGAGCCGAGGCCGGTGGCCAGGTCATAGCCAGGGCCGGCGGAGTAAGCCGGAACCAAGGAAGTGCTGGAGGCCGAAAGAAGGCCGGCTAGGTCGGCGGCGTCGCTGACGTAACAGTTCGGAGTCCCGCTCAGGCAGGGGACGTCGATGTTGCCGGAAGTCACATCGTAGAAGACGCAACCGTTGCCGGCAACGATGGAAAAGGACGTGTTGCACGCCTGCGAAGCGGCCGCGTTCGGGCTGCTGGAGCTGCCATATTGGATCGAAGCAAGCTCATAAAGCCTGGGATTCGCCAGCCCCTGGCGGGAACCGGACTTCTGGTTGATCAACGCCATAATGCCCGCGAAGGCGGGTGCACCAAATGACGTACCTCCGCCGTAACCGACGACCAGCCCGCCGGGACTTGATGGGTTGCAGGGGGCTTCGTTATCCGACTGGCAGAACGTATACGAGTGCTGCATCAGGCCATCGCCGGCAAAAAGCGAGACGTCAGGCAGGTCGCGTTGTCCATCCGAAGGGATTCCATTCACACCGCTCTGCCAGGAAGGTTTGGAATACAAGGCGCTAACGCCGCCGCTACCACCGTCAACGTCGAGGAACAGTAACCCCGCCCGGCTGTTACAAAAGGCCTCCGCGCCTGAAGCGCCAAAATAGGATACCAGTATGGGACTGGCGCAACTGTCGTTCCAGGTCGTTTCGGGAACATACGATTTGGCCGAGGCGAGCGTGCCCGGATCGTTAGAAGAATTCCAATACGCGCTTGTGGTCTCGCTCAGAAAGTCACTGAAATCGGTGCCGCCAACAGCAACGTTATAAGGAGTCGAAGCGTCGCCATTCACTTGCAAGCCAAACCGAACAACATCTTCGCCCTGATCGCAAAACCCCGAACCACCGTCTCCGGCGGCGACGACTACGGTGATCCCTTCCGCAGCAGCCTGCTCCCACAAGCTGTCAAAAAGCTGGTTCAGGCTTGCCAGAAACAGCTCACAATTTCCGTAGCTGGAACTCAACACCGGAGCCACATCATTATCGACGGCGTACTCCGCCGAAAGAGTGGAGCCATCGGTAGCAGCCGTCGACTGCGAAACGACCAGGTTGATCGTGGCTCCCTTGGCGACGGCGCCCGCCCACTCGGCGTCGGAGACGTTCTCAAATTCATAGTCAACGTTGGTAATGCCTGGGTCGGGACCATTCAATGTGATTGTGGGATCGTGGGCCGGGAGGCCGAACACCGAGCGGAAGTTGCGCACATCCTGAAGCGCGATATTGCTCCGGGCAACGATCGCAACGCTCTGTCCGGTGCCGTCGATACCCGCGGTCCATAACGGCAGTACGTTGTAGATAGTGGCGAAATCGTACGGCGCCACTCCGTAGTACGTCTCGCCGCTAAGCGTCACCGTGTACTTCGGCGCGGAACTCGCAGCCACCCATCCATCGTTGCCGGGTTCTTTCCGAAACGCGCCCGTCCTGTGGTGCATGCGCTTAGCGGGGAAATTGTGGAGTGACGCAATTCCCGCGACGACCGGCGAAAGCGCGGCGGGAATTTGCGGGTCGTGCGCATTCGCCCAATGTTGTTCGCCGTTCACAAAATAGCTGCGGATCTGAATGTGCAACCCGTGCTCCACTTGCCCAGCGGTACCGGAGAACTCCACAACGCCACGGCCACTAGCAACACGATCCACCCGAAACCCCTCTGAGTTCAGCCACCCCGTGATCTTGTCAATGTCCTCCGGCGCGGGGCCGAACCGGGCGCCAAACTGTTCTGGCGTCAGCCAATGATGATAGTTAGCCGAGGCAGTATTTTGCTGATCCTCAAGCAGTTGTTGCAGCGAGGCTTCCTGCTCGGGGCTGCGCCTCAGAAGCAACAGCATCCGTTCCATCGGGAGATCCCGCGGGGCCGCGCCCTGGTCATATTCAGCCCGCGCCAGCGGGTGGGTGTTGTTCCGGAGAGGGAAGAGTTTGGTTTCGTCGATGGCTTGGGTGATTCGCGGTGACACGCGGTTTGCCTGTTGCGCCAGAAGAGGCGTTGCCGAAAGGGCGAGGACAACAGTGCAAGACGAGATCGCGCGAGATATCGACATAGACTCCTTTCTCGATTTATGGTCACAATTATACAATCGCGCTTCGGCGATCTTCGGCGAGCAGTAGAAAAAAGGTCCCGAAAAACTGAAACTGCGCCGGACCTGCCCGAGCTTGCCGCAGCGCGAACGACGCGGCCGGGCTTCGCTTGAGGGAGTGTAATTCTACTTGGCCGGCGGTACGGTCATCCTGGCTTGGCCATTTTCTCCGAGCCAAGACAACTGGAAACCGTCTTTGCGGCCGTGCCCTGAGGGCTTAGGGAAGTAGAGATATCCAGCCACTGGACGCGTGATCAGGCCGGTGGGCAGTTGTTTGGAAGTGAGTGCCTGCTTGAGCCGATCACGCGCGGCGGCCTTGGCCCCGGCATTCGGCGGTGGTGGAGGCACGTCCGGATAGTCGCCAACGCCGATGCCCTGCGTGCTGGCGATACCGCCGCTGGGGCCGACGGAGCCCGCGCCATGCGAGGCGCTGGCTTCAGCGACGACCTTCGTGCTGCCCAGCGGCTCGTGTTGCCCTAAGTCTTGATAGGGGATGGTGGCGGCCGCTATCACATCCGGCTCAGCCGCGCGCATGGTGCTGCCGTCCGCGCCCAGGCGGAGCGCAAAGTCGCCCAACGACACGGAGGATCCGCTGCCCGGCTCCGGATACAGCGCCACTTCGAAGACCAGATACCCGGCTTGATCGATCCTGGCGCCTAAAATCCTCTTCGCCTGATCCGCGGAAACCGCGACCGCAGCCACCGTGAGTTGTCCCGCGGACGCGTGCGCCGGGTACTCCGACGGTCCGCTACGCGGCGCCAGCCCGTCACCAGCCATTACCAGGGCCGCCACCAGAGGCATCGACAGAATCAGCTTCATCGTTCGACCTCCGCACTTCGAGTCTCGCTAATCGAGCAGCCAATTGCAAACTTGCCGGCGGCGAAATCCTGCCGCGGAACCTAAGCGAGCTATTCTTGGAACAGCATGATGCCCGTGGCCCTCACCATCGCCGGTTCCGATCCTACCGGCGGCGCCGGCCTGCAAGCCGACCTCAAGACGTTTCACCAGTTCGGCGTCTATGGCGAAGCCGTGGCCACCCTCATCACGGTGCAGAACAGTGTCCGCGTATCGCGCGTGGAGGTGCTGGCCGCCGGGTTGGTGTGCCAGCAGATTGAGGCTGTCCTCGAGGATATCCCGCCCGCCGCCGCCAAAACCGGCGCGCTCGGCTCAGCCGCGATTGTGCGCGCCCTGGCCCTGGCCGCGCGGCGTTTCCAGTTTCCGCTCGTCGTCGATCCGGTCATCTTCAGCACCCAGGGGCCGCCGCTGCTTCCGTCAAAAGCAGTTTATTGGATGGCCGAGGGGTTGCTTCCTTCGGCGGCTTTAGTCACTCCCAATATTCCCGAGGCTGCGGCCCTCACCGGCATTGAAATCCGCGGCGTGGAGGATGCCCGCCGGGCTGTCCTGCGCCTCCACGAAATGGGTGCACGCGCCGTGCTCCTCAAAGGAGGCCACCTGCCGGGCGATCCCGTCGATCTGCTGTTCGACGGCTCCGCGTGGCACGAGTTTACCGCGCGGCGCATTGCGACACCGCACACCCACGGCACCGGCTGCGCATATTCCGCGGCCATCACGGCCTGCCTGGCGCGCGGCATTGCGCTCCCCGAAGCCGTCGCGCGCGCCAACCGGTGGCTCAACGCGGCCATCCGCACCAACCCCGGATTGGGCTGCGGCGCGGGGCCGATCAATCATCACGCTGCTATTCTGTAGATGAGTATGACCAAGGTGCAGATCCGTTTTCGCCTCCGCCAGCCGCTCAGCGACAACCTGTTCCAGACGATTACCAACGCGCACACCCTATACGGCATTCAGCGCGTGCAATTGTCGCCCGCCATGGACAGTCTCACTGTGGATTACGACGCCACCCGGCTGCGCCCCGCCGAGGTGGAAGCCGCTCTGTCCGGCGCAGGCATCGCCGTCGAGCAGGCGTAACGACGCTCCATCGATCGACGCATTCCGCACCGCGAAGCGCACCAGATCGTTGATGCTGCGCACGTTGTTTCTTTCATCGTGCACGTGCGGGCCTCACTTCATGACGACGGCCAGCACACGGAAAATCGCGTCGGCCGTCAGCACCGACCAAAGGCCCAAGTATCTTCCCAGCGACGTGGACACCATCAGCACCACCAGCACCAGGAATCCAG
>CAWJLI010000042.1:0-7787 GCA_963843095.1 Bryobacterales bacterium
AGCAGCCCGTGGTAGAAGTCAGTCCTTTTCAGGCGGCGAGGCGGGGGCGCATCAGGTCAATTCCAGCGAAAGGCTGGGGAGCGTTGGCGTCAGTTATTCCCGATCTGCGCTTTTTCAACGACAGTTCCGCCCAAAGCCACATAGACAGGCGTGCCAGTAGTGCGAGGATCTGCGGAGCAAGCCCCTGTAGCTGTCTGGGCTTGCCCGCTCCCAGCATTTTCCGCAGGATGAGCGAGAGATTGAACGCCGCTCCGTGCACTACCAGCCGCTTCAGGATGTTGTTCCTGCCTCGCAAGTGGACTCGTCTCATCCCGCCGGTCTCATACAGATGAGCAAAGGTTCTCTCCGTCAGTTCGCTGCGCAGTTTCTGTAACCGCCTGTTGCGTTCTCCCCGTACACGCCGCCGATTCTCATAGGTCCGCTGCTGCTCTTCCGCCTTGCCCTCGCCCTGCCACTTCCGCCGCCCGCGTTCGGGCTCGGGTATGTAACTCCTTACTTCCCGTTCGTGTATCTTGGCCAGTACGGCGCCACTGTGATAGCCCTTATCGGCGACCACCTCTTCTACTCCCCGCTCACTGACTTCGGTCACTGCCGCCTGCGCTTCCGCGAGCGTTTTGTGAATCGTGGTCGTGTCGCCTTCACTGGCCGGTTCGAGTGTCATTGCCACCAGCGCGCCGCTCGTCAGATCCACCGCATGCTCGGCCTTGTGCGCCAAGTGCGTGCGTCCATCCTTCATCTTGGTAATTCGCGCATCCGGGTCGCTCGGACTTACCCAGTCCCGATTGGATCCCTTCTTCTTCCGCTTCCGGTCCAGCCGCGCCATCTGTTCCCGCGTCGGGTTCTCGATTCCCGCCGCTTGAGCCAGTTCCTTCAGATACTCGTCGTAACTTTGCCCATTGTCGCGCCGCACAATGCTCTTCAGCGCGGCATTGGCTTCCAGCGTGGTGGCGTCGACCGAGATCGTCCGCCCGCTGATCAGTCCTTCCTCATCGAGGATCTTCAGTGCCCAGCGGAACACTGCCTTGTGTGTCTCTACCCAATACAGACGGCGTGTGCGCGAAATGGTAGAGTGATCCGGCGTGGCTTCATCCAGTGCGTAGCCCAGAAACTTGCGCAGCGACAGTGAGTCCGCCGTGCGCCAGGCGATCCCTCGCTCCGAATCCAGCCCCTCGAAATAGCCGATCAGAAGAGATCGGAAGTACACGCCCGGCGCCATGCTCGGCCGGCCGTACGGGCTCTTCTTGTAGAACTTCCGGCACAGCCGCTCGACCTTGGCGTCGAACTCGTGCCGCTCCAGAATCTGATTCAAACGGTCGTAGAAAGCATTCCCTGGGGTCTCGACCACATCGCTGGCCGCGATCCACAGGTCCTGCTGCCGCTCCCGTTTCCGCCGGGTTCCCATTGCCATACCATATAAGACGCTCACAACATTTCTGAGGTCACATGTTTTGGCATGAAATCCGACTATTACCACGGGCTGCTAGTGCAGAGTCCGCAGAAACGTTCGTATCTCACGTAAGACATCCGGCTCTTCGTTCTGGAACATATAGTGATGCGCGCCAGGAAGCTCGACAACGCGAGCAACTGGATCAGCATGCTTGAGAGTGGATTCCCAGCGGTGGATGAACTCCATCTCAATCTCATAGAGCCTTGCCGAATCGATGCGTTCCTCCTCGTCTTTGGGCGGGCTCTCTTGCCACTGCTCCATCATGGACCGCGGAACCGCAAAAAGAGCTAACACGGGAATGTTGATCCCTGAATAGTCCTTGCGGATGGACCCATCGTCGATGGCATGCGCCACGTAAGTCGGCGTGCGATATTTGCCTACTGAACCATCGAGCTTGATCTCATACACACTGCGAATCTCCGCTGCAGGGAAGTCGCATCAACCCAACCCCTCCGGGCGCAGAAGGCAGGTGGATCAGGATAATGTAGCGGGCCGCGTCGACTACCCGGTGCTGGATAAGATCGGGCTTTCCGCAAGGTATGATTTCGATCTGGAGTTCACGCCGGACGAGACCGTATTCGGCGGGGCCGTAGGAAAGGGCCCCGATGATTCCGCCAAGCCCGGCTTTTTCAGAAGGAATAACGGGCCGAAAGCTGAATCTGTCGCGAGGATGTGGTGGTGGCCGTGATCTGCCCCACGCCTCCCAACCGCCCACCCGTGCTGTCGAACAATGGAGGCGATCCGGATTCCCTCGTAATTGATCAGGATAAACAGCTTGTCTTTGAAAATTGGCCCGTCGATCAAACCGCCGGACTGGTTCTGGTGAAACGCCGGAATCGGCCCAATGGCGGGATCGAAAAAGTTTTTGGCGTCGAAATCGCTGTTGCGAACGTACTCATACAGCGCTCCGTGGAATTCGTTGGTTCCCGATTTCGACACCGCGGTGAGAACGCCCCAATCGGTCCGGCCGTATTCGTCGCTGAACGGCGCGGTGACCAGGTTCAACTCCGCGATGGCTTCCAGACCAAGAAGATGGCCCGCGGCGCTGGCGGGGGCGGAGCCGCTGGAATCGTTGATGTAAATGCCATCGAGGCGGGACGCGTTTTCGCTCGGGCGGGAACCCTTCACGGACATATGGACGCCGAGGCCCGTGTTGATGGTCGCGTTGGCGCTGGCCGGAGTCTCGACGCCAACCTGCTGCGAAGCAAGATCGAACACGTCCCGTCCGTTGAGCGGCAAAGCGGCAAGCTGCTGCTGGCTGACGGCGGCGGCCCACGCGCCGTGGTTTGGTCCTCTGTGCACTGCCAGTGGCGGCGTCCGTTCGAGAGCGGCGTGCCGTCTATCCCGCAGTCAGTTGATGTCTCCCGAATTATCGAGGCGGGCTTAGGGCAGCATCGAGATCGACGGCGCGCGGTAGTTGTTACCCATGAGCAATGTCCAACTTCTGCGATTGAGTCGCGGGGAGCATCCGGCGAACTGACGTCCGCCGATGCGCTTCGGCTACTCCAACACGTGAATATTGCTGCGCGCGCACATCTCCTTCAGGATTTTGGGCCACACTGTCACGCTTACCTCGCCGAGGTGAGCTTTGCGGAGCAGGAGCATGATTGTGCGCGATTGTCCGATGCCGCCGCCGATGCTGAGCGGGAGTTCGCCGTTGACGATCGCCCTGTGATACGGATATTCGAGAAAATCGAGCTGGCCGGTGAGCTCCAATTGCTGGCGCAGCGTTTCGGCATTGACGCGGATTCCCATGCTGGAAAGCTCGTGACGGCGTTTGGTTACCGGGTTCCAGACCAGGATGTCGCCATTCAGCCCATGGGTTGGCGCACCGGCAGAAGAGATCGCTGGTGTCACCCAGTCGTCGTAATCCGCCGCGCGCAGCTCGTGCGGGAATCCGTCCGCCAGCGTCCACCCGATGCCGATGATGAAGATGGCGGGGTGCTCCTGAAGGATCGCCGTCTCTCGCTGCTTGCGCGGCAAGCCGGGGTACATACCGAGGATCTCCTCGGCATGAAAGAATTCGATCTCATCGGGCAGGCTGGGATAGCGATCCTGCTCAAGGGCGGGAAATTGCCCCAGCAGATGCCGCTCCGCGCCCACCAGTACCTTCCAGATCTTGCGGACCACCTCTTTCAGAAAATCGAGGTTGCGCTGCTCAGAGGTGATTGCCCGTTCCCAATCCCACTGGTCGACGTAGGCGCTGTGATCGTGATCCAGAAAGTAGTCCTTGCGCACGGCGCGCATGTCGGTGCAGATGCCTTCGCCCGGCTGGCAGTCGAAGCGCTTCAGAGCGATCCTCTTCCACTTGGTCGCGGCCTGCACCACCTGGGCATCGATCGGATTCCGTCCGTCGTTGCGGATGTGGAACTCGATCGGCGTGCGCGACCCATCGCGGTCGAGGTAGTCGTTCACTCCGCTCTGCTTGTCCACGATCAACGGGACGGTGACCATCATCAAGTCGAGCTCGCGGCAAAGTTGCTCCTCAATGTAGTTCTTGGCTGAAAACAGAGCCCGCTGCGTTTCGCGTGGCGTCAGCAAGCTTTGATAATTTCGCGGCAGAATCTTTTCAATCTGCGCGTAGTCGCCGATACCTGGGCCTGCCAGGTCGGCGCGTTTGGCCATGCTTTCCGAAGTTGGCGTCATAGAAGCTTCCGCTCCGGAATTTAGCACCACGTACGGAGCAACACAATGCTCGCTTCTTTCCGGGTTCCCGGATCGGCAGATCCGCCGCGCTCCGCCAAGTCCGCCGGTAACTTCCAGCTGGAGATAAGTAACTATAGTTCCGATGTTAGAATGCGGAATGTGGGTGATCCGGGAAAGGCTGGCCCAAGAGGAACCGCTTGATATGACCTACCGGATACCGTTCAACAAGCCGAGCTTGACCGGCAAAGAGCTGAACTACATCGCCGATGCGGTCATCAAGGGCCACAGCGCCGGTGACGGGCTCTACACCAGACTCTGCCATGAGTTTCTCGAAAAGGCGTTGGGAGCGCCGCGTGTGCTCCTGACCACGTCTTGCACCCACGCGCTCGAAATGACGGCTTTCCTGCTGAATGTCGGACCGGGAGACGAGGTCATCGTCCCATCCTTCACGTTTGTCTCCACCGCCAACGCGTTTGCGATACGCGGCGCGCGTCCGGTGTTCGCCGATATCCACAGCAATACCCTTAATCTGGACGAGCAGCTCCTGGCTTCCCTCATCACCGAACATACTCGTGCTATCGTGCCGGTGCACTATGGAGGCGTCGGTTGCGAAATGCGGTCCATCCTCGATCTGGCCGGTGCCCATCACATCGCGGTCGTAGAAGACAACGCTCACGGCCTGTTCGCGAAGCATGAAGGCCGGTTCCTCGGCACGTTCGGCTGCTTGGCGGCGCAGAGTTTTCATGAAACGAAAAACGTCACCTGCGGGGAAGGTGGGGCGCTGGTGATCAACGATCCGGCGCTGATCGACCAGGCGGAAGTCATCCGCGAAAAAGGCACCAACCGCAGCCGCTATTTCCGCGGTCAGGTCGACAAGTACACCTGGGTGGATCTGGGATCGAGTTACCTGCCATCCGACATACTGGCCGGCTTCCTGCTGGCGCAACTTGAGGCTGCCGAACAGATCCAGGCGCAGCGCTGCCGCATCTGGCACCGTTACCACGACTCGTTAGCCGATTGGGCCTGCCAGCATGATGTGCAACGGCCGTTCGTGCCGGCCAGCTCCGAGCAGGCCTATCACATGTACTACTTGATTTTGCCATCGCTCGAGGCACGGCAGCGGCTGATCGCATTCCTCAAGAGCCAGGGCATACTTGCGGTGTTTCATTATGTTCCCCTGCACCTTTCCGAGATGGGGATGCGCTTCGGCGGGCGTCCGGGCCAGTGTCCGGTGACCGAGACGGTCAGCGAGCGTCTCGTCCGGCTGCCGTTCTATAACAGCCTCAGCGAGAGCGAACAGTCCGAAGTCATCGAAACCATTCGGCGCTTCGACGATTGGCCGCGGTAGTGGCTGGGGTTTTGCGGAACTCGCCAGCGCCTGGAATGCGTCGCCACTCGCGGCCGGTGTTCTCCACTCACGGGTATGCCCGGCGGTCCGATACGCGGCGCGCATAACATCCGTACATCGCAGTCGCTCCCCCACAGGCCCGCGGCGGAGAGGCGCATGAGCACATCTGGTCAGCTTGGCGACTACCCTGTAGGGTAGCTCGTGCTGTGACGATAAGTTATTGTATAATGTTTGACTTGGAGCCGTTCACCCAACACGCGGCGGGCCCCAGACCGGCGCAGGAGACACGGGTCGAGATCTCGGTGGTTTCACCCGTATATAAGTGCGGTGATTGCATTGCCGAACTGCACCGCCAGTTGGTAGCCGTGCTGGAACCCCTGGTGCCTTCGTTCGAGATCATTCTGGTCAACGACGGGTGTCCGGCCAACTCCTGGGAGGCCGTTCGTGCCGCTGCCGCGCTCGATACGCGGGTGAAAGCCATCAATCTCTCCCGCAATTTCGGTCAGCACTACGCCATTGCAGCCGGCGTCCAACACAGCTCCGGCAATTGGCTGGTGGTGATGGACTGCGACTTGCAAGACCGCCCGGCCGAGATTCCGAATCTGTACCGCAAGGCCCTCGAAGGTTATGACATCGTCTACGCTTTGCGCCATAACCGGCATGACACATGGATGAAGCGCTCTCTCTCGCGCGGCTTCGCGTCGATTTACAACGTTCTGAGCGACATCAAGATCGATCCGGGGGCCTGTAACTTCTCCATTGCGTCGAGACAGGTGATCGAAGGCTATTGCCGTCTCAAGGAACTCAACCGGTCCTATCACCTACTGCTGCGTTGGCTCGGCTTCCGGTTTACGTATCTCCAGGTCGAACACTCGGACCGCTTCGCAGGCCGTAGCGCCTACAACATCCGGCGGGGGCTTCTGCTGGCAATCGAGTCAGTCACGTCGCAGTCTAACAAGCTGCTGATTTTGTCGATCCGCGCGGGCTTCCTGATGTCGGGCTCGGCGGTGCTGGTGGGACTGTATTGCGTCCTGCGGTACCTGAGGCATGGCACAGGGGTAACGGGCTGGACCAGCATGATTGTGTCCCTTTATTTCATCGGCGGGCTGATTCTGGTCAACCTGGGACTGGTGGGCTTGTATCTGGGCAAGGTTTTCAATGAGGTGAAGGAACGGCCGTTGTATCTCATCAAGGAGACGCTGAACTTCTAGAGCGGCGAAGCTGAGCCCGTCGACCACGCTGTGATGCGCCCAGGACGGTATGCAAATCAATATTCTCGAGTACCTGGAGAACGGCGCTGCAAGGCAATGCCCAGACAAGGTTGCAATCCTCGATTCACCGCGCTCTTACACCTTCGCCGAACTGGAACGCTACGCGAAGCGGTGCGCAACGCTGCTGGTTCGCCGAGTTGACGTCACCAACAGGCCGGTTGCGGTGTTTCTGCCTAAGTCGGCGGACGTCGTCTTCGCGGACCTTGGCATCGTCTACAGCGGCAACATCTACGCCAATCTCGATATCAAGTCACCTGTGCAAAGGGTCAAGGGGATCATCGGCAACATCGCTCCCGTTCTGGTGATCACCTCGCGGGCACTCGCCCCGCAACTGGCTGCCATTGGCGTGCCGGATACCGCTCTCTTTTTCATCGAAGACATTGAGGACGAGAGCCTGGAACCGGATGGGGCGGCCTTGTGGCGGCGTCTGGAAGGCGTCGTCGACACCGACCCGCTTTGCATCATCCACACCTCCGGATCCACCGGACTTCCCAAGGGCGTGGTGCTCAGCCACCGTGGCACGATTGACTTCATGGACTGGTGCTTTGAAACACTGAAGCTCGATGGCCGCGAGCGAATCGGCAGTCTGTCGCCCTTCTATTTCGACATCTATACTTTGGAACTGAATCTCTGCGTCGCCAAGGGTGCTACGCTTGTCATCATCCCCGACCAGTTGGCCATCTTCCCGGCCAAGTTGGTAGAGTTCCTTGAGCAGCAGGCCGTCAGCTTCCTCTTCTGGGTGCCGTCTCTCATGGTCACCATCTGCAACCAGGGACTGCTGGGGCAGTTCGACCTTTCAGCAATCAAAAAGATCTTCTTCGCCGGCGAAGTCTTCCCCATGAAGCATCTGAACCAGTGGCGCCGGGCGCTTCCCCAAGCGACGTTCGTCAACTTGTATGGCCCCATCGAGATCACCGTGGATTGCACTTATTTCGTGCTTGATCGCGAATTCGCCGACGATGAGGGACTGCCCATTGGCTTCCCCTGCCGCAACACCGACATCCTGATCCTCAACCAAGAGAATCAGCCCTGCGCAGTCGAGGAGCGAGGCGAACTTTGCCTGACCTACTTGGTT
>CAWJLI010000043.1:0-16823 GCA_963843095.1 Bryobacterales bacterium
CGCTGCCGGCGTCACCTTCAGCGCGTATTCGTTGGCGTCCATGCCCTTCGGAAACAGCACGCGGAAGCACTCGATGCCCATCGCCAGCAGTTCTTCGGCAAGAGCGGCCGCGGCCTTCTCGCCGGCTTCGTCGCGGTCGTAGGCGATCCACACGCGCCTGGTCCCATGCTTCTTCAGTGCCGCCTTGTGATCCGGAGTGAAGCCGTTCACGCCATAGCTGGCGGTCACGTTGCGGAAGCCCGCGCACCAGAACGTCAGCGCATCGATGAGCGCCTCGCAGAGAATGATTTCCTTCGATGCCTCCAGTGCCGTCTCGTTCCACACGCCCCGGTGCGGGCCGGGCAGATACAGATGCAGCGGCGTTCCCTCGCGCAGGCCTGGCGTGATCTTGCGGCCGTACATTTCCGTGATGTTGCCGTGGAGGTCGAACACGGGAATGACCACCGATCCGTTGAAGTGCTCGTGGCCCGACTCGCGCAGGATGCCGAGCTTCTGCAAGCGGCCCCGCATCTCCGCTCCGGCTTTGCGATTCTTCTCCGGCAGCGTGAGCCCGAGTTTGCGATTGGCGAAGCCCAGCTTGAAGTGGCCGATCATTTCCGGATGCGTGAGGCCGCGGCTTTCCAGGTATCGCAGCGCTTCCGGCGATTCCTTCAGCGTGTCGTGGTAGAACCGCACCACGTCGCGCAAAGTCTGTTGGTCGTCGGCGTCCTGCGCGATGGGAGAGGGGAGCTTCGCCGTGGTAGCCTGGCGCACCACGCGGCCATTGCCGGCGGCTAAAGAGGGATGGTCGGCGCGCAGCAGCTCGACCGCATGACGGAAGCTCACCCCCTGCGTCTTCATGACCCAATCGATGGTCGAGCCGCCCACGTTGCACTTGCCCATGCAGCGCCAGAGATTGGTTGACGGCGTGACGATCAGCGACGGCGTGCGGTCTTCGTGGAACGGGCAGCGCCCCACCAGGTTCGCGCCCGTCCGCTTCAGCTCGATGCCGAAGCCGGTCACCAAACACTCGATGGCGATTTCCTTCTTTAGCCGCTCGATCTCTTCGTCCGGGATGCGCGCCATCCAAAAACCTCCTGAAAGCGGATCGCATAAGCGAAACCCGTCAAGTAGCTCGTATGCTATACTGATAGTCGCATATGAGGTTGCCTGAGGCAAGCGCGAATGCACCGCCCTCTACTCTGGTATTCGTGAAGAAGCGGATTCCAGCAGAGCTGAACTTCCACGAACGCCTGGTCTCATTGCGCAAAGAGCGCGGCCTGACGCAACAGGCTCTCGCCGAGATGGTCAGCATGCACATCTCGCAGATCCGGCGTTACGAAGGCGGCCAGTCCCAGCCTACGCTGGACGCTATCCGCAAGCTTGCCGTTGCGCTCAGCGTGAGCGCGGATATGCTGCTTTTCGAAAAGGACGAACGCGGCCCCGACGATGAGCTGAAACTCCAGTTCGAAGCCGCCTCGCGGCTCGACCCGGAAGAGAAGAAAGTCATCCTCTCCGTGATCGAGAGCATCATCCTGCGCAACACCATGAAAGAGGCCGCGCGCCGCTTCGCCAGCGCCGATTCCGGAGGTACCCGATGACCGACCCTCGCCAGCACGCTCACCACCTGATTGACCGACTGCCGGAGACGCAGCTTTCGGCTTTGGTCGGACTGCTGGAAACCATCGTCGATCCCGTAGCCACCGCTCTGCGTAACGCGCCGATCGACGACGAGCCGGAAACGGAAGAAGAGAAGCAGGCCGCGGCGGAAGCCCGCGTCTGGCTGCAGCGGAACGGCGGCAAAGGGATTCCGCATGAGGAAGCCATGCGGAGGCTCGGGCTGGAGTGAGAGAGATCGAGTGGACCGAGACGGCACTGGAAGACATGGCCGCGCTCGATAAGGGCATCGCCCGCCGGGTCAAGCTGGCGGTCGAGCGGTTCGCCGATACCGGCGCGGGCAATATGAAACGGCTCCAGGGCATCGACCCGCCCGAGTATCGCCTCCGCGTCGGCGACTACCGGGTCCGCTTCCACCAGGGCGACGAGGCCGTCCAGGTTCTCCGCGTCCGCAACCGCCGCGAAGCTTACCGCTGAACGGACCGCGCGGCCGGCTCAACGGAAAATCAACAAGTTCACGTACGCGAACATGGCGGACTGCAAAATCCGCCATTTTCGCTGTAGCCAGTTGCCGGCAAAAACGTTAGCATACGCAAGCGCCGCGTTTGCATACGCCACCCTGCCAGGGGTGACGTGTCACCCCTTCAGCCGATGCGAAGCATCGCTTGCCCGCCGCGGCCTTCCACGACGTCTCCGGACAACCCGCCACAAGTGGTCTGCGGCGGCTGATGCCGCTGGGCGAAAGCCGGCTCGGACCAAAAACGCGCAGTTGGTTGCCGACCGCGCCTTCAGAAACGTGGGCAGATCAGGCTGATCGGGTTTTCTTCGCGGCCCTCTGTAGCACGTCAGCAGGGATATTTTTGGCCGGCTACCGTGCCGCCCGCCCTTCCCGCAGGGGCTGAGGACAGCTGAAGCTGAACTTTACGGTAGCCAGAACATTCCCGCTGCTCGCTTGGTGGCGTGCGAAGCGCCACTGACGAGCTGCGGCGACCGCCGCCGCGGCCAGTAAAGGCTGGCCCTGGACGACCTTTGCCTCCAGCACGTCTCCCGTTCGCGAATCGACAGTAAGGCTCAGGCGAACGATCCCCCACAAGCCGTCCTCTGATGCGGCGACGGGGTACTCCGGCGCGACGTAGCGTCGAAACCGATAATGCTCCACCAATTGCGGTGCAGGGAGAGCGCTACTGAGAGGCCCAACGTAGTTTTTCACATCGGCATGCAGCACGCAGGGAGCTTCCAGCCCACACTCCGGGTTGAGTCCCTTGTCGAAGAGTCCGGATCCCACGTCGCGCGCCGCGGCTTCGCCGTTGCGCTCCGACGCCGCAAATATCGCAGACGAGAGCCCTCGAATGCCGACAGACGGGAGCCCCCGAGTGCCGTTCTCAAGGAACTGTGGCCGGGTGAGAGTGACTCGCTCCTGGACGGTGCGCTGGAATTCCCACCACTTGGCCAGTTGACGGGCGGACCCAGTATCGTCGGAAAGGTCCACGGTCTCCTTGTATGGCAGATGAATGACGACGTCGCGGTCTCCGCACCTGGCGACGATGCTGGCACGGGCGGTCCCCCAGATCTCCGCACGGTGGGATCGCCTCTCCAGCTCGCGATGAAGCTCGAGCGGATCCACCGAGCAGATGTCGAACCCCACGGACAAGTCGGCTGGCGATGCCTGGGGCAGAAGGATGGTAGTTGATTCGACGTCAACGGAGTTAGGGCAAAGGCGCAGGGGCCTAATCCCAATATCGCGGACCCGGGAGCCGTGGCCATCCGGCTGAACCTGAAGGATGTTGTGGGACCAGAAAGGCGATGCGTCCGACGTGCCCTCCGAAACAATGTAAAACTCCGTAGGCCCAGCGGCAGCTCCGGCGCCCTTGGCCGGGGCGTCGGCTTGGGCCGCGGACGCCACCGACGAAAACAGAAGAAGTGCCGCTGCAATCCAGCGGCCAGCCACAAGCTCACGTTGCATCAAAGCCTCCGACACCCAGTCGGCACGGCCTCCATCGCCGCCGACGAGAGAGACCAGCCCGTTCATTTGCAATCCTTCTGCAGCAAGTTGGTATTCATCATCGAGGCAGCAGTGTTGCCCGAGTCGGGCATGATCAGCGAAGTGCCACCGCCATATAGGTCCCAGTATGCGTGGCCCAGCTCGTGCAAGACAGTTATGGCCTGCTCGTACGGAGTCCCGCTGACAAAACTCGCGCCACTTGTCTGGTTGTTCAGGACAATACTTACGCTGGAGAACACCGTGATGCCATTCCACTGGGTGCTTCCGACGCCCGTGGTTTGTGCACTAGTCACGGTGTTGTCTGAACTGCCAAGCGGTTTATAACTGAAGTCGTTCGAAGTCAAAAGCTGGGTGAGGACGGTCGCAGGGTCAGGCGGAACTTGCCCACGATCCCCCATCATTCCAAATAGTCCCGCGCAACTTGGCTCTTCAAGCATCTTTATCGCTAGGACGACTGCGGCGTCAAGCTCCATATCCATGACCGGCCTCGACAGGGGGAGATGCGGCTTCGGCGCGTACCCGAGTGTGGTGGTCTGTCCCTGTGGGCACCCTAGCGTCTCAACGGAGAAGATCCCGCACGGGCCAGAGGGTCCACTGGGGTTGTCGTCGAATTCATCGCTACCATAAACAACTCCGCCTGACTCCGTGACGTCCTGGGTGCATGGAATCGGCTGGCCGACCTGGCACGCGGGCGGTTGGCCCTCCCCGCTGGCATCATTGAAGTTGACTGGATCGCCATCGACGTAAGCGTACATGTTCCAGGTTTGCGGGTTACGCAGGTTGATGTTCCTCGTAGACGGATCCACGCTCCAGAACCTGCCGAAGTTGTTGTTGTAGTAGCGGGCTTCTAGTTCGTCCGACGTGGTTCCGGCGTAAAACTGGAGGCATCCCCAGGTAAGCGTTGAGCTTACCGGCCAGAGCGCGCCGATGCCGGTTTCGGTTTTGGACGACAACCCCCAGACGCGAGTTTTCGCCCCCGTGAGCAACTCGCCGCCTGACGCAGTTATTTCTTTAGTCGCTGGCACTCTTGGCTATTGTACGATCTGATGCATCTGAGTAGAAGCCCCCGTTCCCCCATCTCGGGGATGTCTTCGCTGGGGAATCTGCGCAGGGAGGGAAGAGGGCGGCTACAGCTTGAGAACGTGGATGCCGGGGATCTTTTCGAAGTGGCGCAGGTTTTCAGTCAGGACCGCGTAGCCTTGCTCGATGGCGGCCACGGCGATCAGGAGGTCGTTGAACGGCAGCGTGTTTCCCTTGGCCGCTTCCTGACCTTCGATCTGTCCCACCAGGTAAGCCGTCTGGAGCGTGACCGGATGGAGGGGTACCAGCTTGACCAGTTCGTCGATGTACTCGCGGCGGCGCCGGCTCACCTCGGGCGTTCTGGCGCGGTAGATTCCATGCACCAGTTCGGCTACCGTGACCGGCGACAGCGAGATCTCGATTTCACCGTAGGCCGTTTGGATGGCTTCGACCAGTTGGGGAACGGGAAGATTCTTTCGTTCCGCCGTGATGACGATGCTGGAATCGAGCACTACTCCCAGGATGGCGGATTCCATGGCTGCTGGTGACTGGCGATGACGGCCTCCAGATCCTTTCCGAAGTCGGGGTCGAGTGTAACCGTGGAGTTGCGCTCCTTCGCTTGGCGGAGGATTTCCGAGACAAGCCGCCCACTTCGGTGCGGCGCACGGATAACAGCCACGGCGCGATGGTCCTCCTCGATCAGGATTTCAGCCCCCTCGCGGACCTTGGCCAGGACGGCGTGGATGTCGCGGGCCAGCTCGGCTTCGGTAATGCGAAAAGTCGCCATCACTCCGATCATAGCGTTTCTTTCTCCTCGTCGTCTTCGGCGGCTAAAGTGGCGAACAGCTCCGCCTCGGCGGCCGAGTTGCGCTGCGGCGCGACGGCGGCGGACTGCGGCTGCGCGGCGGGATGCGTGGCCAGATAGACCTGTTGGAGCAGATGGATCGAGACCCGCGTGTACAGTTCCGTGGTCGCAATCGTGGCGTGCCCGAGCAGCGCTTGAATCACGCGGATATCGGCGCCGTTCTCCAGCATCAACGTCGCCACCGTGTGGCGCCACAGGTGGCAGCCGCCCATCTTGCCGATCTTCGATTTCGCCAGATACACGCGCACCAGCGTGGTGAGATGAGCGCGCTGGAACGGCTCCCCCAGGCTGGTGAGAAACACCGTGCCATCCTCCACGCTGCCCAGCAGGGCGGGCCTGGCTTCGCGGATGTACTTCTCGATCCACGTCAAGGCCCGCGCGCTGATCGGAATGTAGCGGTCCTTCTTGCCCTTGCCCTGGCGGATCATCATCGCACCGCGGTCGGCGTCGAGGTCGTACAGCTTGAGATTGGCCACTTCCATGCGCCGCATGGCGGTCGAGTAAAACGTCTCCAGGATGGCGCGATCGCGCAAGCCGGCCGGCGTAGTGATGTCGGGTTGTTGCATCACCTGCTCGGCTTCCTCGGCCGTCAGGACGTACTTGGGGAGCCGGTTCTCCAGCCGGGGCAGGATCAGCTCCGAGGCCGGGTTGTGCAGGATGTAGTTCTGCCGGGCCAGCCAGCGGAACCATCCCTTGAGCGCCCGCAAACGGCTGTTCTGCGTGCGGAAGGTCAGCGGATCGCCGTTGTCCTTGCGGTAGTGATAGAGCGCGCGCTGGTAGCGTTCCAGAATGGGCCTGGTGATCTCGATAGGGCTCTCCAGGGCGCGCTCGCGGCACCAGTCGATGAAGTAGCCGATGCAGCTTCGCCGCGTGCTCACCGTGTCTTCGGAGAAGTTCTGCACCCGCATCCATTCCAGGTGCTCTTCCAGAAGGGCGCGCATCGGCTCCGCCGCGACCACGGCCTGAGGCCGCTCGGGCTTGCGGTGTCTGCGCCGGCGCGGCATCGCTACCTCTGTATACCTACGACTACGGCGGGCTGGATTTTGGGGCTACCCCCGCTTACAGTGTTTTTTGCGGGAATTCGCGGAAAAGCGCTTCCCGTGCCCGTCTTTATTCGCTCCGGCGCACCCGTCCCGCCCCCGAACATGGGCCAAACTTGGGGCGTACTTGGCCCGTCCTTCTCGCCTTTCCGCCCGTCCCGGTTTCCGTCGTAGCTGCGGATTTCGAGCTTTTCGATATCCATCAGGCCGGGCAGAAACGGCTGGCTCGGGTCGGCCGGCCGCTCGAAGTAGAGTTCGTAAACCAGGCTCTGTCCGCGCCCGCCGTGATGCACGATCAGGTATTCCAGCTCTTCCAGCTTGTGCAGGTGCCGCTTCACCTGGGCGTCGCTCCAGCCGGTAAACTGGCGCACGTCGCGGCGGCTAAAGCGGTAATCGGCGCGCTCCATCTCGAGCCGCTCGCACTGCGCACGCACCATGTCGTCGATGAGCAGGAGCATGCGCCGCGTCTGTGGCGGCAACTCGTCGAGCGACCGGCCAAGGACCTGCTTGATCAGCTCCGCGGCGATCTCGATGTCTGAGCGCGTGGACTCGATATACTCCAGCACCTTGTCGCCATTGGCGACGCTGTGCACCGGCCGCTGGTACTGGTGAAGCAGCGTGACGGCGCGGATCAAGGTGAGGAACTTCATGTGATCGCGCCGCGTGCGCGTCAATCCGTCGGGAAAGTTGAGCTTGTCGGCGAACGGGTTCACCACGGCAATCGGCTTCAGCAGCCGTTGCGCGTTGCGGTGCAGATTCACGATGTCCTGGCGCTGGCTGCGCGCCAGCAGGCCTTCGAGCGTCTGCGACTGGCGCTGAATGCGGTGGATGGCCCGCGTCTGCTCGCGGTCTTCGTCCACCGTCAGCACCAGGCAGCGGTTCAGCAGTTCCTCATCGACATCGATGGCGGTGGTGGTGAGGAAGATCATCACCGGTCCTTCCACACAGTACTGATGTGTGACGAGCTTACCGGTGGTGGCGTCCTTGCCGGTGGATGCGATGGTGAGCGTGCCTTCGCTCTGCAGCAGCTTCAGCGCATAGGCGGCGCGCTGCGCCCCTTCCTCTTCCACCACGGCCAGGATCTTGTTCTTCAGATCCGTTTGCCCCATGTAGAACAGCGATTGGCCGGTCATCGCCGAGTACTGCACGCGCTGCTCTTCCGGCATCAGCGCCAGCACGGCTTCCATGAGCGAGCTTTTGCCGGCGGCGGAGCTGGATTGCACGATCACCGCCAGCGGCGTTTCCATCAGCCGCGACACCGCCGCCAGATAGGCGACTTTCTTGTTGGTCTCTTCGCCCACCACGCCGCAACGCTCGAAGTCCTCCAGAATGCGATCCATCAGGCGCGGATCTTCCAGCAGCTTCATCGCGGCGGCGCGCTGTTCGGCGCTGAGCGCCGCGGCCTCGGCCTTCGGCTCCAGCGTTTGCCGGATCTGCTCGTGCTGGATCTGTTCCAGCTTGCCGAGCAGCCGCTTCAGATCTTTCCGGACGACTTCCTCCTTCAAGCCCATCTCGAAGGCGGCCTGCTTGAGGAACGCCGTGCACTGGTGCGCCGCGTAGAGGTTCAGCGTATCGACGTGGAAGCCGTCGCCCCGCGAGGCCATCAGGTTGACTTTGATCACTTCGTAGGTCAGGTTGTTGGCCAATCCGCGCACCCGGTAACGCCGGTCTCCGCGCGAGAGGATCAACTCGTGCGTGCGGACCTCCACGGTCATGTCGTCGGCGGGCGCTGTGGATTGGATCGCGGGCGGAAGAGGATCGGCGGGAACATCATCGGCAGCTAAAAGGGAACCAGGTTCCTCCGCTGGCTCGGCTTGCGCTTCTTCTTTAGCCGCCGGTTGTTTTTCCACCTCGGGTGGCGCGGCTTCCGCTTCGCGCGCCGGTGCGCTCTCCGCCGTCCGGATCTCGACCGTCTCCCGTTCCGGCGATTGGCCTTTGCCCAGCCAGTGCGCCGTGTTCAGCAGCATGCCCAGGGTCTTGGACGCGGGCTGCACTTTCAGCGCGTATTCGTTGGCGTCCATGCGATGGGGAAACTGGATGCGATAGCATTCGATGCCCATCCCCAGCAGTTCCTCGGCAAGCTTCGCGGCGGTCTTCTCGCCGGCTTCGTCGCGGTCGTAAGCGATCAGCACGCGCCGGGTCTGGTACTTCTTGAACGCGGCCCGGTGGTCGCCGGTGAAGCCGTTGACGCCATAGCTGGCCGTCACGTTGCGATAGCCCGCGCACCAGAACGTCAGCGCGTCGATGATCGATTCGCACAGAATGATCTCTTTGGCCGCCTCCAGCGCCGGCTCGTTCCACACGCCGCCATGCGGGCCCGGCAAGTAGAGATGCACCGGCGTACCCGGCGCCAGGTGGCCATCGGCGATCTTGCGCCCGTAAATCTCCGTCACCTGGCCCGCGCGGTCGAAGACGGGAAACACGATGCAGCCGTTGAAATGCTCGTGGCCGCTCTCCCGGATGATCCCGAGCTTCTGCAAGCGCCCGCGCAACTCCGCGCCGGCTTTGCGGTTGTTGGGCGGCAGGCGCAAGCCCAGCGTGCGGTTGGCAAAGCCCAGCCGGAAGTGGCGGATCATCTCCGAGGACTGCAAACCGCGTCTGGCAAGGTACGCCTGCGCATCCGGCGTCTGCAAGAGTGTCTCGTGGTAATACTGCACCACCTGCGAGAGAGCCTCGGCGTCGCCGGCATTGCGGTCAATCGGCAACGGCAGCTTGCGCACGGTCGAGATGCGGATGGGCGCGGAAGCCTCGGTGAGCGAGGGATGATCGGCGCGCAGCAGCTCGACCGCATGCCGGAAACTGACGCCCTGGCACCGCATCACCCAGTCGATGACCGAACCGCCCGCCTGACAGGCCCCGAGACAGTGCCAGAGATTGCTCTTCGGGCTGACGACCAGCGAGGGTGAGTGATCGTCGTGAAAAGGGCACAAGCCGATCAGGTCCGCGCCGTAGCGTTTCAGCTCGATGCCACGCGCTTCCACCAGCCGTTGCAAAGCCACTTTCTGCTTGAGCCGCTCGATCACTTCGTCGGGAATGCGCACCATTCCATTCGGCCTCCTTTCCGCGTTTTCGGCCAAAACCTGTCAAGAGGGATTTAATCTGTTTCTTCGTTCACCTAAGCATAAGAAGCTATAGAGTATCATATTCTGTGACGAACCCGGGAAATATCCGGCTGCCGGGCCACACCCCATTAAACTTTGGCTATGCCCAGGAAGTCGAAACTGAAGCTCAAGGAAGTCGATACCGGAAAGGAGACCTTGGGGCAGCGGCTCGCCCGTTTGCGCAAGGAACGCGGCCTGACCCAGAAACAGGTGGCCGAGGGCACGGGCCTCATCCAGGAATTGGTTTCCAGCTACGAACGGGGCAAACTGCGGCTCAACGCCGACATGATTCTCCGTTTCTCCGAGATTCTGTCGGTTTCCGCCGATGAACTTCTGCGAGGCAGCAAGAAGGAACCTGCATCTTCAAAGCGACAGCCCAGCATAAAACTGATCCGGCGCATGGAGCAAATCGAAGAGTTGCCCCCCTACCAGCAACGCGCTTTGCTGATGACCATCGATAATTTCATCACGGCCGCGCAAGGCAGGTAGCGGAAGACGTGGGGATGCTGATGGGCTACGAAGCCAAGCAGACCGAACACTCCGGCCCAAGTGCGGCAACGGCGCCTATTGGGGCTACAAGTGGGAAGCCAAGAAGGAAAGCAACCGCATCCGGCGCGAGAACTGGAAGCGTGACATCCGTGAGGAGTTCGCCCGCGCCGAAGATGGCGGCGCAACGGAAAACCAACACGTTACCGTACGCGAACGGGAGCCGCGCTGAAATCCGCCATTTTCGCTGCAGCCAGTTGCCAGCAAGAACGTTAGCATACGCAAACGCCAGCGTTAGCATACGCCACCCTGCCAGGGGTGACGTGTCACCCCTTCAGCCGGTGCGCAGCACCGCTCGCCCGCCGCGGCCTTCCCAGTCCCCCTCCGGACAACCCGCCACCAGTGGTATGCAGCGGCTGATGCCGCTGGGCGAAAGCCGGCTCGGACCGGAAATGCGCAGTTGGTTGCCGACCGCGCCTTCAAAAACGTGCGCAGATCATGCTGATCGGGTTTTCTACGTCGCTAGCGAACCTGTTCACCGTTAACCACCAGGACCCCTTTGGTCTCGCGCCCCCTTGCATTAGTCATGCCTATCACTGCAACGGAGCGCGTTGTGCCAAACGGGCGGAATTCAAGGCCCCATTGGTCCAAGGTATCGGGGACTTCAGGCGTGTCGGTTGCCGAATGCCCCATGACAATCCGGCCCAGCCAGTGCTCGTCGCTCATGCCGAGCGCGGGCTTGTCCTCGGCGTCAAGCGACATCGAAATTCTGTGTTTGCCGTCGCGCCCATTCATCGAGAAGAATGGCCCAGCGTCCGAAAAGCTGCCTTCATCGAGAGCGACGCCACCCCTCGCGATAAAACGAAGGTGTGCGCTATTCGTTTCAGGGTCGACTTCCCAGCGAGCTACGGCACGCCCGGCGGAGTCCACAAGCTCGAACCTCGACGCACGCATTACCTCCGGTGACGCCCCCCGCGCGGGCGCGTTCGATGCTAGTATCCCCCCGATAAAGCCGGCCACGCCGGCCGCGACGACGTTGAACAGTGTTGCTCTTCTCATTGGCTTCTCCAAGTCAGGTTCTTTCGTGCGAATCGAAGCTGCATCTTGGTTCACATTCATCAGCCTCCGCCCTAACAACTACGGTTCAACTTCTCCATTCGACGAAAGCCGTTGGCTAGCCGACTGCCGCAGCTCATGGAATGGTCCCAGTGTTCCACCACGTCATGCTTGTAGGTGTGGAATGGCAGTCGGTAGATATCCACGCGCTAATATTCTCGGTGTCCCCGTATGGTCCCTGCGTCAGCCCGGCGCTTGCGAATGCCGAGAACATCTGCTTGTCGCCTAGGCCCTTGAACATAGCATGTAACAGCTCATGAATTAGCACGTCGCTTTGAAACACGGTATTCGTATTCAAGAAGAAGTTTGCGCCGAGAAGCACCGCCGGGTTTGCTGTCCCGCCGCCGATGGTTATTGCGGCAGCAAATTGGGACTGACCAGTGAAGGTTCCGGAGGATATATTGACACCGGAGCCATTGGGCGTAACTTGGTTTTGCGTGACGTTCTGATAGTTCGGGTCGTTTACGTTGTAGAAATTCGCGGTCGAGGCCTCGCTCTCAAAAGCGGAGACTGAAAAACCCGTGGCACCGTTGGCGGTCGAGTAGCTACTGAGGTCCTGCGCGAACACTTTCGCGCAGTTGGAGCCCGCGAAGTTCTTAAACGCGCCACTCAGCAGGTTCCTCGCGCTCCTGTTGGTCGCTTGATCGACCTTTTTGGGGTGCCATGGCTGTACGGGCGGGTTCTTGATTGGGACGGTCGGATCTGTTCCATCTCCAAAAGTCCCTGCACCCCCGCCGCCTGCATCGCCGGTATCGATGCAGGATTGATCGTCTGACGGTCCGACGCAAATCCAATCCGTGCCGCCTGGATCGAGTCGGTTGACGGGGTCGCCGCCCGTGTACGAATATCGGTTCCAGCTTATTGGATCTTCGAGGCGCGCGGACTTAACTCCTCCCGGGTCGGGGCTCCAGAACCTGCCGAAGTTGTTGTTGTAGTAGCGGGCGCTGGCGTAGTCCTCGCCGACGCCGTTGTTGGTGACGTCGCGGAAGTAGGTGGCGAATTTGTCGGTGCCGTCCGGCGTCGTCCCATTCGCCCCGGGCCGCTCTTCGCCCCACGGGTAATAGGCGATCGGCCCGTTCTGGTTGTTCCGCACGCTGCCCAGCCGGTCCACCGGCGCCAGCAACCGGCTGCCGAAATACAGGCTCACCGATAGCACGGCCGGGGTCTGGGTGTCTGTCGTATACGTTCCCAACCGCTGCCCGGTGATGCTGTAGAAGTAGACCGTCCCCGACGACTGCATCACCCGCTTGCCCCACGGATCGTAGGTGTATGTGATCGGATTCCCGTTGCCGTCCACCGTTCCGTTCGAGATCAACTGGTTCTCCACGTTCCAGGTGTTGACCTGACTCCCGCTTGCCCCCAGCCAGTTGCCGTTGGCATCGAACCCGTAGTCGCCGATCATCCGGGCCCGGTTGGTAGTGGGATCCACCTGCGGAGACGCCGAGGGCGCCGAGCCTTTGGTCGGCGTCTTCGAAGTCAGGTTACCAAATCCATCATAAGTGTACGAGTCACCCCATTGCACCCCGCCCGTGCCGGTTGTGGCCGCCGCAATCAGCCGGTTCAGCGAATCGTACGTGTAGCTCACGTTCTCGCCCGTCACCGCATCCGAAGACGACACAATCCGCCCGTTGTTCTGCGTGGCGGAGGAATTGTAGGTCATGTTCACCCGGCGGTAGTTGGGTAATTCGTTGCTGCCCCCGCTTCGGGCTTTTCGCATCGCGCCGGAGCGGTGGGGGTTTCGTAGCACGTCCCCGAAATTTCCTGGCGTCACGGAGTCTCAGAAGACTTGAAACCACGTAGCCCTTTTTCCGGTGCTTGTTGATTAGGGATCGACGGGACCGGTTCTAGAGGACGCTTAATCACGATTGGTCCATCGCCGGCTACGTATACCTCGCCATCCAGTACGGCGATGTCCCGCAGGAGTTCAGTCCGCCCACTGGGCTCCTGTTGCCAGGTCTCGCCGCCATCCGTCGTGCTGATGATGACACCATCGGTCCCGCAGGCGAATCCCCTCTTGGCGTCTGCGAAGGTTACTCCTACAAAGAACTTGTCGGCGACAGGCTGTGGCACCGCCGCCTCCGTCCAGGTTTGTCCGAAATCGCGGCTGCGAAGCACAAGACCAAAGCCCCCAGCGACAAAAACCCCGGCCCCGGGAACCACGGCGAGGCCCTGAAACTGCGCTTTGGTATGTGTCCGCGCCAGCCCCCAGGTGTCGCCGCCATCGTGACTCACGTAAACCGAACCCCCGCTGGTATCAGCCCACACGACGGAAGGGGACTGAAACCGCACGCGCCACAGCCCTTCACCCACGTTGTCCGCTGGCAGCAGTTTGACCCTCCAACTGGCACCCCCATCTCGGGTCACCGCCAGCAGTGTCTGCGAGTCAATATTGGCACACCCATTACCGGAACCGACCGCTACGCCATGCTCGTGATCGAAGAACTGGACGTCAGCGAAGCCGGAACTGCGGCAACTGGAGATTTCCGGCGACTCGGATATCGTTCCGGCGGGCTGCCAGGATTTCCCGCCGTCAACGGTCGAGGCAAGAATCGCCTTGCTATCGGGATACGCCGTCTCGCCCGCCGCCCAGCCGTGGAGTTCGTCGAAGAAATAAACCGAGCCGACGGAAGCCGGGCCGATCTTGATGACCTTCCATGCGTTACCCCCATCGGCCGTCAGCCAGGTCAACCCATCGCCCGAAGTCAACCAGAGGCGGTGCGCGCCAGCAGTCGCAAGCCGATCTACCGCGCTATCGGCGCCCATTGCTTTCCCAGGCAAGCGCGTGGTCGTCCGCCAAGCGGCGGGCGGCTCTTGGCAGGGACCAGGGTCGCACCATACGGCCATTAGAGCGAGAATTCTGAAAAGCGAGGCAGCAGCGCGCATAGCGAACTCACATTCCAAGTGTGCCCAGTTTACCTTTAAGTGCGGGAGCGCAGTCTTGAACCAGGATGTTAGTTAGGTTTATGCTGCCGCTGCTGCCTTTGCCGAACGCCGAGTCCCCCACGTCGCCAAGAGAGTGAACAGCCTCGTGCATGATCATTATCGCCTGGGCCTGAGTGTTCCAAGAGGCATTCACGCCAGCGGAACTAGGGTCGAAGAACGCGGTGCCAAGGTATATTGCGCCTGGACTTGTGAGAGTTCCAAGCGTCGCAACCGCACCGGGTGCTCCATCCTGTTGAAAGTACTGCCCGAGTTGCTGGTCGGGGGGCTGCCCCTGTACGACGCCAGTCGCCGAAGATTCAGTGCCATCGAAAGTGTCCGCGCTCGAGCTACTCTCTGTCACTACGCCCTGCAATAGCGCTTCGATGCTAGAAATCCCGTATGCCTGCAGCGCGTGATCGCACTTGGGGATTTCCGCCCATGTTTCAGCCTGCTTGAGAGCCTTGTCTGCTGTAGCCTTCTTGGACGTGCTCAGGTAAGGTCGAAGCAGACCGCCGCTGGCGCCGCCGCCGTGCGGCCCAGGGTCCGTACTCATTGCTTGCCACACGAACGTTATCACTGAGCAGCTCGTCGACCTATCGGGGCTCTCGCCCACGCCGACCCAACACGGCCACAAACCGCCCGGGTCGTTGCGATTCACAGGGTCGCCTCCCGCGTACGCGTATTGATTCCAGCTTTGCGGGTCGGTAAGGTCCGCCTGCCCCGCCGGATCTGGGCTCCAGAACCTGCCGAAGTTGTTGTTGTAGTAGCGGGCGTCTAGTCGATCCACCGCGGTTCCGTCGTACGCCTGCCAGGAACCCCAACGCAGTGTGGAACCTATCGAGGATTCAAGCCCGATGGCATTCGCGTTTCTGGCAGCGACACCCCCGACGCGAGTTTCGAGGATCACGGCGAACGGCGCTGATGTGGTTTCGTATTTAGCCGCCGTGGTCACCGTGATGCCATTGTACGATCTGGCGCACCCGAGCAGAAGCCCTTTCCCTCATCTCAGGGACGTCTTCGCAGCGGCCCGGAGGGCGGGGCACCCACTGTCTTTGCGGGTCGGGCACGCCAGATTGTGGCGCAGCGACGCGGACCCTTGACGGCGAGGACCGCTGTGGAGGCTGAGGAGGAGGGAAAGGGGGCGCGGCCTCAAGCTCCGTGGCGGTTCGTTGGGGCCGGCCGCCACGCACGGACGATAGCCTCGAAGTGCTTGCCGTAGTCCATGGCGTCCGGATATCGATGGTGTGCGGCCAGCAGTGCAAAGACGCGGAGCATGTCCACTGCGATTGACGCATCCACGCCCCACACGTCCGTCAGGTCGAACCCGCCGCACTCTCCGGCGTTCCACCAGGCCAGCAGGAAGTTGGCAACGATGCGGCTTTGCCCGGTGTCACCCTGGGCGATCTGGATCAGTCGCTCCAGCGCGGCCCTGGATTTCTCGGGAAGGCGGCTACGCATCTTCCTGGTCCTCTGCGGATTCGGCGGCTAAAGTGTCGAAGAGTTCCGCCTCGGCTTCGATATTGCGCTCCGTGGCCGGCGCGTTTGGGCGGTTCAGGTGGGCGCCTGGATGCGTGGCGGCATATACCTGTTTCAGCAGGTTAATCGAGACCCTGGTATACAGCTCGGTGGTGGAGAGATGGGCGTGCCCGAGCAATTCCTGGATCACGCGGATATCGGCGCCGTTCTCCAGCATCAGAGTGGCCACCGTGTGGCGCCACAGATGGCAGCCGCCCGTTTTGCCGATTTTGGATTTGGTTACGTAGCGGCGCACCAGCATGGTGAGATGCGGGCGCAGGAACGGCTCGCCCAAGTGCGTCAGGAACACGGTGCCATCATCGGTGGAGCCGAGCAGTTCAGGCCGCGCCTCACGGATGTATTTGTCCACCCACGCCAGGGCGCGCTCTCCGACGGGAATGTGGCGGTCCTTCCTGCCTTTGCCCTGGCGGACCATCAGTGTGCCGCGGTCGGCGTCGATGTCATAGACCCTTAGATTTGCGATTTCCATGCGGCGCATCCCGGTGGCGTAAAACATCTCCAGCATGGCGCGATCGCGCAGCCCCTCCGGGTTGGCGATATCCGGCTGCTGGATGATCTGCTCGGCTTCGGCGGCCGTGAGAACGTATTTGGGCAGGCGGTTTTCCAGCCGCGGCGGGATAATCTCGGAAGCCGGATTGTGCAGGAGATAATTTTGCCGCGCCAGCCAGCGGAAAAAGCCTTTGACGGCGTGCAGCCGCTGATGTTGCGTTCGGAAGGCTAAGGGCTGGCCGTTCGGTTTGCGGTGTTGATAGAGCATGCGCTGGTAGCGCTCCAGAATGGGCCGCGTGATCTCGCGGGGATCGTTCAGGGCGCGCTCGTGGCACCAGTCGATGAAGTAGCCGATGCAGGAACGGCGAGTGTTGACCGTGTCTTGGCTAAAATTGTGGGTCTGCATCCACACCAGGTGCTGCTCCATCAGCACGTGCAGGGTGTCGGAGGGAGGGGCAGGCGCGGGTTTCGGCGCCCGGCGCCTCAGCTGCTTGGGCATGGCTACCGCTCTCCTATGGCTACGGCGGCGGCTCCATCCAGCCGCATCTCCGTAGTAGTGAGTTTTGCTGCAATCGGGCGAAGATCGCCTGGAAGGTCCGTTTTTATTGGCTTCGGTGCACTCGCACCACCCCCGCGCCTGGGCCGTACCT
>CAWJLI010000044.1:0-4629 GCA_963843095.1 Bryobacterales bacterium
CACTAGGCGAGAACGCGTGTGGGTCGGTCGACGGCCGCCATTGGCCGCGGCAATCTGCCGAACCTTAACGCCCTCATTTCCGGTCGAGGTCGGACAACTCGCGTGGAACTCCCGCCCCTGCGAATCGCCAACCCAACGGCGACCTGGCCCGCTCTTCGTGCACGCCAGCGAGCGTCCTCTTCTTTGTTTTGGTGGAACTCTGGTAGACTCTGTGGCGGTGACAAATATGGATTGGCTCAGAATCGCCTTTTTAGGGTTGCTCCTCTCGGCGTTGGCCGGCGCGCAAACCCTGGATTGCAGTTTTCAAGGTTACAAGGTGCTCGACGGATTGAAGGCTGAGATGCGCTCGGGTTCTTTGGAACTGACATGGCAGGGCGAGCGGGGCCAGAACCTGCGCGCAACGCTGGGGGTGAAGAGTGGCCAGCCCGCGGTGCGGGAACTGGCCGTGGAGAAGAACGGCAAGTGGTTCGTGTTGGGGCACGACCTCACTCCCGAATACCAGGTCACCACCGGCCGGCGACGCATCTCCGCCCAACAGGAGGCGCCGTTGCGCCAACTGGGCCTGTTCACGCCGGAAATCATCGAACGGCAGAAATGGTTTGCGTTCTGGGACGCCCCGCTGAATGTCCCCGGGCATCTCAGTACCAACGGGGCTGTCGATTTGCCTCGCAAACCCGAGGAGATCCAGCGCGCCTGGGCTACATTTCAAATCACCGGCTGCCAGGTCAACAGCGACGGCGCTCGTCTTGAGGCGAGCTTTCCCGGTGTCACGCTGGGTCTCTTCTCCGGCGGCCTGCGCTACACCGTTTATCGCGGCACCAACCTGATTCGTCAGGAAGTGATTGCCAAGACCGACGCTCCCTCCGTAGCTTACAAGTTCGTCGCCGGCTTGAAGGGCTTCGCTATTGGCAACGATACGCGCCTGATGTGGCGCGATGTCGCCCGTGGTTGGCAGCACTACCTGCTTGGCGGGGGCATCAACACCGACGCCGTGGCGCTGAAGGCGCGCAACCGAGTGGAAATCATCGAAAGCGGCGCCGGTTCAGTGGCCGTCTTCCCCGCATCCCACAAATTCTTTTTCGCGCGTGAAGTCGAAGCCAACCTGGGATACAACTATTACCGCAAGGATAGCGACACCACTTTCGCTGTGGGAGTACGCCAGGCCGACCGCGAGGAATCCTTCAAACCCTACGGCACGACCGACGCCGTCTGGCAACGCCGCGTCACCCAGGCACGCGAGTTCGAGGAGAACTTCGCCCTCTACAACGCTCCCCCAGGCACCATGCAGCGGATGGCCGTCTACTTTTACCTGGATTCCGGCAACGCGCGGGCCACCCAACAGTCGGTGATGGCTCTTACCCATGACGATGTCTACAAACCCTTGCCCGGCTACCAGGTGATGGTTAGCCACTTTCACTTCCATTTCAACGAGGAGTTGACCGACGCAGGCACCATCGATCGCCAGCCGTCATGGATTCCCACTTTTAGAGCACTGGGAATTAATATCACCGCGCTGTGCGACTTCCATGCCGATTCGCATCCCACCGATACCGGCAAGATTCGTCTCGAGGAGCAGCGAGTCTACTTCGAGGGCAGCGCCCGCTTCTCGGATCGCGATTTCCTGATCATTCCCGGCGAAGAGCCCGACGCCACTTTTGGCGGCCACTACATGTTTCTGTTCCCTAAGCCGGTCTATTACACGCACGCTCCGCTCCGTCGTGCGGGTTCCACGGAACCGGTCCCGGAGCAACCGTATGTGGAAGACATCGCGCCCTACGGACGGGTCTATCACACATCGTCCCCCGAGACCGAGATGCGGTTGCTCAACGAAGAGCACGCCCTCATGTGGCAAACTCACCCCCGGACCAAGAGTTCCGATGGCTACCCGGATGCCGTGAAAGACCGGCCACACTTCCTCAGCGACCGCTTCGCCGGCGCATCTTTCCAGTCATTGCCCGTAGATCAATCTCAGAAGCGCCTCTGTGAGGTGCGCTGCCTCGACCTACTGGACGACATGAATAACTGGGCAGGCCCCAAATACTTGATTGCCGAGGGCGACACATACACCAAATCGCCAGAAGACGAGACCTACCCACAACTGGACGTCAACTATGTGAAGCTCGACCGCGTTCCAAAGTTCTCCGACGGTTGGATGCCGGTGCTCGATGCCCTTCGTGCCGGCAACTTCTTTGTGACCTCGGGTGAAGTTCTGCTGCATGACTACGCCATTCAGGGGACGGGCGACAAGCGGGTTTTCGTCGTCGCCGTGGATTGGACCTGGCCCGCGGAATTCGTCGAACTGGTCTGGGGCGACGGCAAGGCTACCGGCCGCCTAATCATATCCGCAACTTCGCTGGCGCCGTTCTCCAGCCATCGCTATCGTATCCCGTTCGATGCCGCCGGCAAGAAATGGATCCGTTTCGCTGCGTGGGATTCAGCGGGCAATGGAGCCTTCACGCAGCCAGCGCTCTTACGGTAGAATCGCGATTACGCGAGAGGTCGAGCAGGCGCGAGGCGGCGCCGCGGTCCTGTCCTACGCGCGTCAGACGGCAACATCCAGGTCCCTCAATGGCCGCTATTGAATAATATCGCTCGCGTGGAACGGGCGCCGTTCGTGCGCTTGCGCTGGCTGTGGCACGGCGTGAGGACAATGCCTGCCGAACCGGGCTGGCGCCGTAGCACAGCCTAACGACCTTTCGGCGTGGCCACCTTCTTGCGCTCGGCGACTTCTCTCGCGCGGAATCTCGTGATTCGCCCAATCAACTTCACGGGTACGGGCTCGGAGAGCGGGAAACGGATTGTGCCCTTGTCGACCTCGTACGATGCAAGCTCAGCCTGGAATGCCGCAACCACTTGCTCAGTGGCGGCGTAGATCGAGTAGTGCTGCTTCCACACAGCAAAATAGAGCAAGCGGCAACCGTGCAGCTTGTATGTGGGCATCTTGTACGAAATGACTTCCTGAGATCCCGGTGCGGCCTTGCGGATGGCGCCCCGCACGCGCCCGAGTACGCCCTGCACGGCCTCGGGTTGCGAGGCAATGTACTCGTCGACGGACTTCAAATCGGTCTTGGCCATCACGTATTCCAGTCTTCTGGGCCGCCTTCAGGACTCTTTCGGCGACGAAGAGCAGCAGAGTACTACGGATTATCCCACAAGGAATCCGTCTGCGTCCGCGTCACTGCAAGGGCCCGTATCATACCCAAACCAGGATGTGCTTGTGCTGGCGGCGAAGGGCCACCGGAATCAGGCCATAACGCTCTCTCGTTGTACTTGCAGGGGCGGAACTCAAGGACCCCTCTTCACCGCCAGCCAGCGGTCAAGTGCCTCGGCCACCTCAGAGCGATGGATGGGCTTCGTCAAATAGTCATCCATGCCCGCTTCGATGCACTTGCGACGGTCCTCAGCCAGCGCGCTTGCGGTCAGAGCAATCACGGGAGTGCGAGCCGCGCCATCCTCCCGTGTACGGATGATCCGCGTTGCCTCGTAGCCATCCATAACGGGCATCCGGCAGTCCATCAAAACCAGATCATAGGCCCGCCGTTCTAACATCTCGACTGCAGCCACACCGGTCTCGGCGATCTCTACCTCATAACCAAGGCTGCCGAGCATTCGCACCATCACTTTCTGGTTGATTCGGTTATCCTCTGCCAGCAGTACAACAGCTGTTTTCTGGCTCGCGTCCGGCTGCGGTTCTCCCGATCCCGTTACAGGGGTTGGGGTTTCCGGTTCCTGCCCAACCGGCATCTCCACCGTAAACCAGAACGTGCTGCCCACGCCGGGTTCGCTCTCGACACCGATAGCGCCGCCCATCAATTCCACGAGTTGCCGGCAGATTGCCAACCCCAAACCTGTACCGCCGTACTTGCGTGTGGTCGAGCTGTCGGCTTGGGTGAACCTCTCAAACAGCCTCGCTTTTGACTGTGCTGCTAGGCCGATGCCGGTATCCGTCACCGCGAAGTGGAGAGTTGCCCGCCCCGCAGCCGCCGCACCGCCCGTCACTCGCAGCCGGACGCCCCCACGCTCGGTGAACTTGGCTGCGTTCGACAGCAGGTTCAGCAGTATTTGCCGCAGCCGTGTAGGATCTCCGAGCAGCCAACGCGGCAGTCCCTCGTCGAGTTCCACGTGCAAATGCAGGCCCTTGCGCTCGATCAACGGCCTGGTCAGCCTTTCCGGGCCCCGGATCGCCGCCTCCAGCGAGAAATCCACCTGCTCCAGATCCAATCGCCCGGCTTCGATCTTGGAGAAGTCCAGAATGTCATTGATGATTGTGACCAGGAGTTCCCCGGAATCCTGGATAGTTGCCGCGCACTCCCGCTGTTCCGCTGTCAGCGTGGTCTCCAACAGCAAAGAAGCCATGCCGATCACTCCATTCATTGGCGTCCGAATCTCGTGGCTCATCGTAGCCAGGAAGAGGCCTTTGGCTTCGCTCGCAGCGTCCGCGCGGCTCTTCTCTTCCAACACCTTGGTTCGTTCAGACTCAAGTTCGGCTGTCCGTTGGCGCACGGCTCGTTCCAACTGGCGGTTCCTGCGTCTCAGCAGCCGGTTTCTCCACAGAATGACGCCCCACACCGTGGCGGCGGCAAGGAGCAGAGCAGCCGACCGAACCCACCAGGTTTCCCACCACTGGAG
>CAWJLI010000045.1:0-14138 GCA_963843095.1 Bryobacterales bacterium
GGCGGGGCGGAGCCATTGACTCCGGAACGGAAACAAACGACTGATGCCGGCGCCATTGGCGCCGTCGTGTTCGGTTCAGACCAGGGGCTGGTGGGCCAGTTTAATGATATGGTGGCCGATTACGCGGTCAAGACGCTGGCGGCTCTACCTGGCAAACCCGAGGTTTGGGCCGTCGGTGAGCGCGTCCATGAGCGCCTCGCGGACGCAGGCCTGCCGGTGATGGGACTCTTCGCCGTGCCGGGCTCCGTCAAGGCCATCACCCCGCTCGTCGGGCAGATTCTGCTGGAGAGCGAGGCGCGCGAAGGCCACGGTGAAGTCACCGAACTCCGCCTCTTCTACAATCGCCTTAAGTCAGGGGCGGTCTATGAGCCCATCAGTCAGCGACTGCTGCCGCTGGACGAAAGCTGGCGACGCAACCTCGCTGCGCTTCGCTGGCCGACGGGAAACTTGCCCGAGGTCGTCGGCGGCGGCATCGCGACCCTGCGGGCGTTTATCAACGGATATCTTTTCGTCTCGCTTTTCCGGGCGTGCGCCGAATCCCTCGCCAGCGAAAACGCGAGCCGCCTTGCGGCGATGCAACGCGCCGACAAGAACATCGACGAATTGCTGGAAGACCTCAACAGGACATTTCATCGCTTGCGTCAGGATGGAATCGACGAGGAACTGTTCGACGTCATCTCCGGCTTCGAGGCGCTGACATCGAAGGGATGAAGATGAAAATCGATTTTAAGGATCTTCGGGTGCGGCCCGGAGAGAAGGTCAAACTCAGTGAGTGGCCGATGATCATGAAGCCGTTTGTGAGTCGAAAAAGGATTGTCAAAAGCTCCTGGGCGAACACGTCGAGGAATTGAGCTCGCTGCTCTGAAGGAAAACCGATGACCAAGAATCAACCGCAACAACAGTACGCAATCGGCATGGTCGGCCTGGGCGTCATGGGGCGTAATCTCGTGCTGAATATGGCCGGCCACGGCTTTACGGTGGCAGGTTATGACAAGGACCAGGCCACAGTCGAGGCCCTGCGACAGGAATCAAGGGATCTTGATGTCCGCGGCGCGGAAAGCATCGAAGAGTTCGCTGGTTTGCTCCACCAGCCCCGCGCAGTAATGTTGCTGGTGCCCGCCGGCCCGCCCGTGGATTCCGTGATCGCCGATCTGTTACCACACCTCGAAAAGGGCGATCTCATCATCGACGCCGGCAACTCTTACTTCAAAGATACAAACCTGCGCGCCCGCAACCTGGCTGGGAAGGGCATTGAATTCCTCGGTGTGGGCGTCTCTGGCGGCGAGGAGGGCGCGCGCCACGGCCCAAGCATCATGCCCGGCGGGCCTAAGGAGGCGTTCGAGCGGGTCCGCCCGCTGCTCGAGGCTGTCGCCGCCAAGGTCAACGGGGAAGCGTGCGTAGCTTACCTCGGCCCCGGATCGGCCGGACATTTTGTCAAGACCGTGCACAACGGAATCGAGTACGCGCTGATGCAACTCCTGGCCGAGACCTACGACCTGATGAAACGCGGACTTGGCTTAGGCGATGATGAACTACGCGACGTGTACGACATCTGGAATAACGGGGAACTGAACGGCTACCTGATCGAGATCACCACTCGCATTTTCAACAAGGTCGACGAGAAGACCGGTGAGCGGTTGATCGACGAAATCCTGGATGTGGGCAAACAGAATGGCACCGGCATGTGGACCTCGCAAAGCGCGATGGAATTGCAAGTGCCCATCCCTACGATTGACTTGGCGGTCGCAATGCGTGATATGTCGGTGTTGGAGAAGCAGCGCGAGACCGCCGGCGAGATCTTCAAACGCCCGATCCCATCGTTTACCGGCGACCGCAAGAGCTTCCTCGATCGACTGGGCCACGCGCTCTATGCCGCGATGATCGTCGCCTACGCTCAGGGCATGGCTGTTCTGGCGGCAGCGTCGGACAAGTATTCGTACACCCTGGATCTCGAGGCTGTGGCGCGAATCTGGCGGGGCGGCTGCATCATCCGCGCCGCGCTGCTGGAGGACATCCGGATGGCATGTCGCAACCAGCCCGGCTTGCCGAATCTGCTGCTGGCGCCGGAGTTGTCGAACAAGGTAATGGCCAACCAGGAGGATTTGCGCCACGTCGTTTGCGCGGCAATCGAGATGGGTTTGCCTGCGCCCTGTTTCATGACGGCGTTGGGGTATGTGGACAGCTACCGCAGTGCCTGGCTGCCGGCGAACCTGATTCAGGCCCAGCGCGATTACTTCGGCGCGCATAGCTACGAGCGCATCGACGTCAAAGGCACATTCCACACTGACTGGACGAAGGGTTGAGCGCGATGAAAACCAACGACCGACTGGGACCAAACATATTCGTCATCTTCGGCGGAGCGGGCGACCTAACCTGGCGGAAGCTGATGCCGGCTCTGTTTGATCTTTCCCAAATCCATAGCATTCCGGCTCATTTTGCGATTATCGCGGTGGACCGAGTCGCGCTCAGCGAGGATGCCCTGCGCAAGCGTCTGCACGAGGGAGTCAGGAAGTTCGCCCGCAGCGGGAAAACCGCTGTCAAGGAGTGGAAGGAGTTCTCGCCGCATATCCGCTATTTGCAGGGCGATTTCAAAGCCAACGCGACCTATGCGGAACTTGGCCACCTGTGCGCAAGCCTGGAAAAGGAGTGGGGCGCCAAAGCTCAACGCATTTTCTACATGGCCACGCCGCCCTCCCTGTTTGGTGAAATCCCTCGTTTCATAAACTATGCCGGCCTGGCGGCAGACCGGGAACGGTCGCGAATCGTGATCGAGAAACCGATCGGGTACGATTTGGACTCGGCACAGGCGCTGAACCGCACACTCGCCAACGACTTTCAAGAATCTCAAATCTTCCGCATCGACCATTACCTGGGCAAAGAAACGGTGCAGAATATCCTGGCGTTCCGTTTTGCCAACCCGCTGTTCGAACCGATCTGGAACCGGCGTTATGTCGACTACGTCACCATCACGGTCGCCGAAGAGGTGGGCGTGGAACATCGCGGCGGTTATTACGATAAGGCCGGCGCGCTGCGCGACATGGTGCAGAACCATCTGTTGCAACTGCTCTGCCTGGTAGCCATGGAGCCGATGGTCTCCTTTGATGCCGACGAGATTCGCAACAAGAAAGTGGATGTGCTGCACGCGGCGCGGCCCATTCCGCATGATGAGGTGCATCGCTCCACGGTTCGCGGACAGTATGACAGCGGCTGGATCGGCGGCAAGAAAGTATGCGCGTATCGCGAAGAAGACGGCGTATCGCCCGATTCACAGACGGAGACGTTTGCGGCGTTGCGACTGTTCGTCGATAACTGGCGCTGGCAGGACGTGCCATTCTATCTGCGTACCGGCAAACGCCTCCTCCGTCAGGCGTCGGAAATCGCCATCCAGTTCCGCGCGGTTCCGCATCAATCGTTTCCCAGCGAGGCGACCCTCGACTGGAAACCGTCGCGCCTGATCCTGTTGATACAGCCCGACGAAGGCATTGTGCTGCGCTTTCAGGCAAAACACCCTGGACCGAAGATGGTTCTGCAGCCGGTGGACATGCAGTTCAGCTATCGCGAAAGCTTCGACACACCGTCGCCGGAGGCCTATGTGACGCTACTGGCGGACGTGATCGGCAACGATGCCACATTGTTCATGCGCGACGACCAGGTGGAAGCAGCGTGGCGGCTATTGATGCCGGTGCTCGATGTGTGGAACTCGAGCCCTCCCAACGATTTTCCGAACTACGCCAGCGGCACTTGGGGGCCGGACTCGACGCAAGGTCTGCTGGTTCAACAAGGGCACAGTTGGCCGGCCCCCGTGGAACTGGCCGGACGCCCCAAATGAGAAAACTGAGAAAACTCATGACCCGGCAATACCGTCCGTCAGGCAGGATTCTGGGAATCCCAATCATGGACGCGACGGGGTCAGGTGATGACCGGCAGCCGGGTAGCCGGTTGCGATACGTTGGATTGATCGGGATTTGAGTTATGGCCGCCGCTAAGAACGTGCCGATTCCGACAGGCCTCACGACCGAGGAAGCCCGCCGACGGCTCGATCAGTTCGGTCCCAACGCAGTGCCCGATACGGCCGTGCGTCCATTGCGCAGGGCGCTGACCAAGTTCTGGGCGCCGGTACCATGGATGCTGGAGGCTGCCATCGTTCTCGAGGTCGCCCTTGGCAAGTACGTCGAGGCTGCGATCATCGCGGTTCTGCTGGCCTTCAATGCCGCTCTTGGGTTCCTCCAGGAAGGGCGGGCTCAAGCGACTCTTGCCGCGCTGAAGTCGCGGCTCGCGCTGAATGCGTCGGTTCGCCGCGATGATGTCTGGGCGACCGTGCCAGCTACCGGACTCGTGCCCGGCGATGTCGTGAAGCTATCGCTAGGCGCCGTGGTTGCCGCCGACGTCCGTCTGACGGAGGGGTCCGTGCTGCTCGACCAGTCCATGCTCACCGGCGAGTCCGTTCCAATCGAAGCTGGCGCCGGATTCGAAACCTATGCGGGAGCGCTGGTGCGACGCGGTGAAGCGGTCGCTGAGGTCACGGCGACCGGAGCGCGCACAAAGTTTGGACGCACCGCGGAGCTGGTTCGCACCGCGCACGTCGAAAGTTCTCAGCAGAAAACCGTTTTGCGCGTGGTGCGCAATCTTGCCATTTTCAATGGTGTGCTCATCGTGGTGTTGGTGGGATATGCCCATGCTCTCAAGCTATCGCTGGATGAGATCATTCCGTTGGTGCTCACGGCGGTTCTGGCGTCGATCCCGGTGGCGTTGCCGGCCACCTTCACCCTTGCGGCGGCGATTGGCGCGCGAGCTCTGGCAAAGCTGGGCGTCCTTCCGACACGGCTCTCCGCCGTGGATGAAGCGGCCAGTATCGACGTTTTGTGCGCGGATAAGACCGGCACGCTGACGCAAAACGAGCTGACGGTAACCGCTGTCCATGCCATGTCCGGCTTCGACGAGCCGCACGTGTTGGGACTAGCGGCCCTGGCAAGTTCGGACGGCGGACAAGATCCGGTCGATGCGGCTATCCGGGCCGCCGCCGCAAAGCAAACGGCCTCCGATCTGCCGCGACTGATCAAGTTCGTCCCCTTCGATCCCGGGACGAAGATGTCGGAGGCGACTGCCACCGTTCCGGGCGGCGCCCCGGTACGCGCGGTCAAAGGGGCCTTTGCCGCGGTTGCCGGCCTCACGCAACCGGCTCCCGATGCATCCAAGACGGCGAGCGAACTCGAGGCGCAGGGTTTCCGGGTGCTGGCCGTCGCGGTGGGTCCGCCGGATGCGATGAAACTCGCGGGAATGATCGCCCTCAGCGATCCGCCTCGAACGGATTCGGCGGCGCTCATTGCGGAGTTGCACACGTTGGGCGTCCGCACCGTAATGGTGACGGGCGATGCTCCGGCAACGGCGGCGATCGTGGCTCGCGCGGTAGGTCTCGATGGAGCCGTTTGTCCGCCCGGACCCATCCCCGACGGTGTCCGCCCCGAGGATTTCGCTGTCTTCGCCGGCGTTCTTCCCGAGGGAAAATACAACCTCGTCAAGGCGTTCCAGAAGAGCGGCCACACTGTTGGCATGTGCGGCGACGGCGCCAACGACGCCCCGGCGCTACGCCAGGCGCAGATGGGCATCGCGGTGTCAACTGCGACCGATGTTGCCAAGTCGGCGGCCGGCATCGTGCTGACCAAGCCAGGACTCGGCGGCATCGTCGCTTCGGTAAAAGAAGGCCGGGTGACGTTCCAGCGCATCCTGACTTATACGCTCAACTCGGTCACCAAGAAAACCGTGCAGGTGCTCTTCCTGGCGGTGGGTCTGGTGATGACCGGGCACGCGATCCTGACTCCAATGTTGATGGTTATCATCATGCTCGCCGGCGACCTCCTCGGCATGTCCTTGGCGACGGACAACGTACGGCCGTCCCCGACGCCCAATGCATGGCGAATCGGCGAATTGACGATTGCGGGTGTCTTCATGGGAACCTGCGAGCTGGTCTTTTGCACTGCCGTCCTGGCCATCGGCAAATTCCGGCTGGGCTTTGGCATCGACACGCTAAGAACGCTGGCCTTCGTGGCCATAGTGTTCGGCAATCAAGCAACCACCTATACGAATCGGGAACGCCAGCGCATGGGGTCCGCTCGTCCAAGCCGTTGGCTCATCGGGTCGTCTGTAGTTGATCTGCTCATCGCCTCAACGCTGGCGATTTGCGGAATCGCCATGACTCCCCTGCCCATATTTGTGGTGGGAGGAGCACTCGTGGCGGCAGCGGTCTTTGCATTCATCCTGGACTTTGCCAAAGTCCCCGTGTTCAATCGTCTGAGGATCGCATAGAGAGAAGATCATCGGCTGCGCGACAACATCGTGTGCCGCTCGGGAGACGCTCTTCGGCCGGGTGTTCTTACGCCGCGCGATCGGCGCGTGCAATGGGACGAGGAACGGCCTCCGGCCCTGGCGGACTAAGAGATACGTCTGCGGCAAAGTCGGGTGGATGGAATCCGAAGCCGGTTGTGATTACTGTACGCTAATGTTGCCCGCATTGCTGGTCTGTCCGTCGATGGTGACGGTGAGCGGGTAGGTGCCGTGAGCGAGGCCGGCCGGCACTACCACGTTGGCCTGCACCAAGCCAACCCAGCCGGGCGCCAGTCCTGCGAAACTCACAGTCGCTGCAGTCGAGCCGATCGTGGCGCTGTGAGATGCGGTGGCATAGGTGAGCGTGGTTAGCGACGCGGGCATACCGTCGGTCGCCGCCGGACTCACCGGCCCCGATCCGGTGAGATACGTGACGATCGTGCTGCCTGCCGCAGCGGGATGGCTGGGGCCGTTCAGCGAGTAATCGGCACCGTTCTGCGCGATCGCCGAAGTTCCCTGTACGAACAAGCCCGGACCCGCCGATACCACCGGCACGGAAACCGCATTGCTCGCACCGCCCGACACCGACACGGTCACGCTGGCTGTGCCGATCGCCGTTCCCCAAGGAACCTGGAAATTGATCTGCGTCGGCGATACGAAGAATACCGGCGCCGCCTGGCCGTTGACCCTCACGCTCACCCCGTCTCCGCCCAGGCTGGATGCGCCCAAGCTGGCCGGGTAAGGGGCTGCGGCCGTATAGGTTGCATTGCTCAAGCCGGTTCCAAAAACCGACGCCAGCGCTCCCGGAGAGATCTGCGGCTGGAAGCCGGCTGCGTTGGTGACGCCCGTTATGGCGGGATTCGCCGGCGTCAACTGGCGGATCGCGTCGTTCTCGGTGTCGGCGATATAAACGTTGCCGCTCGCATCCACGGCCACTCCGTGCGGCGACCACATCTGCGCTTCGAGTGCCGGCCCGCCGTCGCCTGAGTAGCCAAACCTGGTGACTCCCGCGATCGTCGAAATGATCCCATCCGGCGTTACTCGCCGAATGCGCATATTCTCCGGGTCCGCAATGTAGACGTTACCCGCGGCGTCCGTCGCCACGCCGGCGGGATCGGCCAACTCGGCATTCGCCGCCGGGCCGCCGTCACCCGCAAACCCCTCATAGCCGCTGCCGGCGAAGTTCAGAGTGAGCACGCCTTTGGCGAACTTGGCCACCACATGCTGTTCAGTATCGGAGATGTAAATGTTGCCCGAAGCATCGAGCGCAACCCCTTCGGGACAGATCAACTGTCCGGCGGTGGTGCCCAGCCCAACCACTGTGCTGATGATACCGGAGGTGTTGACCTCGCGAATCAGGCCTAGGCTGTTGGTCGTTGCGTTCTGGTCGGAATGAGAGTCCGCGATGTACAGGTTTCCGGCGGAATCGACTGCCAGGCCGATCGGATTATCTAATTGCCCGCTGGTAGCGGGAATGTTGTCGGTGCCGAAACCTTCTCCTAAGGCCTGATTGCCGGCGTAGGTTGAGATGACGCCGGCGGAAGTGACCTTGCGTATCACCTGGTTCTTCATGTCGGAAATGTACAGGTTCCCGGCCTTGTCCACCGCGACGCCAGAGGGGTAGTTCAATTCGGCCAACGTGGCCTGCCCACCATCGCCCGAGTAGCCGGCTGTCCCCGTGCCCGCCACGGTGGAGATGGTCCCATTCGAAATCATGCGCACGCGGTGGTTGACCGAATCCGCGATGTAGACATTTCCCTTTGTGTCGACCGCTGTCGCCACCGGGATGTCGAATTGGGAGCCCACCGTCTGGCCGTCCACGTAGCCCGAACTGCCATTGCCGCCGATGGTGCTAATGGTGTACTGCTGCGCCGTGGCGCAGAAAGCCAGCATCACGGCCGGTGCGAGTCGTCTGAGATGAAGCCGAAGTGACATGTCCGAACGTTTCAAGTTGAAGCCGGTAACTACGAGGTTAGCACGGAAGAAACCCCTGCCACGTGTTGTAGCGGGGGCACTCAGCGTGCCATTTCGGCACTCCGGCGGGCCGCGGGGGCGGCCGGAGTGCCGTGCTCAGAAAGCCCCAAAATGCATGGGTGGGGCTTACTTCTTGACCAGCGCCTTGATGTCGTCCGGCAGGTCGAACTTGTCCTTCGGCAGGTCCACGTTGTACTTGAAGCTCTCGAACGTGATGGCGATCTCCTGCCCGCCGGCGTTCCGCTGGATCTTGTGCGCAACCAGCAGGTCTCCCTCCTTGCGATAGTCGCTGAAGAGGACCTCGGCCGTCAATGTCGCCCATTGGGCCGTGTCACGGTCATGGTGGATTTCGCCAGCAGGCCGGTCTTCTTGTCGTAGAACTCGGTGACCGGGTTGCCTTCGTTCGGCGTCTTCACCAGCTTGTAGCAGTCCTTGCCCTCGACGGTTTCCGCGCCCACCGTCTCGACCTTCTTGAAATCGTCGCGCCAGTTTTCGTCGTGAAATGAGCCTCGCGCTTGGCTGCGGCCTTTTCGTCGCCATCCTTGATGCGCGCGCCCTGCATAGGGTTGATCTCCCATGCCACTTTGCCGTCGTAGCCCTCTTTGATCGAGCCTATTCCGGCAATCTCGATTTCGGTGAGGATCTTGTCCGGTTCTGCCTTGGTGATCGACATGGTGCCCTTGATGCCCATGGCGGCAAGTTCCATCGAGCCGGCGATGACCGTGTTGTGTAACTTCTCGAAGGCGGCCTTGCCGCCGGTTGCCTCGATGGATTTGTCGAGGATGGTTTCTGCCTTGGGCAGCTCATCGGCCGCGCGCAGCCTGGCGCCGGCCGCGGCCAGCACCACCACCGCGCAGGCGGCCAGGGTTCGTCTGATTGGTAAACGTTTCATAAGGACTCCCGATAATTTCCTTCCATTCTCATCTTAGTTCTTGTTGCCCTCGATCCAAGCCAGGGCCCGGTCGAGTGCCGGGTCGCGACCCTCCAGCAGGTCGCGGCGCGACGGCCCGGCGGTTTCGTCCGGAATCACCCCGGCGCCTTCCAGTTGCTTGCCGCCTTCCGAAACATAATTGGCGATGGCGTACTGGAAACCGTCGCCGTTGGGCAGCCGTTCGAACATGGAGGGTAATGCGGCGCCGGCGCTCCGCATTCCGAAGACGCGCGCCGCGCTTCAGATCTTGCATGCCCCCGGCGAAAATCTCCGACGTCGAGGCGGAGCAGCCGTCCACCAGGATCGCCAGCGGCCCGCGGAACGGAGCCGGCCGAGGGAACACCGCAAACTTGATTGTGCCGCTGCGCAGGAACATGTCGCCCAGCCGCAGCCCCGGCTGATCCAGAAACCACCCCGCCACTCCCATCGCCAGAGCGCCCATCCCGCCCCGGTTGCCTCGCAGGTCGATCACAAAACCACGGCAGGCCGCGCAGTCCCTGACCGCATTTTCGACGGCTTTGTTCAGAGTCTCCGGCGCAAAGAAAAGGTTGAACCGGATATAGCCGACATCCGGCCGCACCTTGCGCGACTCGACCCCGAAAAAAACATCGGCGGCAGGTTGCCAAAGGTGACTGCCGCGCCGCGCGGGCGGGCGCGCTCCAGATCGACCACCGTGCTCCGGCCTCGCGCGTCGCGAAAACTAACCTTCACCCGGCTTCGCTCGTCGCCCGCCAGGCGCTCACTCACGGCGTGTTCCAGCATCAGGTCGTGGAGCGTCGAATCGCGGAAGTTCCGGCCGATCTTGCGCAGGCTGGCGGCGAGCGGCCTGCCGTCCACGCGATCGATCTCCCAACCGGGAGTGACGGCGCTTTTCGCCGCCGGCGAATCCGGCTCCGTCGAAACCACCAGCGCGCGGCCTTCCACCACCCTCACTTCGATGCCGGTTCTGCCTTCGCCCTTGCCGCCGCTCTCGATTTCCTGGTAAACCTCGGCGGGCACGATGCCGAAATGCGTCTGTTTGAGCCGCGACAACATGTCCTCCATCACCGCTCGCGCCTGTTCGCGCGTGGCGGCGCGTTCCAGTTGCGGACGCAGTTCATCGTGCACGGCCTGCCAGTCGAGCCCTCCCAGCTTGGGGTCCCAGTGCTTGTCGCGCACAGTAGTCCATACGTGCTCGAAGGATTCGAGGTTCAAGCGTTGTTGCTCTGGAGCGAGGCGGTCCGCCCCGCCGGCGGGGAAGGCACACACCACCGCCAGCGCCAATACTGCCACGCGTGGGAGCATCCCTTCCGACTATAGCCGATTGCCGTCACTACTTGGGCTATATCATGGAGAAGTGTCCGGAACCCGCCGTCTGCCGATGGCGCTGTTGGTCTTCGGGGCTGCCATCTCAGCGCAGTCCTATACGGCGCCCGCCGGCGACCGCCCCGCTTTGCGCCGCAGCGGGCCGTCGATTCTGCCCGGCGGCAGGATCGTCGCGCCGCTGGGCGAAGAGTATTCGACCGGGCCGGGCACCTTCGGCATCGCCGTCAGCGCCTCGGGCCGAACCGTGGTCACCGCCGATGGCGGCCCGTTTCGCTATTCCTTCACCGTGCTGGAGCGAGCATCGCGGGAAGCCCGCTGGCAGGTGCGCCAGGTGGCGGCAGGGTCGCTGGAGGCTTTTGAACAATCTGCCCCGGCCGGCTGGCACAGTGTTTCGTTGGGAGTCGCGCTGGCGGCCGACCGCGGCATTTACCTGGCCGAGGGCGAGAGCGGCCGCGTGATACTTTTCGACTCCTTCGCCGAGCGGCGGCGAGTGTTCGATCTCAATCAGGCAGGCTTCACGGACAGCTTCACGGGCGACCTGGCGCTGGATGCGGTGCGCGGAATCCTCTACGTCGCCGATCAGGCGAATTTTCGCATCGCCGCGATCGACCTGCGGTCGCGCCAGGTGGTGGGTTCGGTGCGCGTGGGGCGGCTGCCGTTCGCCATCGCGTTGGCTCCGGATGCGCGCAAACTGTACGTCACCAACTGCGGGATGTTCGAATACCGGGCGCTTGCGGGTGTGCCCGAGGCCGGCCTTTCGTTTCCGCCGTTCGGCTTCCCCAGCCCGGAAGCCGTGAGCGGCGTGGTGCAAGGCGGCATCGCGGTGCCGGGTCTGGGCGAAGCCAACGCGCGCGAGGCCGATTCGGTCGCCGTGGTGGATGTGACCAATCCAGCCGCGCTCAAAGTGGAGGCGTTCGTCCGCACCGGCCTCGATTTCGGTGGCGCGGTGCGCGGCGGCAGCGGTCCGGCGGGCATCCTCGCCGCGGCCGGCCACGTCTTCGTTGCCAACGCGAACGACGACTCGGTCAGCATTCTCGACCCCGCCACCAACCGGGTCGAGGCGGAGATCCCCATCCGCATCCCCGGCCTCGATGGGCTGCGCGGCGTGATCCCGATCGGCCTGGCCTATCACGAAGCCTCCGGCTGGCTGTTGGTAGCCGAGGCTGGCATCAACGCGGTGGGCGTGATTGATGTGCGCGAGCGGCGCGTCATCGGCCACTTGCCGGCGGCCTGGTTCCCCACGCGGGTGGCGCTGGATGGCGATACCGTGTTCGTCGCCAATGCCCGAGGCCACGGCGTGGGGCCGAACGCGCCGGCGGCATCGTCGCCGGCGGCATGCTGCCAAGTTGGCTGTACCGGGGGACGATTTCGGTGTTCCCTTTGCCGGCCCGCGAGGAACTGAAAGCGCACACCGATGCTGTGTTGGAGATGGATGGCTTCCAGCCGCGCCCGCAAGCCGTGCCGGCGCTGCCGCCCATCCGCCACGTCGTGCTCATCGTCAAAGAGAGCCTGAGCTACGACGAAGTGCTGGGCGATATCACGAACGCCCGCAATGGGCCGGTGATGGGCGACGTCGCACCTGGCGCGTTTGGGCTCCCACGGTTTCGCCGACGGCCAGCGGCAGCGGCTGAGCATCAAGGACGTGGACATCACGCCCAACCACCACGCCCTGGCGAGCCGCTGGGCTTCCAGCGACAACTTCTATGCCGATGGCGAAGCCAGCGTGGAAGGGCACCACTGGCTGACCGGCGTTTATCCGAACCCGTGGGTGGCGAGCTCGGCGGCCGCGGCCTACGGCGGGCGCAAGAGCTTCCGCCTGGGCACTGCTCCGGGGCGGCTCAGCTTCGCGGGCATGGCGGCTTCGGTCGCGCCGGAAGACATCGGGGAAGCCGGCACGCTGTGGGATCACCTGGCGGCGCACGGCGTTTCGTTCCTGAACTTCGGCGAAGGATTCGAGCTGGCCGGAGCGCCGCGAAGGCCCCGGCCTGGGGTCGACCGGCATCCGCCTGCTGACGAATATGGCGATGCCCGAGGCGCTATTTGGCAACACCGCGCGGCAGTATCCGGGCTTCAACATGGCCGTTTCCGACCAGCAACGTGCGTCGCGTTTCATCGAGGAGATGGAGAATCGCTACCGGAAGACCGGTGCCGCGCTGCCGGCGCTGCTGTTCGTCCACCTGCCCGGCGACTATCTGGCGGACGCGCGTCCCGAGGATGGTTACCCGTACCCCGAATCGCACGTGGCCGACAACGATTATGCCCTGGGCCGCATCGTCGAATACCTGTCGGGCACCCCCTGGTGGCGGGACATGGCAGTTTTTGTCACCGAGGCCGATACCCACGGCGGCGTGGACCACGTGGACGCTCACCGCACCGTTCTGCTGTGCGCCGGCCCGTGGGCGAAGGCAGACTACGTCTCGCACCGCAACGTGAGCTTCCCTGGCTTGCTCAAGACCGTCTTCCGCTTATTGCAGCTTCCGCCGCTCAACCTGTTCGATGCGGCCGCTGCCGATCTCGCCGACTGTTTCGCCAGATCCCCCGACCCCACCGGCTATCGAACCCTCCCAGAGGACGCGCGCCTTTTCGATCCGAGGCAGGGCGCCAATGGCGCCGGGGACGGGAAGTTTTAGCGCGCATTGCGCCTCCGCAACTTTCGCGCCAACGTCCTGGTTCCCTCCTGCCTCGCGGCGGGCCAGCCACGGTTAGGCGGATGGCGCGGCGTCGAACGTGGTGGGATTGAACATACAATGAGTGCGCCCCACGGTCTTGGACGGCTGGCAAATCGCTCCATCCGCCGTTGCCGGCAGCGCTGCCGCCAACGGACGTTAACGCTGGTGCCAAACGGCAAACGAGCGCCGCACCCGCCAATCTGGCGGCGCCGGCGCTCGTTCAAGGCAACGCAGATTACTGGGCGCGACTGAAAGTGAGGGTCCGGTTGGAATGCGGGCCCACTTCGCGGAGTTCGATCTTGCCGTTCTTGATCTGGCCCTTGTAAAGGAAGTTTCCGCCTTCGCGCGCCACATAGAACCAAAAGTACTCGCCCGCCACGCCGCTACGGGTGAGCGCCGTGCCGTCCATCGTGCCTTGCACGGAGTTTCCGACCAAGCGGATGGAGAGCGTTTTCGGAGCGGTCTTATCGGACCCTTGCGCGCTCCACTTGCCGTCCATAACCGCGCCGAGCGCTACCACGCTCAAGATCGCGGACACCAACAATGAGATTAAGATTTTTTTCATGTTTTTATCCCTCCTATGCGCGGCGCATTCTCCTGCGGAACAACAGATAGATTCCCAAACCGCCGATCCCCAGCAGCATCAGCCAAACGGTTCCAGGAACCGGAATGGGGGACGAACCGGAGGGAGGGGTGCCGATCGTTTGCGTGCCCGTCGGCAATGCGGTGCCGGCGTATACCAGCATGTCGATGTTGGGAACATTCATGGCTTGACCCGAGTCATCGGTCAACCAAAAGGTGATGGTATAGGTGGCGCCCACGGTCAAACCGTTGAGTTGCTGATACAGGGCGTCATAGCCTTCCACCGACCCGTCGCACCAGAAGTAGGTGCCGGCGTGAGGCCCGCTATCACAACCGTACGGAGACAGGCCAATGGA
>CAWJLI010000046.1:0-9938 GCA_963843095.1 Bryobacterales bacterium
ACGGCCATCGGCGGACAAACCACACGCGTATCCCTTGGCGTGAGTCGCGGCGCGGAAATCCGGATCACGATTCCAGATCCGGACCATACCTGGAGAGTGGATGCCATGCCGTCATGGACTCGCAGCGCGGAGGATATCGTTCAGGCGCAGACGAATCGGGGCGTTGCCGTGTTGCGGTTAGGCATCGCGGGACGTTACCGTGTGCGAGCCAGTAGAGAAGATGCCAGCCACTGGCTGGATCGCGAGATCGAGGTACCGGAAGGGGGCAGCGCTACGCTGAGCGTCCCGCCGCTTACAGCTTCGCTCGCGGGCGTCCTGCACTTGACCGGCGACGAGAGATCCGGGCTTCTGATCCTGCGCGCTGCCGAGCCCGGTGGCTGGAATCTGGTGCTCAGTCCGGTCGAGTCGGCTGAAGGCGAGCGCTATGAATTCCAGGGACTGCCTACGGGCAAGTACTACGCGTGGATGCTGGCGCCCGATACGCAGGCCCAACGCCCTGGGAGCGGCGTCCCCGTGGTGCTGGAAGCGGGCCGCACGCTTGAGTGGAGAGATCCGCCGCCCTATGCCGGCCCGCCACTGAAGATCGGTATTTTGGGCGCCGATGGGCGGCCTTTGCCAGGCGCGCTGCTTTATGTGGATGTCCCGGCTTGGGGAGGGTGGATGTCCGAGGAGCCTGAGTTTGCGGAGCCAATGCCGCACGCTCTGGTGCCGGTGCGCAACGGTAAGGCGGAATTGCCGGGCGCGGGTCCGGGACGGCTGTTGCTCCAATTGCTTAGTGATCGCGGCCGCTTATATTCGCTGGCCGCGGACGTGGGGCCGAGCCGCACTCTCGAAATCCGTTTGCCGAAGGAGGAGCGATGAGACTCGCCTGGGTGGTGGCCGGTTTTGCGTTGGGGATCGCGCTGGCGGCGGACGAGTTCGCATCCTTCCCGGCGGTTTACGAAAAGCTGGAGATCGAACACCGCATCGCCGCCAACGGCAGCCTGGAAGAGACTCGGCGCGCGTGCGTGCGCATCCAATCGGAAACCGGCGCTCAGTGGGCCGGCCAGATCTTGGTTCCGCTGCGGCGGGAAGATGGGGAAGTCCAACTGGTCTCGGCGCGCGTCGGCGAAAGCGGCGGCGGCGAACGGCAACTGGATACCGCCCAGCTCCAGGAGCTGCCGCGCACCGGCTCGGGGTTCCGCGCGTACGCCGTGCCCGGTCTTCATTCCGGGGACCGCATCTTTTCGGAAGTGCGCGTCCGCTACCCGGCGGCCGAGCAAGCTAAGTGGTGGGCGAATCTCGCTCCGGTCTTCGATTTGCCGGTGATCGCCGGGCAATGGACGGTGCGGCTTCCGGAAACGGGCGAGATCAACTCCGATCTTTGGCACCAGGCGGGCCATCGCGAAACGCAACCCGGCGTGCATGTCTGGCAACTCGTGAACAGCGCGGCACAGATGAGCCCGGTGCCCTGGATCGGCATGAGCACATTCAATACCTGGACTGAAGTGGGAGATTGGCTGCGCAGCCGGCAGCCGGCGGCCGACGCCGCGTGGTTGCGCGAGCAGGCCCAGCATCTGCTGGCCGAAGCCCCCAAGTCAGACGCTATTGAAACGCTGTACATGCGCGTGGCGCAGGGCGTGCATTTGCTGGACGAGCCGCTCGATTCCTCCGGTTTCCGCGCCGCCTCGCCTCGCCAGACTTTGACCGCGAACGAAGGCAACGCATTCTCCAAGCACGGGCTGCTCGCGGCCCTGCTGGCAACCGAGAGCATCTCATGCGACCTGGTGTTCGTGGCTGCCTCGCCCTTCGATGTCGAGTTCCCCAGCCCCGGCCAGTTCGAGCGCGTGCTCTCGGCAATTCCGAAGGACAAGGGATGGACCTGGCTTGACCCAAGCTGGGGCGTGGCCCGGCCCGGCGTGTTGCCGTCCGAACTGCGAGGGCGGAATGCGCTGCTGGTATCGGGCCGCGGCAGCCGCATCCTGCAGATTCCGCCGGCGCCCTCGGATCTGAACTGGGTGCACGCCACATGGAAGGGCGAGTTGCAGCCCGACGGAAATGCCTCCGCCAACCTGCGCGTGGAAATGCAGGGAGACGCGGAGGTAGCGCTGCGCCAGGCGTTTCTCGTGGGCGATGCCTCCGCACAAGTGCGCGAGCTGCTGGTGCATGTTTCCCGGTACGAGTCCCGGATGGCCCGCGCTCTGGAGGGCCTCTATGACCTTCGCGGGCCGCTGGTCATCGAGATGCCGCGCTATTTGCCAAATTTCCTGCCGACGATCGCACGGCGCACTGCGGTGGACTTCCAGGCAATCAATTACGGTCCGGATTGCCATTGCTCGTCCCCGGAGCACTCCACGCTGCTGAACCCGCCGGTGCGCGGAGAGGAGATTTTCGAGCTGCGGCTGCCGCCCGAGTACCGGCCCATCCCGCTTCCGCCGGTCGAACGGAAATTGGCGGCCGGAAGCATCGAGGTTTCCGCCGCATTCGAGGACAATGTGCTGCGTATCCGCCGCGCCGTCGAGCGGCGCGGCGCATCGCAAGCGGATGCCGAGAGCCTGGATACCGCTATTGCGCTCGATTTGCGCCGGAGCCAGGTGTTCGAGCACACCGGAACCATCGATGTGGAGGCGGCTCTCAAGAACAAAGAACAGTGGGAGTTGGACCGCCGAGGCTATGACGCATTGGATTCGGACGTGCAACTGGCGCGCGTGATTCTTGAGTACGCGACCGAGAAGTTCCCCGACTCTCAATACTCCTGGTACAACCTGGGCCGCGTTTACGAAACCTACGGCATGCGCGAGGAAGCGCTGCGGGCTTACGGTCGGCAGATCGAGGTGAATCCCAAGGATCAGTGGGCCTACGACAGTCGCGGCAAGCTGCTGAGCAACGCCAAGCGTTACCGGGAAGCGATTGAGTCGTTCCAGCGGCAGCTCGCCGTCGATCCCGAGAATTACAACGCGCTGCGCGACCTGGGGCACAGCTATGTGGAACTTGGGAACTGGGCCGAGGCGGAGCCGCACCTCCTGCACGCCTTGAAGATCGAGCCGAAATCCTGGGAGGTTCTCGAGGACCTGGGGCTGACGAAGGCTTGCCAGGGCAACCTCGAGGGAGCGAAGCAAGAGTTTCTGCAAACCTTGGAGTATTGTCCGCAGGCGGCGACCCCTATCGCCTGGAGTCTGGCTGGCTGCGGGGCGGCCCTGGATTACGCCCTGACCATGGCGCAAGGATCGCTGAGCCATGGCGAGGAGGCGTTCGACGCCACTCGCGAACTCGCCGACTGGCCGACCGGGGTAGTTGCCCAGCAGTTGCTGGCCGCTAACCTCGAGGCAATTGGCCGCACGCGGCTCCGCATGAAGCAGCTCAAGCCCGCGGCCGAAGCGCTCCGGACGGCCGCGGCGCTGGTGGCCGAAGAGGATCTGCTACTGGACCTCCGTGACGCCGCGATGGCACTCGGCGACTGGCAAGGCGCGGCGCAAGCGCAGGTGGACGCGCAGGTGCTCGCCGGCGACCGCACGCTCGAGGTGCCGACCGCCATTGCCAAGGCCGTCGAACAGGTCAGGCCGTCAATCGATGCGGACGGATGGAAGTGGCTTCCACTCGGCCCGGCGGCGGGCGCGCGCACGATGCCGGAGCGGCAGTTGCTGCTCGCCTGCTCGGTTTCGCCGGCGGGCGTAGCGCAGGCCTGCACGCTGCTGGATCCGGAAGCGGCTCTCCAGGAGCCGGCCACGCGCGATGTGGCGCGGGCCGCATTTCCGCGCGTGAACTGGCGAGGGAAAGACGAGCCAACCACGCGGCTGGTCCGTTTGACCTATCACTCGGACGGCAGCGTGGAAGCGCACGAGGCAGTTTCGCTCCAGGCTACCCGAAACGTCGGCCTACTCATGCCCACTCCCCCGAATAAGGGAGATGACGACGACGATCAGGACGAATAAGCAACTTACGGCTTCTTGAGCAGTGCTTGCACGGCGTCAGGAATATCGAAGGTCCCCGGCGGAGCCTCCTGGTTGACGGTGACGGTGCGGACCGTCATGATCCGCTCGTCATTGGGAGACTTCATCACGATCTTGTGCGGGATCAGAATGCCGCCTTCCGTGCGGTAGTCGCTGACCAGGATTTCCGAGCGGACCTCCCCGTTTGGCGTCTGTTGCTTCGCAATGCCTTTCACCAGGAGGTTGCTGGCTGCATCGTAGTAGTCGGTAATCGGCTTGCCCACCTTATACGTTCTCACTACGATGTAAGCCGGCTTGCCATCGACGTCTTCCGTGCCCACGGTCTCGACCCGTTTGCAAAGCTCGCGCCAGTACAAATCACCGTTGTACCGCGCCGCCCTGAGCGCCTGCTCCAGTTGTTCGCCTTCGAGGAGCTTGGCTCCATCCATGGGGGTGATGCTCCAGGCAATCTTGCCATCCGACCCCTGGCGGAACTTACCGATCATGGGAAGATCCAATTCCATGTAACTCCTGCTTGGCGCCTGCTTGTAAGTGGTGACGGTGCCTTTGATCGGCGTGTTCACGATCTCGATATCCTGCACCATGTACTCCGACCGCCGCTTCTCGTAAGCGGCGCGGCCGCCGGTAGCTTGAATAAACCGGTCCAGTATGGTCTCTGCGGACGGAAGATCGCCGTCGGCCGCAAGCGCGCCGCAGGCGCTGAACAGGAGGGCAGATGCCAATGCGATTCGAGATGTCAGCACGACAGCGATTATACCGCCAGTGGGCGTTGCCGGTAGGCGAACGGTGTGCTACGTTCACCGTTACTTATGCTCCGGTCGATTCGATTCGGTTTGTTTGCGTTGCCGTTGTGCGCGGTTCTGGCGCAAACGCAGCCGGACGTTCCGCAAATTCTAAGGAAGGTCGGCCAGACCTACAAAGCTGCGTCGGACTATGAATTAAAGGCCGACGTGACGGCGCGTGAGAATGGGGTCAATTTGGCCGGCCACATGTTATTCGCGTTCAAGAAGCCAGACCGGTACCGAATGGAAGGAAACCTGCCCGGTATGGGCCTGAGCGACTCGGCATCCGCCAAAGCAATCGTCGTCGATGACGGAACGACGGTCTGGTACTACTTGCCCGGACCGAATCAGTACGCATCGTTCCCCGCCATTGAACTGACCGACGAGGCTCCAGGCGATTTAGGGGATATGCGCCCGGCAATGATGGACCACTTCATGATGTGGCGTTACCGGGGCGCTGCGGATTTCGCCGCCAGGGCCGAGTTCCTTCGGGAAGAGACAGTCGGGATCGGCGGCGCGAAGGCGTTGTGCTACGTTGTCAAGGTCTCGCCGATGGAAGGCGAATCCGCTTACACCTGGTGGATCGACAAGCAACGATATCTTGTTCTGCGTGAGGATCGGGCCGCGGGAAAGGCCGGTTCCAGCACCATATATACCGTTATCAAGCTCGGCGAACCGCTCTCCGGCGAACTCTTCAAGTTCCTGCCGCCATCCGGCGCGCGGAAGTTGGATACGCAGCACTGACCGCGGAGGGCCGGGAAACGCCAAATCATGCGCAGATGTATACCACCTCGCGGGGGTTACGATTCATCCCTTCTTGCCCTTAGCGGCCAGAATCCTCTCACGGACCGCGCTGTAATCGAATAGGACCTCCGCGATCGGGGTTCCGGCTATTTCGTTCCGGCTGGGGTCGCGCACGCCGATCCCCAGGTCTTCACCGAGGCGCAGCATGCTGTCGGAATTGGAAAACGGAGGCGTCCCGCGGTCGGCCATCGGGTTGAATCCCATCACGGACATTCGCCACCGCGTCAGTTGCCACAGCATTCGTTCCGGCAATCAGCACGCCAGGGTTGATCGCCGCTTGTGGCCGGTTGGGGCTTCCATAATTCGTTTCCGCGCCGGTGGCGGCCCGAACGCCATCGATGATCGCCAGGTGAACCGGCCGCGCCGCGCAGAGTTCGGCGATGATGCGCGGCAGCCGGTAGCCGGCATCCTTGGGCAGAGTCGAGGTCTTTCTGCTGTGGCGCGCTCTTGGATGGCTGGCGGCGCGCAAAGTGAAACACCCCGCCGCGTCCGCCGTGAGGGCGCACGCTTGGTTCGTCCTCTCCGGCGCCTTCGCCATAAATGGTGATGGGGGTCGCTCCGTACACGTTCTTCATCGACAGAGTAACGCCGGTGGCGGCGTGTTCTTTCATCTTGGCGAGCGAGACGAATACGTCGCAATCCTCATACGAATGGTTCAGGTCATAGCCGGGGTAAATCAGACCTCCGCCAGGCACCATGAACCGCGAGTATTTCGTCCCCTGCCCCAGGTAATTGGTGTTTTCGAATTCCACGTTGGCGGCGGCGTTCAGGATATCCTGAGGCTGCCAGTTCATGGACAGCATGACCTCTCCCAAGGTCTCGGCGGTCGACCAGGGGCCCTCCACCACACGGATCCGCCGGGCGCCTGCCTTGCCCATAAGGTGTACCGTCGCACCGATCACGCGGGGATGCGTCCAGAAAGTGTCCTCCATCTTGGCCGTGCCCAACCGCTGCCATCGAACGCCTATGAGGTTGATTTTGATCGCGACCGTCTTTCCCTTCACCAACCCACCCAGGCCGCCCAATTGGTCGAACATCTTATCCATATGTGGGGACCAGCTCGGGCCCATAGGTTTGGCATCGGGCCACAGCGACCCGCCCCGCCGGGGTGCAGTCGCAAAACTCAAGGCAGGCCCCGCCAGCAGGGCCCCGGCGCCGGCTCCCGCGCCCGCCAGCCATTGTCTCCTAGTCAAGTCCTGTTTCATTGCGGTCTCTTTCGCCTCCTAGCTCTCCAACTCGACGGCGCCATACACGGAAATGCGCGGCACGAGATAACTCCGCCCCGCCAGCTTCCTGAGGAGCCCATTGAAGCTCCGTGGGCGAGGCGATTTCGGGACTCACCAAACGGGCCGACCGGTGCGGTTCCTTCACGTAGAAAAGAGGTCCATCGCTTCCGGGCCGGCGCGAGTAATTCAACAGGTGCATCACTCCCTGCCTGCCCTGAGCGGAAGTCTGGTACAAGAAATTCATGGACGGAGCGTTATACAGGCGGAACAGATCGTTCTTGTGACTGATGACGTTCTGGATATCCGCGACCAGATCGTACGCGTCCGGCGGATCTTCCTTGCATACCGCCAGCCGCCCCTTTCCCAAAACCCGAACATTGAAAAGAAGGTACGGTTCGGCAGGCATGGGCCGGCCCTCCGGATTCGGCCATTGGAGGGCACGAAGAGGGTTCCGCCACCCTTCGCGAAAGCGATCATTTTCTCTCGCAATGCGGGGTCCGGCGGCTCCTGATCGACATAGAAGATCGCCTGCAAACCGGCGAAGGAAGCGCCCGTAGCCTGAGATCGCGCAATCACCCGGAACGGCTGGCGGATCCGGGGAAACAGATTGAGCGCTTCCTCGCCGACATCCCAGCCGGACTCGCCGAAATTCGACACGACCAGAAGCGGGCCCATCGGCTGATAGGTCCTAGCCTGTTTGTGCTGCTCGAAGAACGCCAGCATGTCGGCGACTTTCTTCCAGGTATCCACAGCCGGTTGTTTCTTCGCGGTCAAGTCCGCGCGCAACTGATCGTCCAGCGAAACCACCCAGCTTGCCCCGTAGCTCGCAGGGTCCGCCACGGCCAGCATGTAAGCCTCGGCCGTCGGTTTCGCCTGCGGCGGCGCATCGAAGCCGATCCATACGCCTTTGTCGGGGGCGAGTGCGCGGACGATCAGGAGGACGGCTCCGTTGGAATCGACCCAAGGCAGATTGGTCGGCGCGCTGACCACGCCTCGGTCTTGCGGGATCCCGGGCCATAGACCGTCTGAAATACCGAGGATCGGGGAGTTCGCCGTCCACCTTCCCTGGATGGACTTATTCCACGGGATAACCGGGAGGCCGGCGCTTCCGGGCGGGTCGCCTTCCATGGCAACCGCGGAGAGACCCGCCGATTGGGCGGCCGCCATGGCGGCTGGCTTGTCCACTTCGCCCTCGATCAGGCCGACGAATTCCAGTCCGGACTGCCGGCCTTTTTCGATCAGCGGCTTGAAGCGCCTGTTGCTGGCTGGCATCAGCCGGCAGACCCGAGGCCCAACTGACCACCAGGCAGTTTACCGGCGTGCCCTGGATGGCCGCGAGTGAAGCCGGATCCTGCCAGTAGCGAAGGACCTCGGCTGTCTCCGTCGAAGAAGCCCTTCGCCTTCTCGCGGCGTGCGATTTCCAAGGGGCCAGCCGGCCATCGCATCGGTACGGAGTCCGCGTTTAGAGCCATGCTTCTATTTCCTCCCAAGTTCTTCCGTCGATCTTACAGCTTCCCGTCTCCTCGTGCGTTCAAGAACCTCCGCCGATGGCGCAAGGCCTATGCAAGTGCATACCCGCTCACCTGTCTATCCGGATTATTTTGGATTTTCAGATCGGGTTTAGTATACACCCAACCCGCGCCGAATTGAGCCGACTATCCTTGCGTGGATTGTCGCGGAGCACGGCTTCCGGAGATCCCGAGATACCGCTCGGGGAACCGCGGAGAGACTTTACAACGGCACACGGTCGCGAGATCGAGGAGTCCGCAAGCAGGGCCGGCTTCACATTCGGCGTTAACGCGGGCCGTAGCGCAAGCGGACCTGCACTGCCATAGGCGCGCCTGGCTTCGCGGCGACTCGATATACGGTCTGCGGCGGCGGATCGTCTTGGGTCAGCAGACGGGTTCCGTCGGCGGCGGCGTTCTGCTCGGCCTGCGTCCAGGCTCGGCCCGTGCCGCCGGAAAGCTCGAACACCTCGGGCTTGCTGCCGCCCCACTGCTTCTCCCAGGCTGAGACCCGATCCTCCGGCAGAGCAAGCGCGCCGGGGCCGATGGCGATTCCTTCGAGAGGCTGGGGCGCGAGAAGGATCGTCAGTTCCTCCTCTGCCTGGTCCGGCCGGCTGCGACGGAGGGTGAAGAAGTTCGGCTGATCGCTCTGTGCGGGGATGTCGATGAGCTTGCCGGCCATTACCTTGTTGTCGCCGTTGCGCGTGCGCTCCGTCGGAAATATGAGGTATGGCGTGCCGTGCTCGCCGGAGGCGTAGCGTTCGCGGTCGATCACGTACAGATAGCCGCGCTGCGGGGACTCCAGCGTCAGGCGCACGCGATCACCGGCATCAAGGCGGGTTGTGGACGACACGCGCACAGGGGTCCACTCAGCGGTCTGGCTTGCCTCCTGAACGAGGATCCGGGCGCCGGTGTCGGCAGCGGCAGCCGGCCGAAGGCGCCAGATGGTGACGCCAATCTCGCTGGCCGCCGGGCTGCGGCGCAGGGTCGCGACCATTTGTGGATCGAGCGGCGCGTACTGCGGCTTGGCCTTCACGGGCACCGCGGCGCTCGCGGCGGGGCGCGCTTGGATGACATCTTCGGGCACGATGCCACGCTCGCCGGTTTGCGCCGCAGCGAGCGAGATACTCACGAGCATCATTCCCGTTGCCGCGGTGCGATGTTTGGTCACGGTCATCTCCAGTCTCCCTGCTGCACGAAAGCCGCCCAGTAGTAAGGCGATTGCCATTCCTTGTGCTTCCGCAACTCAAGCTGCGCATCGCGCAGCGCCTCGGACGGGCGCTTGCCGTCACGCAGCATGTTGCGATACAGATCGGCCATGAGGTCCGCGGTGGCGCGGTCGTTGACGCTCCACAGGCTGACGATGACGCGGGGAACGCCGGCGAACATGAAGGCGCGGGTGAGCCCCATCAGTCCTTCGCCGCGCACCTCTTTGCCCAGCCCGGTCTGGCAGGCGCTGAGCACCACGAGGTCGGCGGACAGCCGGCTGTTGTAAATATCGTTGACGCGGAGAAAGCCGTCCGCAGCGCGGCCATCTACGTCGAGCTGAGAGAGCACCAGGGCGGAAAGCTCTGGGCGCTCGGTGTCGAGGTAGCCGTGGGTGGCGAAGTGAAGATAGCGATACTGGCCGAGCAACCCGCTGAGAGCTTCGGCGCGGCTGGCCGCGAAGCCGGTGGCTTTGAGGTCGGAGGA
>CAWJLI010000047.1:0-17296 GCA_963843095.1 Bryobacterales bacterium
CCCGTCTGTCGAAAACATTTGCCCGTGGGATTGCGTATATATCCGGCGGCCGCTCAATGACCCCAGGCAACGGTCTCTTCTTGACCTCCTCAGACTATAGTGCCGCGGCAGGTTATACCTATACGGGCCTTCGCCGGTGGGGCTTAGGTTTTTCGGCCGGCTACGACAGGGCTGAGTCCATCGGCAACATTCTCGGCGAATACGGCGACTACAGCGCGGGTTTGCAGACCAGCCGGCAGATCAGCCACCTGGTGCATGTGGTGGCCGGGGTTACCGCGCGGAAGTACCAAAGCGGCAGTTTCGCGGGCTACAACCGGGTGATTTGGGACGCTCGGATTGGGCTTTCATTCTCTCCCAGGGACATACCGCTGCGAATCTGGTAGGGCGGCCGATCGGACGAAGATGGCCGGTTCGCATCCACTGCGCCGCATGTTAGGAATATATAGTGTGGTGGCTCGAACCGCATGATCCGGCTATTTCGCGTATTCGTTCCCGCCAGCACGTTCGCGCTGTTCGTGTTCGAAGCCCTGCTGATTCTTTCTTCGTTCATTTTTTCCGCCTACCTGCTCCTCGAAGTGGATCCGACGGACTATCTGTCTGGCTTTCCGGGGTTGGCGAGTGTTGCGCTGGTCTGGCTCAGCATTCTACTCGGGATCCACTTTCAGAGTCTCTATTCGCAGATCCGCGTCCGATCGCGCGTGCTGTTGTTGCAACAACTATTGATGGTCGCGGGTATTGCGTTTCTTCTCCAGGCGCTGATCAGCGCCGTCGCTCCGGACCTTCAGTTGCCACTTCGGGTCATGCTTCTGGGCAGCCTACTGTCGATCACTGGAGTTTTCGCCAGTCGCCTGCTGTTCAGCGCTTATGTGCTTCCGCTTGTTGCCGGCGAACGCTTGCTGCTGATTGGGAACAGTCCCTTGCTCGAGGACCTCGCCAGTCATCTGCAGCGGAACCCACAATCCGGGATTCAGGTGGCCGGGTACATCGGAAGGCGTGCAGAAGGGACGGGCATCTCGGAGCCAGGCTGCGAAGGCCGGGCCGGCAGTCTGGAAGAATCGGTCCGGGCGCTCCACCCAAGCCGCGTCGTGGTGGGCTTCGAGGGCGGCCTGAGTTCGCGGTTGGCTGATGAGTTGCTGGAGTTGCGGTTCTCGGGCCACACCGTCGAAGACGCCGCCGGAACCTACGAGAAGATTTGCAACCGGGAGGGATTGAATGGATTGAACGCAGCGCGCCTGCTGTATTCGAAGGAATTCGAGCCTGGCACGCGAGCTTTGTTCTTCCAGACAATCGGCAACTGCCTGGTTGCCGCCACGGTTCTCACGCTTCTGTCGCCTTTGCTGCTGCTGATCGCAGCGCTGGTGCGGTTGTCGTCTCACGAGGGGGTGATCGAGGGGCGATTGCGGGAAGGCCGCCACGGGCCATTCACTCTCTACAACTTTCGGGTTGGCGCCGGAGAGACTCGCGTCGGCCGGATCCTCTGCCGCACCGGCCTGTATGCTCTGCCTCAGTTCATCCATGTGCTGCGGGGGCAGATGTCGATCGTCGGTCCAAGACCGGAACGGCCGGAATTCGAGCGCGAATTGTCGCGTCACCTCCCGTTCTATCCACACCGGCTCAACGTGCGGCCGGGTATCACAGGCTGGAGCCAGATTCAGATGCGACACTTGGCGGCTCCTTGGGATTCGATAGCGGAGCTTGAGTATGATCTGTATTACATCAAGTACTTTTCACCGATGTTGGACGTCTTTGTCATCTCGCAGGCCATCAAGATCCTGCTGCTCTGGGGCGGGCAGCCATAACGCGATCGAGCGCGCAACGGCGCCAATCCCATGAGTCAACCCGTTTCCGCGATTGCTCGGTTGCCGTTTCGCCAGTTTCCCGCCGTTGTGCTCTCCGTGCTTTGGATGGTTCCGATCGCCGCCAGTGTCCCCAGGCTGGAGGCTCAGAGCGCCGGCAACGTGTTGCTGGTGGTGAACCGCAGAGATCCGGTTTCCCAGGCGGTCGCGGACTATTATGCCAAGCGCCGGCCGGTTCCCTCGCGCCACGTCTGCTTTCTCGAAACGACCACCGAGGAAACCATCGACTGGCAGACTTACACTACGCAAATCGAGACGCCGGTCGGAGACTGCCTGAGGCGGGAGCACCTTGAGGAAAAGGTGCTGTACATCGTGACGACCATGGGCGTCCCGCTGCGGATAGACGGCATGAGCGGATCGATCCAAAAATCCGAGCAGTCTTCGGTGGATTCCGAACTCACTCTGCTCTATGCGAAACTTCACGGAGATCATTTCGAGCGCGCTGGCGCGGTTCCCAATCCCTTCTTCGGCAAGCGCGACAGCCCTTTCCTGCACCCGCAGTTCCCGATTTACCTGGTGACGCGCCTGGCGGCGAACGATTTGGCGGATGTGAAAGCCATGATCGACCGCTCGTTGTCCGCCCGGAATCGCGGCATGTTCGTGATCGACACCAGTTCTCCGGCGAATGGCGACGGCGACAACTGGCTTCGTGCGGCAGCCTTGCTGTTGCCTGCCGGTAGGGTTGTGTTGGACGACAGTCCCGACGTTCTCTATAAACAGCGCAACGTGATCGGCTATGCATCCTGGGGATCGAACGATGTCGGCCGCAAACAACGCTGGTTGGGATTCGAATGGCTGCCGGGAGCGATCGTGACCGAATTCGTGTCGACCAACGCCCGGACGCTGAAGCCGCCGCCGCCGTACTGGAACCTCACCACCTACACCGACCGCGAGCACTGGTTCGCGGGTTCGCCGCAAACGCTCAGCGCGGATTACATCCACGAAGGCGCCACCGGCGCTTCCGGCAACGTTTACGAACCTTACCTGTCTGGATGCGTGCGCCCCGAGTACGTCCTGCCGGCCTATGCCCACGGCCGCAACCTGGCCGACAGCTATTACCTGGGAATGCCGTTCCTCAGTTGGCAGGGCGTAGTGCTGGGCGATCCTCTTTGCTCGCTTGGGAAACCGTAACCAGTCGGGCCGGCAACTGGGTCAGCTTGTCGGAGGTTCCGATTCTGCCCGCCCTAAGCTAAGGCCTCTTCCGACCACCAAGCCGAACAGCAGCCGACGCCTTACTCGGGCTTTTTCCATCACGGCCGTCGAGCACTCTTACCAGGCTGAACTGGCCATTCTCGTATACGGTAGCCAGTTGCAGCGGCGCGGCGGCGATAACCGGGATCAGAAACCGCCGGTCGTCCGGCCGGCTCTTATCGACTGCGATATAGTCTGGGAGTACCCGGCGCAGGTAGTGAATCATCCGCTCCGGCGGCCCCTCGGCTGGCCACCCGCTCGAATGCCTGCCCGTCGAAAGAGCGAAAACGCGAGGGTTCCAGAAGATCACAAGTGCATCCGGAGCGGTCTGATCGCGCACCATGGCGCAGAGCTCTTCGTACCTCGTCGCTGTGACAAGCGTGTCGTTCGGATCGGGGCGGACCAGAAGGGCGTTTGCGGCGGGAGCGAACAGCATTAGCGCTGCGCCGGCAACCTGCAAGGGCTGCGCGAGGCGTTGCGGCACACGGGGGAGGAACGTCCGGAAGCCTTCGAATATGTAGACCATGTAGATTGGCATAACGCACAACAGGTACCTGGGGCTAGGCAACCAGTACGCGCTGAGTACGGCAAGGATCGCCAGCAGATAGAGCTCGGTGACCCGCAAACCCGTGTGCACTCTCTTCGAAACCGCCAGGAGCGCCAGTAAGAGCGTTGCAGCCCAGAGCACATAGCGGAAATACTGGCTCAATGGGTTGGCGAAGACATAAGAAAAGAGCCCGGCATACGCCGCCATGTGGCCGGCAATGTGCGGGATCGACATGGTGAACTGGCGGGCGTAACTGCTGTCCCTGTGCAGCAAGAGGTTATTCAGCAGCATCAGCGGCATGAATGCGATTGCGGTCGCAATTAGAAAAGTGGTGAGCCGGCGTTTTCGCAATAACTCGGTTCCAGCGCAGGCGAGCAGAAATGACAGTCCGACTGGACGTATGAGATACGCCCCGGCAATACTGAAGCCGGCCAGCAATCCCCATTTCCACGGATTCGTTTCATCCAGATGGCGGTCGTAAATCCGCAGAATCAGAAGCAGCACGAGAAAGGACACAAGCTGGTACGGTGCGTCGGAGCCGATTTCATCGAAGTTCGTAAGGAACAGCGTCGAGAAGCCCAGCGCCACGATCAAGAGCAAGGAGTAGACCGGTGGCAAAGTTCTCCGGGCATACAAATAGACCGGCCACAACGAGAGCACGAGGAAAGTGACATTCAGCAGTTTGAATAGGACGATATTTAGCCCAAAGGCGACAAAAAGTGGCGCGAGCAGAAGCGGGTATCCAGAGGGATACGAACTGGGGCCCACTTCGGTTGTCGATTCGGGCTGAAAGACATAGCCGGTCTGCGCATACGGGAGCCCATTCACGATATTGCGCGCGTGCACCACATACATCGCCCAATCAGTTCCCCTGGAGTGTATGCCTGGCGATAGCTCGCCACCCATGAAAGCATAGAGGACGACCATAAACGCCGCCGCTAAGACGGGAATCGCCAGCCTGGTTTTCATCCCTTGATTACCCAGAATTGATTTCGCGGAACTTGCGCCCCAGGATCGACGGCCAGACGCATACAGATGTTTTGCCCGTTGCAGGGTGCCTGATGTGACATGTGGACACAGGGCGAACAGGGTATCTTCACGTAATGAATCTCATCGAAGCCGCGACTGTTTGGGCGGATCAACGTGCGCGGATCGGTCGGCCCCCAGAAAGAGACCGTCCGGCGGCCCAGCAGCCGGCTGAAATGCAGAAGCGCGGAATCGATGCAAAGCACCTCGTCCATGGCGGCAATGATCCGCACCGATTCTTTCAAGCTCGTCTTTCCGGCATGGTTTCGAACCACGGCACGGCCTTGAAACCGCTCCTCCAACAGAGTTGTGATCTGTTCGAGCTCCGCGCGGTCCGCAGCGGCCCCCAACAGATGCAATTCCACCATTGTCGCGTCGCATCTCGCAATTCGCCCCGCAGCAACTTCCACCCACTCTTCGCGCCGCAGCATCCGTTCCCGGCTCAAACCCGAACAAGCCGGCGCAATCGCCATCCGGAAGATCCTCCCCTCAAACTCGCGCTGTCCGAGCCGGCTCTGGAACTCTCGCTCGCATTCTCCGCCATCCACCGGTGAGGTACCGCATGGCGCGGCCACCTCCAAGCTCGTCTTTCCGGCATGATTGCGAACCGCGGCGCGGCCTCTGAACCTCCCCTCCACCAGAGTTGTGACCGGTTCGAACTCCGCATGGTTGGCAGGAGTCGCCAGCGGATGCAATTCCACCATGGCCGGCTCGCGTCGCGCAATCCGTCGCGCAACCACCTCCGCCCAGTTTTCGGGGCGCAGAGTCAGTTCCCGGCCCGACCCGGAAAAAGCCGGTGCATGCGCCAAAGCGAACAGATCCCCTTCGAATCCGTGATCTCCCAGCCGGCTTCGGAACTCCCGTTCGCATTCTCCGCTGTCCACCGGCGAGGTTCCGAATACCGCAGCCAACTGATCGTAGAAATCGTAAGTACCGTTTGTCATGTTGCAGAAGAGCAGGTGCGTGTTGAGGTGACGCCGCCAAAAGGAGATGGTCGTGAAGAACCCGATGCGGTTACGCGCGGCGGTCAGCAGGGCGAATACGGTCGTAAGCCGGCTATGAATCTCCAGATCGATCAGAGCGTCATGGCGAAAGAGCCTCCGAAACGCCCGGACCGAATCGGCAGCCAGCGTCAGTGGCCCACAATCGTCGCGGACTATCACAATTTCGTCGAAGATACCCAACAGCGCCCCAAACGGCGCGACCTCTGGGGTCGTGATCAGCGTCAGCCGTTCAAGACGAGGGAGACGCCGAAGAGCCAGCAGTGCCGGATAAGCGATCACCAGACTGCCACCGCCCAGCAGTTTTAGAATGGCTATTTTGCAGCATTTCGAGAGACCGTGATCGCGATGCAGCAGCTTTCCCAGAAGAATTGTGGGGATTTTCAGGATGGCTTGAAGAAAACCCCCGAGGTAATAATCGAGGAAGAGTTTTGAGCGGAGGTTCATACTGTCATGTCACCAAACGGTCGCTCGCAGCGCTCAGAATGGAAACCAAGGTGCCGGAAAGCGCAAGGAGGCGCTCCGGTGTATCAATCCAGCCCAACGTGCGGGACGGGGAGCACAGAGCGCTGTCCTGGAAGTGGTCGAGCCGTGTTCTCAATGTTCATCCAGACAGGAGCCCGAGGGCTCCTGTCCCAAGAGTGCACCAAGCGCTCGGCTTTTCTCCGGAAAATGTGATCTCAGTGGAAAGCCTCGGTGCGCGGCTTGGAGGAGCCGGCCGGCGAAATGCTTCTGGAATACACGCCCAGGGCGAATTGCCCCTTCGGTGGCGCGCATCCCAAATGCAACGGCAGGATGAAAGGCGCTTGGGCGTACACTATAATGAGTCCCGTGGGTCCAAAATGAAGATCCCGGCATATCAGGTGGACGGCTCGTGTTTTTTCCAAGAGTGTGGGAGAATGGCCATCGCGGCATGACATCCATACAGACGGGGTCTGTCCCCTCTAACCTATGCCAGCCGTCGCTTCGGGGCGGTAACTTCAGTGCGGCGTGGAGATGTCCATGACAGCCGCGCTCCTCATCTTGGCGCTATACCTGCCAGAAAGGTCAACAATTTCACCGTGACGATCAGACAACTTCGCCCTCTTGTCTTCCTACCGCTGATGTGGGCCTGTTACTTTGCGCTTGAAAATGTTTGGGTCCGGATGGTCCCGCTCGATCAACGCTATCGGGAATTTCCAGTCCCGGCTGGCGTTATCACTTGGGTTGGCAGAAGAGCCTTGGTGGTCGTCTCGCTGATTTTCATTGGCCTGTGGTTGGTCTACTGCTTCCGAAACAGGCTCTGGAACACAGGATTTCGACAGCGAGCCTTCCTTGTGACGATGACGGCCGGATGCTCCTGGACCATTTTCGTGATTCTCCGGTTTCAGGGCTTTGAGCCGACTTGGTACCAATTGCAACCCCTGATCGACAGCCCCGCCAGTCGCCCCATCATCGGGCACCGCATTCTGTTTGTGTGGCTGGCCCAAGGCATTCACATTCTCAGGCCCTCCATGGGTCACATAATGGTCTTCATGGGCTCTCAGATAGCGGCCATTGTTTTTGCCACTTATATGGCCGGCAGGTGGGCGGCGGTGTTCGTCGGGGATCGCCTCTCGTTCCTCGGCCAAATACTGCTGGTTCTCTTCCTTACGCCAACGATCAGCTACTACACTTTCTACGACATTGGGATTGTGGGTTTCTATTGCGCGGCCTTTCTGTCGCTGTATCACCGCCGCTACTGGCTGTTTGTTGTCACGGTCGGACTGGCCACCCTAAACCACGAAAATGCGCTCCTCTTGATACCGGTGGCGCTGTTTGCATGCTACGGCGATCTTCCGGTGAAGCGGTTGCTTCTTTTTTCCGGCGCGGCGTTTGGCGTTCACGTCGGAATTCGTGCGGCGCTTCTAATCCTCATGCCGATGCCGAAAGTGGGTGATCTCGCGACCTGGACCAATCCGATTGATCTTGCGAAATTGCCCATGGTGATGCTCGTATCGATGGGGTTGCTCGCATTTAGGTGGGCCTGTGTGTTTCTGGGATTTCCGAGTGCGCCTCCTTTTGTCCGGAAACTCGCCATTCTTTATCCGCTACTGATCATTACGACGACAGTGTTCGGACAATATCATGAGACACGGCAGTTCGACGCCGGCATTCCTGTCGACATTGCCTTTGTCTTGTGCTACCTCGCCGGCCGGTCGGCTCCGATACCGACTGACAGTCTTGGAACTACCGTCGCAGCAGTGTGATCACGGACCTACGACAGCGCCCCCGGAACATTCGACGTCTTGTGAATTCTCCCGGCTTTGTCATTGGATCGCCGCTTTCTGGCGCCGCAAAGACTGTTTCGCCGCCTTGCGCCGGTTTCCTTGCCGCCACGTAAGAATCGAGGTCACGCTGAAGTTCCAGACCGACCCTATACTCGTTCCAATCACACCCGCTATGTACCAGGGCCAGCCGCCTTTTACGATAAAGCTTGCCACGAGAACATTGATGACCGCCCCAATTGAGCAGGCGGCATAGAATGAGAGCATACCGAGCAACAGGTTGATGCCTCGAAGCCGCCGATCCCGGTAAGTAATCAGATTGTTCAGAATGAAGTTCGCGGTCATCACGACCACGGCGGCCACAGCCTGGGATAGCCGAAATGACTCACCCGCCAGAATGAACAGTATCCAGAGAATAGCCAGGTGGAGGAACGCGCCGCATACGCCAACCATCCCGAATATTACGAACCGCACGGGAACGTAATCCCCAATCAATTTGTCCAAGAGCAACTGGAGGTACTCAAGGCCAACGAGTATGTCGAGCTTGCTCTCACCATGCACTCTGGAACGGAAAGTGTAGGCCTCCTCTCCAACCTTCACCGGTCTCCGGGCCGACGCAACCAGATCGAGGAGGATCTTGAAGCCCAAACCCGACAGTGTGTGGGCAACTTCTTCGAGATACGAGCGACTAAGAACGAAGAATCCGCTCATGGGATCGCTTAGCTTGTGCCGACTGACGAGGTTGCTGAGAAAGCTTCCTATGTCGCTTAACATGATACGGGAGGCAGCGAAATCGCCCATACTGCCTCCGGGGGCCTTGCGCGTGCCGACAACGATATCCAGATTCTCGTCCTGAATTCGGCGCAGCATAGCGGGAATGATCCTCTCGTCGTGCTGGAGGTCCGCGTCCATTACGACGATCCACGGAGCCGCGGTGGCGAACATCCCCTCGATGCACGCCGACGACAGGCCCCGTCTGCCAATCCGTTTCACAATTCGGACTTGCGGATCGCACAAGGCCACTTGACGAACTTCATCGGCCGTGCCGTCGGGCGAATCGTCATCCACGAAAATGACTTCGTATCTTATGCCCTCGAGCGCGGCTTCCAGGCGGGCGAGAACCGGGATAACATTCTCCCGTTCGTTGAAAGTTGGCAGAACAACAGCAAGTTCAAGTGCCGCTGCAGGATCAAATGGGGTTTGGCGCACAGGCATGGAGGGTGCTACTTGTGGTCGTGATCGAATGCGGCAACACCGCCTCGATAGTACACGTCATACACAAAGACAGTGCCCTCGCGCTTCAGTAATCGAAGTCTGGCTCCATCCTGAAGCAGTTTCTCAATCAGCCATGTGGGCCAAGTAGTGTCGGCGCAGAGCATGAAATGGGGATTTTCGGCCACGAAGGCATCATAATCCGCCAAAGGGATCGACAGCCGGCGACTGAAATGCACCATGTTATTATCGCCTGTGTCGCTGCCGTCGAACTCCATAGCGTATTTTCGACTGACAGGGTAGACGACCCGCGAGCGAATCGCCGGCGGCGCGTAAAACTGGACTTGCAGGAAGAAAGGCGTGTTCGTAGCGGCAATGGGTAAGTTATTGCCCGCCAGTTCCCGCATCCAGGCTTGCTGCCTATAGGAGTCTATCGAGGCGCTGGCAGCTCCTCGCATGCGGATCCCGGCCAGAACTACTTTTTCGTTTTTCAAACAGAACCAGCACAAGAAGACCACTGCCAGAATGCTTCCCACCAGCCGGTCCCGGCCCAAAGCCCTCGCCAGGCCGAATGCAAAGAAAATCGCAATTCCAATGATAGAAGGCAACACATAGCGTGACAAGTATGCGCCCGCCAGGAGGGAAAGAGGCAGTGCAAACACCGGCAAGAGTGCCAACGTTCCAATCAAAACCCGCTCTGCGCGAGGCACGTCTACCGGCTTGGAATCTGGCAACGGGCCGAGCCTGCTTAGAACCAGCCATAACGCGATCGCGCCCACCAAAGGCATAAACGACAGATTTAAGAGTGCTCCATAAGTATCTCCGACCTCCGACAAACTTATTGAAGGCTTGTTCCAAACAGTCGCGGCATAAGCCTCTCGAGCCGCCCGAATTGAAGGCAGAAAGAGAAGAAGCGGCCACGTTGATAGCGTTAGGGCAAGGCAAACAGGCCAGTCCACCTTGCGCCGGTCCCAAATCCTGGTGAGTTCGGCCAGTCCCAGCGGAATCCAGACGAAAAGTGCGTAGTAGTGAGAACAAATACACAAGCTCAAACTAAGAAACAGTCCAACTACGGAAACAATGCGCCTGCGGCTGTCCGACGCACTCTGCCAACATAACAGCGCAACACCGGTCATGCCCAAAAGAACGGCATAGCCTCGGATCTCCGTCGCGTAGTAATAAGTCGCCGCAATGGTAGGGAATACCATCGCCGCCAACGCGTAGACACCTGGGCAGCGACGCGAAACAAACCTGTAGATACACAGGCACATCACTAAGTAACTCAAGATGAAGGGCAAGCGGATCGTCAGAAGATTGTCGCCAACCGCCGCAATTACCCCCTTCACCAGCAGAGATGTAAGCGGCGGATGAACGTCCAATCCTTCCCGGAAAAATGCCCACAAACCGGCCATCGAAAGCTTAGCAGGCAGGTAACTGGCTAGTTCGTCGTACCAGAGCAGTTTCGAAGCCGATCGAAACTCAGTGACCAGAATGAACAGAACGGAATACAGGCTAAGGACGAGTTTCTGGTGTTGCTCCACGAAGTCCGCAAAGCGGAGGACCAGGCGCCTGCCAAAGGCCAGCCCTGCCTCCAAACCGGTGTCAGAGGCTAAAACCTGAAACATTGTCCCACAATTATAGCGCGGTTACATGGTTCCATCTGCACCTTCGAAAAGTCGGCTTTGCGATCGCCAATTGACCCAGCGAGCTAAGCTAGCTTCCGCTGCCAGCAGGCACGAGGCCCCGCGGCGATACGGCTCTGATCGGCCCTGATATCGTCAGCGCGTTGGGGCAGCGCAGCTCAAGCACTCGAACACAGCGAGGTCGGGCGTGTGCGATGCCGGCGCGAGCCAAGTTGGGACCTTCCCTGCTGCGACGCTGCGGAGAAAGGGAATCGCTTCCTGCTCCGGCGCCTTGAACTTGGACGTGTCGGCCATTACAACAAGGAAGCGCGCGTGGAACTCGTGCATGAGCACCTGGAAGGCGGCCTCGTCGATTGGGCGATCGCTGTCCGTCGGCTCGATAATGGAGACCACTGGACGCTGAACGAGGTAGTGCAGCACCTGACCGTCGACGGACACGATCGAGTCTCCGGTGCGGGTGTTCGCCCGCAGCCATTCGCCCATAGAGATGCCGGTGTCAGCCTCTTCGCCGAGCACGGTGCGCATCGTGTCGGCTCCGCTTGGTCCAGTTACCAGTAGACTTCTGCCCTGGATGGCCATGATCGCTGTAAAGAGCAGAGCCACGGCAACGTACTGGCGGCGCTCGTGCGCCAGCGAAAAGGCGGCGAACGAGGTTAAGATCACCGGATAAACGGGCAGATAATAACGCGCAAGGTCGAATGCAATCGAGTGAAGCGTGGCGAATACGATGCCGCCTGAGTAGGCGACAATGAGCGCGCCGGTCCAGGCGGCGGCCGCAGGTAAGCGTCTCGGAATGGCAGCGGCGGGCTCGGTTCTCCAGGCGCGGAAGGCGAGATACGCGATGGTCGTCAGTGATACGAAGGCAAGGATACTCCAGCCATCGACGCGCGCGATCACGCGGTCGCCGAAGACGATGTGGTACCAGGCCTTTACAGATTCTGTAGCTATGATCCGGGGCGAATGGCCGCCGGCAGTGAAGCCGCCCTGCCAGGACCCCGTGTGGAGAATGTTCCGGAGTGGAATCACAGCAGCGGAGATTGCGGTCGCCAAGCCCGCGAAAATGGCCCAGCGCAGCGTCGCGCGCGTTTGCCAGGCTCGCCAGATGAGGTAGAGCAGGACCACCGGGATGAGGGAGAGGCCGGCATACCTCACCCAGTACGACGCGGCCGCGGTAATGCCGATGGCGGGCAGCAAAAGGGGTTGTCGTCCGGATCCTCGCAGGTCGCGCACAATCAGAGCCAGCATACCGAGCAATAGCGCAGTGAAGAGCGGCTCGGTGACTGCCGTCGACGCGAGAGTCAAGGCGGACGCGTGTGTTATCCAGAGGACAACGAAGAGCGCCAACACGCCTTGGCGCGCGCCAAGTCCGGTCCCGATGTCCCACATGAGCCAGATGGTGGCCAGAAAGGCGACGGCGGAAATCAGCCAAGCCGCGAATTCCGGCGCCATTCCGATCCGGGAAAGGCCGGCGATTAACAACGGGTAGCCCGGCGCGAAGTGGGTGAATGGGATGGGAAAGCGGTGGTACGCAACCTGTTCATCGAAATGCGCCAAGTCAATGCATAAACCACGGCCCGAAGCGAAGTTGGCCGCGGCATCCAGATACTGACATGAGTCGTTCGCGATGAAAGGAGTACCTATACCGTGATATAGCCAAAGTGCAAGAATGCCGGCGCACAGCAGCGATAAGAGAATGAGCCGGTTACTCATATCGCCTCGAAACGACATCCGTTTGGTCCGTTCCGCCCGCTCTGCACTCTACCAGGCGATCCCATAAAGCGTGATTGTTCGAGCCGCAGTACACGGACTGCACCTCGGCAAAACCGGTACCCCCTGGACACGAGGCTGCGCGGAGCAGCCGGGGCTCACCCGGGCCGCAAGCCGCGTGAGCAAGGCTCCAGAGAGGAAGAATGGTCATCGCGTGCTCCATGTGTACTTTCATTAGTCGGTGAAACGGAATCTGAGTAGGGTCCAAACGGCGATCAGGCCATCCCGGGGCCTGATTTTCTTGCCGGCTTCGACACTGCGGGGATGATAAGCAATCGGCACTTCGACGATGCGATTCCCGCCGCGAATCAGCTTCGCCGTGATTTCGTGGTCGGTTTCGAACCCGCTCGTCCGGACTCGCATATTCTTGACCACCGCCGCCGTGTAGAGCTTGTATGCCGTCAAAGTGTCGGTGATCCATTGCCCGTACAATATCCAGGTCCAGAGTGTCAGGACCTCTCCGGCTAGCCAGGGACCCACGCGCTGTTCTGGGTGGCGGCCGGGAAAAATGGCAAAACCCGACCGTCGGCGCTGACCGAGCGTCCGGCTGCCATAGACGGAATTGACGCCAGGTGCGAGCGCCGCGATCAGTTGCATATAGTCGCCGGGGTCGTATTCGAGGTCGGCATCCTGCACCAGGACGTAGTCCCCCGTCGACTCGCGGATGCCGCGCTGAACGGCTCGGCCCTTACCCTGGTTCGGTACCTGGATCAGAACCTTCACTCCGGGGAAGCCAATGGCGATCTTGCCGGTATCGTCTTTCGAGCCATCGTCGACCACAATGATCTCCTTAGAGAAGCCGAGAGACTCCGTGGGTACTGCCAAGACGCGCTTCAGCAGGGCACCGATGAACTGCGCCTCGTTAAAGGCGGGGATCACAATCGAGAGGACTGGCATAGCGAAGTGAACTTCCTAGCTTCGCACACTGTCGAGGGGACTTTTATCCGTCACAGCCCGCTCCGGTCGGGCACACGAGGCGGCGGCCACGAACCCATGCGAGAGGAAGCGGTACCGCAGCAGTGCCGACAAGGCGCCGAGACCGTCGGAAAAAGTGATTTTCTTGCCTTGTTGGCGTGTGCGAGGGTGGTAGTTTACTGGGAACTCCGATATGTATTCGTGCAGCAGTCCCAGTTTCGCGCAGATTTCCGTTTCGAGATTGCGGCGGTTCGAGGTGAGCCGCAGTCGTTTTAGTAACTGCGCATCGAACGCTTTCACGCTGGTGAGCACGTCCGATATATATCGGTTATAGAGTAAGAGCGTCACGATGCTCAGCAATATGCCGCCGTACTTACTCGTAAGATACAGGCCCCGATGGCCGGCATAGATGCCCTTCAACTGTTCCGAAAGGTCGCGGACTTTGACGGCACGCGTGCCGAACGCGACGCGGAAGCCGGACTGGACCATGAAACGGACGAGAGAATACAGGTCGTCCGTATCGTATTCGGCGTCTGCCGGGAAGAAGACTATGATGCTGCCGCGCGCCTTCTCGATGCCGAGCCGCAGGGCGGAGCCGCGACCGGCGCGCGGAGCGTCGTAGACGCGCACCGTGCGCACTAGCTGCGCAATCTCCCGTGACCGGTCAGTCGATCCGCCGTCTACCACGACAATTTCCTTGGTCATGCCGAGAGGCTGAAAGTTCAATAGCTGCAGCGATTTCAGCACTTCCGCAATGGTCGAGGCCTCGTTCAGCACCGGTACGACAATGGAAACCATATGCTGAATGCGCTCGAGTTCGATATCGATGCGCGACTGCACGATCTTCTGCAACTCCTGGAGTACGAAGCCGCCGGCGTGGTGTCCCTCAACCGACTCCCAGTCGCGGACCTGGATGCCTTCGATCGGGAACATGAACTTCGCCGGGTCGAAGGGAATGTAGCGAGCGTTGTCGGCCGCGCTGTCTTCGGTGCCTTGCACGAAGAAGTGGCTTACGCAATCGGACCAGTTGATCCCCAGGCCGTTCTTTCGGCTCATTGCCTGCATGAACTTGCGTGCCAGGTCGTTGATGTCGTCTTCCTGGATATCGAAGTCGCGGACGATGTTGCCAATGAATATCTTGTCGGCGGCGCGATTGGCGGCGATGGCTTCGCCCAAACCGTCCGTCAGATAAGAGGGCAAAAGAGAGGAGTGCTGCGTGCCTGGGCCATAGACGATCACATCGGCTTGCGCAATCGCCTGGGCCACGGCCGGATTCAGGTGCGGCGTGCGGGAGGCGTCGCGGATGAGCGGCAACCAGCCGCCAGCCGGTTCGGGAGCGCCGTCGATGTGCGTGCGGTAAATCCGCTCGTCGATCAAATAGAGTTCGGCAATCTTGCCCGGACTCTGTGCCGCCACGATGTCGGCCTCTCCCAGCAGGACGCTGCCGTCTTCCTTTTCCGCGATCAGGAAGAGGTTCTCGCCCAGCGTGATGTTGAGCAAGGCGTCGGGGGCAACCTCGTAAAGGCGGCTGAAAGCGGCCACGCTGCGGTTGAAGTCGCGCTGCTCGCGGAGGAAGCAGCCCGCGAACAGGAGGTTGCCGAGCGCACAGTCGGTGAAGTCAAAGGTGTTGCCGGCCTCCTCCTCGGCGCGGAAGTAGGCGAGGAATGCTTCGAGCAGCGAGCGGAAATCGGTGGCCTGCTGAACACTGAGCTGCCGGAATTCGATCGCGAGTTTGTCCGGCAGCGCCGCGCAGTCGCCCGCAATTAGCGCGCTGACCAGCGCGAGAGCGTCGGCGCGCGCAACGCCAACTGGGAGCCGGTGATCGGAGAGCCGCTTCAAACTCTGGTGGCAGCGCTCGGTGGACGGCATCAGGCGGTTGATGTTCTTGCGAACGTCCGACGGCCCCAACATGGTTGGGATAAACTTGCGCAGGCGACCGGTCGAGTGGCCGTCGTCATAGGCGTTAATCAGAATCTGAAGGTGAATCTGTGGGTGGCGGAGCAGGGCTTCCGTGATGCTGCTGGTGCCGCTTCCTCCGGAAAACAGCACCACATTGATGCGAGTGCGCGGCGTTTCCTGCCGCGTGACTGCGGAAGAGGCTTCAGGCATTGCTTCTCCGAAGGAATGCCTCCACGCGCTCAGCATCGGCCCGGCTGTTGATTCCAATCGTTTCCTCCACATCCATCACATGGGGGGTCAGCACAGTGTAACCGGTCTCGGCGGCAAAAGGAATTACCGGGAGCAGGTTAAACTCGGCTGTACGCGAACCGCGCGCGCCGGCCTGTTCTTTGAATTCGACCATCAACCGGCGCAGCACCTGAGTCTGAAAGCAAAAGAATCCAGTGTCGCTTTCCCCGCGTGCCGGCATCGCGTCGCCTTCCCGGGCCTGCAGCAGGCGGGCGATATGGCCGTCCGGATGTCGCTCAAAGTGGATGTATGGCGCATCGCGGAAGACGGTCGGCACCGTGACGTGCGGGCCGAGCGGTCCTGCATGTAGCCTCGCCACCAGCGCCACCGATTTGGGGCGGAGCGCAACCTGGTCTCCCCACATCACTGCGGTGTGGGGCGTGGAAACCTCCGCCGCCCCAATCTGGACCGCGTCGCCCATCCCGCTCGGATGGCTCTGAATGGCAATCTTGTAGCGTCCTGGGATAAGCCGTTCGAGAACCGGTTCCACGCTGTCCCGGCCGTCCGGAGAGAGTACGAAAATCGTGGATTCACAGATCGGCACAACCAGATCGAGCAACCATTCCAGGATTGGCCGCCCCGCAACCGGAAACAGAATCTTGGGCAGACCAAAGTCTAAGCGCGATCCCTTGCCGGCTGCCGCGATAAGGACCGTCCAATCCGAAGGAGCAACCGTGGGAGCCAGGTGACTACGCCAGTCGTCGGCATCGGTTCGAGGTGTCGGCTGGGCGTTCATAATCACGCGAGCAGTTGCGCCAGTTCGCCGAGTGATCTGACAACGCAGGCCGCGCCGGCAGCCTTGAGTTCATCCGGGTGCTCCGTGGTCATACCGATCGCGTGCGCACCGGCCGAGCGGGCGGCACGCACTCCCGCCACTGCGTCTTCGATCACGACGCAGTTCTCGGGACGAAGCGCGAGCGCTTCCATCGAGCGCCGAAAGATCTCCGGGTCGGGCTTGGCTTGCGCCACGTCGTCACCCGTCAGTACCGAACGAAACGCGGGCCGAAGGCCGGTCCGGTCGAGAAAGGCCTGGACGCTGGCCTGCGATCCCGAACTGGCGAGCGCGACGCGATACTGGGTGCACAACTGTTCCAGCACCGGAACACAATCGGGCGCGACGTGATCGCCAGAGCCAAGTAACTCGCGGGCGCGCTGGCTCTTGCGCCGTGCACATTGGGCGATAGTCTCTTCCGTGACGGGCGCTGGAGGATGTTCCGAGAGGACTGTGCGGAAGACCTCTGGGGTTCGCCATCCGGCGAAGCGGTCGTAGTTGAAATCGATGATGCCGAACGTCGCCAATACCTCTTGAAAGGCTTGGGCGTGGGCCGCTCGGGACTGGATGAGCACTCCGTCCAGGTCGAACACAACACCTCTGATCGTCGCGGCCCCCGGGAATGCCATCCCGTTCATCGTCCTTATTTTACAACGCTTGCAATTGGATATACGCTTTGCGCCGTACCAATCTATCGCGAGTCGGTACTACGGCCACTGTGGGGAGAAACGAGTCAGCCGCTGCTCGATCTTAAGCCCTCATGTCTCCTCTGCGAGCTACCGTCGCAGCAACCAGCGCACGGCCTCGGGCGCATCGTTGGTGATGAAATCGGGGGCGACAGAATCCGGATCGCACTCCGTTGCGGCTCCATATCCCGTCCGCACGAGAATCGTGCGCGTGAGAGAGAGAGAGAGAGAGAGAGAGAGAGAGAGA
>CAWJLI010000048.1:0-39999 GCA_963843095.1 Bryobacterales bacterium
CAATCACAAATCGCCTGCCAGTCCGGGATGTCATTTTGCAATTTGGACATTCCATATTGCGTTGAAGTCCCCCCGGGAAAACGGTCACTCGCGCCCTCAGATCACCTTCACCGCCACCGGATCCGACATCACGCCGGCGCATTCCACGCGCAAGGATCGCTCGCCCTTCGGGCAATCCTGCGGAGCCTTGGCGTTGATCTGCCGGCGCCCATCCACCAGTTCGCCGATCCATAGGATGGCCATGCGCTCGCCGCCCAGCCAAAGCTTGAGGTTGCCGCGGTCCACGTTCTCCGGGAGTCCCTCCACCCAACACGACAGGTGACCGCCGTCCGTGCTATTCACTCGGTCGGGTTCCCAGTCAATCGAGTCGCGCACGCCGGCGATCACGATGCGCTCCACCACCGGCGGCATGTCGATGGCAATTCGCTGCGCGGCGCTGAAACGGCTGTTGGCGAGGCGCAGGCGCACATCGTTCCAGCCCTGTTTCGCGCCGGCGGGCAGCGTGAACTTGGCATAATAGCCTCCGTCCTCCGGATGAATCAGCGTCGCCGCCGCGCCGAATTCTCCCACCTCCAACATCAACTCCTCTTTCGCCGAAACCGTGGATCCAGTGCGGAACCAGCAATCGATATCGTGGTCGCGCCGGGAATTGAAATTCACGCCGAGGGTCACCGGATTGACCGCCGCCAGCAGTTCCGGCAACGCCTGGGCCGGCTCGTCGGGTTCCGGCAGCCACTTGCGATAGCACGCCACAACGGCGTTCTCGGGAACCGCATAGATCAGTTCCACCCGCGCGAATCCGGCCGCCCGGCACATCGCGAGCACGCATCCGACCGTCGGGCCGGTCCAGTTATCGAAGTTACCATTGAGCTCGATGGTCTCGTAGAATTCCATGCTGGGAATGTCGTTCACGTGGTCCTGCCAGTTGGCGCCATCGATTACCAAGGTTTCCACGATGGCGATTTCCGTGGTCAGGCCGCAGAGGATTTCCAGGCCCAAAAGCGGGTGTCTCAAATGATAGAGCACGCCCAGACAAAAGACGATGTCGAACTTGCCCAGGTCCACCCAGGGCAATTCGAAAATGTCGAGATTACGGTAAACCGCCTTGGACCCGAGCTTGCGGTGCAGCCAGAGATACTTCTCCTGCTCCTGGCAATCGATGGACGTCACAGTGGCGCCGCGCCGTTCGGCCTCGAAACTGAACCAGCCGTCCCAGGCGCCGATATCGAGCACGCGCGTGCCGGTGAGATCGGCTGGGATGGGGAAGCGGGCCCAGCGCGCACGCTCCCATTCCAAGCTCATGGGGCCGTGGATCGAAGTGCCATCCGGCAACTCGAAGCTGTGATACCAGCCGGTTTCACGAACCTGGTCGGTGAAATCGTTCTGCTTCCTGCGTTGTGCCCGCAGTTCATCGGCATCCATGGTTATCTCGTCCAAAGACCAGGGTAACCCAGCACACGGGACGGCCGCTTTTTCCGAGGTAAAATACAAAAGAACCAGCCGCCCGATGGAAAACGAGAACGCCCCCGCAACGAAGCAGGATGTGGCGATCCTCCGCGAGGAGATGGACCGCCTGCACGATGTTCTCGTCGAGCGCATTGCCGAAATCGAAATGAAGCTCTCAAGGGCGTTCTATACGTTTGCGGAGAGCAACCAGGCGCGCGCTGCCACTATTGAGACGGGTTCGGAGGCGGTGAAGAAGCGCGTCGGCAGCCTAGAAGAACGCGTGCTCGATCTGGAGCGCAGGGTCAACTTTCCGAACCATCCCCCGCAGTAATTCCTTCCCGATCCACCGCCCCCCTTTCGTTCCGGCAAGCAATGGGTTATGAATAGCAATCTGATCCCTATGCGATTCTCAACCAGGTTCACCGTCCTACAGATTTCGCTCACCGCCGCGCTCGTTGCCGGTGCCGCTGCGGCGCAGACCGCTCCCGCGGCGCGCACGCACGATTGGTGGCATGACCCCGTCCCCGGCGTCCGCCCCTACACCACCAACGCCAAGAAGATGCCGTTGATTTCCGTCAAGGGCAACAAATTCGTCGACCCGCAGGGCGCCACGGTGCTCTTCCGCGGTCTTTCCATCTCCGATCCCGACAAGCTCGAAATGCAGGGCCACTGGAACCGCGAGCACTTCGTCAAAGTGCAGGAGATGGGCGCGAAAGTGGTGCGCATCCCAATCCACCCGATCGCCTGGCGGGAGCGAACGCCGGCCGGGTATCTCAAGCTGCTCGACCAGGCCGTGGAGTGGTCGACCGACCTGGGGATGTATGTCGATCTCGACTGGCATTCCATCGGCAATCTCACGACTGGCGTCTTTCAGGACCCCATGTACGATACTTCGCTCCAGGAGACGTACCAATTCTGGCGCACCATCGCTCACCATTTTGCCGGCCACAACACGGTGGCGTTCTTTGAGCTCTTCAACGAGCCCACCACCTTCCGCAACCAGCTCGGACCGGTCTCCTGGGATGACTGGAGAAAGATCAACGAGAACCTGATCGCCATCATCCGCGCGAACAACGCGCACGCGATACCGCTGGTAGCCGGTTTCGATTGGGCGTACGACCTGACTCCGCTGATTCTCGCCCCCGTCGCCGCCGAGGGCGTCGGCTACGTGGTTCATCCTTATGCCAACAAGCGGCCGCAGCCGTGGGAGCCCAAATGGGAAGAGGACTTCGGTTTCGCCGCCGCTACGTACCCCGTGGTCGCTACCGAGTTCGGCGGATTCGAAAGGCCGCCGTCATACGGGCCGTCGATTATCAAATACCTGGAAAGCAAAGGCATCAGTTGGATGGTGTGGTGCTTCGACCCGGAATGGGGCCCGACCCTGATCAGCGACTGGAATTACACGCTGAATGCGTCCGGCGAATTCGCCAAGCAGGCGATGCACGGCGGTGTTCAGTAGGGATAGAGAACCACCAGTTCAATCACCGACAACCGCTCCCTATGGTCGCGGCTCCGATGGCTCTGAGCGCATCGGAGCCGCACAGGGAGCGGTCGAACAGTCTCTACGCTAACCGCAGGCGCTCGGCGGCGGATTCCGGCGTTAGGTCGCGCTGCGGGGCGGCCAGCATTTCATATCCGACCAGGAATTTGCGCACGGTGGCCGAGCGCAATAAGGGAGGAAAGAAATGCAGATGCATATGCCATTCCGTGTGCGCCTGGCCATCGGTCGGACTCTGGTGGAAGCCCATGCTGTAGGGGAAAGGCGTCGAAAAAAGGCGGTCGTAACGCGCGGTCAGGCGTTTTAGAATGTCGGCCAGGCCATCGCGCTCGGCGTCATCCAGGCCATCGATGGCAGCCACGTGCCGCCGGGGCATCACCATCATCTCAAACGGCCACACCGCCCAAAACGGCACCACCGCCATCCAGCTCGCGTTTTCGTCCACCAGCCGTTCCTGGCGCGCGGCTTCAAGCGCCGCGTACTCGCAGATGAGGCACCGCGCGCGCGCTTCGCGCCACTTGAGTTGCGCGGCCTGTTCGGTCGAGACCTGGTTCGGCACATGCGCATTCGACCAGATCTGGCAATGGGGATGCGCGTTGCTGCAACCCATCATGGCGCCGCGGTTTTCGAAAATCTGCACGTAGCGGATGGATTCGCGCGCGCCCAGCTCGCGGTATTGCTCGGCCCAGGTGTCAACCACGCGGCGGAGATCGGCGGGTTCCATGTGCGCGATAGTGAGATCGTGCCTGGGCGAGAAGCACACCACGCGGCAGATGCCCGGCTCGCCTTGCGCCACCAGCAACCCGTCCTCGTCGAAGCGGTCCGGCGGGGTATCGGGGCGCAGCGCGGCGAAATCGTTGTCGAAAACGAAAGTGGATGTGTAGCGCGGATTGCGCGCGCTGCCGGCGCGCTCATTGCCGGGGCAGAGGTAGCAGGTCGGATCGTACTCGGGCTGCGCCGCGGGGGCGGTCTCTTCTACCTGCCCCTGCCAGGGCCGTTGGGTGCGATGCGGCGATACGAGCACCCACTCGCCCGTTAACGGGTTGAGCCGGCGGTGCGGGTCTTGTTTCCAATCGAACATGAAATCACATGGTAACCAAACCGGGCGGTGGGGCGGGGCGCCACAAGGTTGGCAGGCGGAAGCGCCTGCCCCACACCTTCGACAGCAAAGTGGGACAGGCGCTTTCGCCTGTCACTGGCGTTTATACATTTCCGAGCGCTTGGAGATATGATTAGCTGTGTATCAGGGCACGGCTTGAGCCGTGCCGACGAGTCACAATGGAATCGGGCTTTAGCCCCTGGTGATGGCCAAACCTGCGCGCAATGCCCACCCGGATAAGATCGTAAGTTCGGCGCGGACGTTCTTCGCCACCACGAAGACCAGCCAGGGACTCCCTCTGTTACAGTCGGAACGCAACGCCACGTTGATGATCGACATGTTGCGTTCCTATGTGGCGGCTGGCAGATTCCGGCTCCATGACTTCGTGGTAATGCCCAATCACATGCATCTGCTGATAACGGTCGGAGCCGACATGACCATTGAGAAGGCCATGCAGTTGGTCAAGGGAGGGTTCTCCTATCGCTTGAGGAAGGAATGCGGATACTTGGGAGAGGTCTGGCAGCGTGGGTTCTCCGAACAGCGGGTCGAGAACCGCCAGAGCTTCTTGCAGCACCGGGAATATATCGCAGGAAACCCGGTTGAGGCAGGACTCGTCGATTCACCCGAGAAGTTCCCGTATTGCTTTACGTACCTGGCAAGGGAAAAAGCGGCAGGGGCTAAAGCCCCATGATGGCTGCATTTTGCGGCACGGCTGAAGCCGTGCCCTGATACAAGGCGCCACGATTAGGTTGGCACAGATGGCAGGTGCCGCCAAGCGCTCAAATGTAGAACTCGAGTGGCAGGCGCATTCGCCTGTCAACCCACCGGCGGCAAAGACCGCCGGCGTTACGGCCGCAGCGGGGCGTCGGCCCCACACTCGTATTACAATAAGCCTTCCATGTCTGAAGCTTCCAAATTCCTTCTTACCGACAGCCAGATCCCCGCTGTCTGGGTGAACGTGCTGCCGTCGCTGCCGGAGCCGCTCGCCCCGCCTCTGCATCCGGGCACTCACCAGCCGCTAGGGCCCCAGGATCTCGCGCCGATCTTTCCGATGGAACTGATCGAGCAGGAGTTCTCTCCGAAGCCGGAGATCGATATCCCGGGCGAGGTGATGGATATCTATCGCCTGTGGCGCGCCACGCCTCTCTATCGCGCGCGGCGCCTGGAGAAGGCGCTCGACACGCCGGCGCACATTTATTACAAGTACGAGGGCACCAGCCCGGCCGGCAGTCACAAGCCCAACACGGCGGTGGCGCAGGCTTATTACAACAAGCGCGCCGGCATCCGCCGCCTGGCCACGGAAACCGGGGCGGGGCAGTGGGGCAGCGCGTTATCGCTGGCCTGCCAGATGTTCGGCATGGAATGCACGGTCTACATGGTGCGCGTGAGCTACGATCAAAAACCGTATCGCCGCATGATGATGCACGTTTGGGGCGCGGAGGTTTTTGCCAGCCCGAGCGAACAAACGCACGCGGGCCGCGCGGTGCTGGCCGCGCATCCGGATTCACCCGGCAGCCTGGGCATCGCCATCAGTGAAGCGGTGGAAGACGCGGCGACTCACGCCGACACCAATTACTCGCTGGGCAGCGTGCTCAACCACGTGCTGATGCACCAGACCGTGATCGGACAGGAAGCCAAGCTGCAGATGCAGATGGCGGGCGAGGAGCCGGACGTGGTGATCGGCTGCTTTGGCGGCGGCAGCAATTTCGGCGGCCTGGCGCTGCCTTACGTGCTGGACCGTTTCGCCGGCAAGGGCCCGCGCATTCTGGCCATCGAGCCTTCCGCCTGTCCCACCCTGACGAAGGGCAAGTTCACTTACGATTATGGCGACACGGCTAAGCTCACGCCGCTGGTCAAGATGTTCACGCTGGGCCACGATTTCGTGCCGCCCGGTATTCACGCCGGAGGGTTGCGCTACCATGGGGCATCGCCGCTCATCAGCCACCTGGTGAAGCTCGGGCACATCCAAGCCAAGGCTTACACGCAGATCCCGGTGTTCGAGGCGGCCATTCAATTCGCGCGCACTGAAGGCATCCTGCCCGCGCCCGAAAGCGCGCACGCCATCCGCGCCGCGGTGGATGAAGCGCTGGCGGCCAAGGAAGAGGGGAAAGGCAAAGTCATCCTCTTCGGCCTCAGTGGCCACGGCCATTTCGACCTCAGCGCGTACGAAAACTTCATTTCCGGCAAGCTGGTGGATTACGAATATCCCGGGCGGGAGATTGCCGAAGCGATTGCGGGGATTGATTCGGGGGTGTAGGGGGGCGGCCGCGGTGGCGCGCAAATCGGTTTCTCAGTCGCCGACAATACGTCCCTTTTAGACTCCTTCGGAGCGACCGACGGTCCGTTCAGTATCGCCCCGGCGATTTTGCGCCGCTCAGATGCATCTGAGCTCGTAGCACTTTACGTACCTCCCAAGATTTTCCTCGAACCAGAGCTTGCCTCGCTCCGCCACGAGGACAAAATGGACCTGTCCATTTGTTGTTGCTGCCCGAATGACATCGGCCCCGTTCCAGGATTTGACCTCAAAGTAATAGTTTTGAAACGTGCTGCGCCAGAGGCGTTGCTCCTGATAGCTACTGTGCTCCACGTCTGGGACAACCCCAATGTTGGCCGTGTCGGGAACGACCAGTTCCCACAAGTCCCCCATCTGCTGCGAAACCCGAGCGTTCGGACGTCTCATGTCTAGATAGTCCTCGGGCTCGCCTGATTTTGGATACTCCCGTGGTACACGCGCCTTGAGGTCCCACTCGTGCCAGGGTAGATTGACGATCTGCGTCTTCTTGACTGCCTGGAACGCGAAGCCGTTCAGGCCCGATGCCTCCAACCGCTCTCGCGTGGTCGTCGTTAGGACGACTTCGTCGCTGGAGCTATAACAAGGGAATGTGATTGGCGGTATGAACGGCCCAGTGCGGCGCAGTTCAAGGAGGCCCCGATCTCCCCTCCAGGACAGGCCGTGCTGCAATATGTCCCCATAATCGCCCCAAGAAGTCAGCGGGCGCCCATCAAGCTTGTAGAATCTCGGGGAGGCCGAGTTCGCTTTCGGCCTGCCGCTGCGAACGGAAGCCGAACTCTTCCCCAATTGGGACGACCTTGCGCTCACCATCCATGATGATAGCTCTCCCATCCGGTTCGCGCCGGAAGCCGGTGTCCGGGCGACGGGCCCAACTCGGGTTTTGTGCGAGATTGACCGGCCCGGCGGGCCGCCGACGCCCGACTCGGGGACCACCCGCTCCGGAAAACCTCAACACCCATCCCCGAATACCTGCGCCTGGAACACGGATAGGCGTGCCTTGGGGTCCTGGTACGCGTCAGGGCGGAGACCGGCTTTTCGGGATAGGGTCTCGAGGAAGCTGGTCTGGGTGAATCTGCCGTCACTGGCGACCTGCGGCAGCAGCAGCCCGCTGCGGGCGCCGGACTCGAGATACGCGCCGTGCCGTCCGAGCTGGAACGATTTCCAGTCGCGGATTCGCTTCATCGGCGTCAGCACGGAGACCTCAATACTCAGTCCGTCCGGCACGCTGGCACGCCGCGCGAAGCGTGGGTCGTCGAGCGCCGCTTCCAGTGTCAGGTTGGGCACCGATTCCGCCAGCGGCGTTTCCGCGGTCACCAGGCCAATGCATCCGAATAACTCACGACCCTGGTGCAGACTTACGAAGACGCCCGCCCGCCGCATCAGCAACGGGCTGGCTGCTGGCGGAATGGCCCGCCGCTCGCCGGTCGCGGAAAGATGCCGGAGGGTCTCCCGCGCGCTCAAGAGCAGGGCTCCCTGGGCTTCCTCATCCAGGCGGAAGGAATCGGCGCGAAAGTAGCCGAGAGATCCGTAGCAGACCACGTGCTCGAAATCGCCGGTGATGTCGGCGGAGGTCTGGTAGTCCAACGTCTGCTGAAACACCTCTTCGCCCGGCAAAAGGCCGAGGGTTTCGAGTAACAGGGCGATGGGCTGCGTATCCGCAAACCGTGGATTCGAGTTCGCGCAACGTGTCGAGAAACAGCGTGGGGTCGAGGCTGCCGGCCGCATCGATGACGCGGGAATCGAGCTGGAACAGCCGCCGGCTCACGTCCCGGCCGGCGGGAAACGGCTGGTAACTGAAACTCCGGCCATAGTGAGTCAGATCGGAGCTGGCCAACAAAATGTCGCCGGGCCGGATATGTTGCGCCAGCGCCCGCGCAGCCGCATTTCGGTCGGTGTCACTCAGAGGACCCACATACAGGGGAACCACCGGAACGCCGGCAACTGCCTTCTGCAACAGCGGGAGCTGGATTTCCACTGAGTGATCGCACACCTGGCCTTCGGCGACCATCGCGAATTCGCCCCCGGACGCCATCTCCCGCGCGGCCGCCCGATCGACTTCTACCTCGCCCAGCGGAGTCTGATACGCCCCGATGTCGGGAATCGAGACTCCCGGCCTGCCGCCGCGATGGGTGAATCCGAGGATGAAGACTCGTTCGGGTTTCGCGGCCTGCAAATGGCGGTACGCCGAGGCGGCCACGGCACCGGAGTATTCCAGGCCCGCATGAGGGACGACAAATGCCAGCGGGCGCGGCAGAAGGCCGGGGCCGGTCCTCTTCAGGGAATCATCGAAGAGCCGCTCCAGGAGCGCCTCCAAATCGGCGGGGCGCCCTGGATACCACGAGCCGGAGAATGGTGTCGCGTGTAAGGAAGCCATGCGGTCAACCACATTGTTTTTGGATTGTTGCGAAGTTCTCGCGATCCCGCTGCGGGCCGGCGTGCCAAAAGCCCGGAATGGGCCGCTGGCAATGCGGGCAGGCGCCGTCTGGCGTCAATCGGTTTTCGAGAACTTCGAAGCCGGACCGTTCCACCAGCAGAGTTCGGCAATTCGGGCAGTTGGTGTTTTCGAGTCCGCCGACGCTGCCCGGGAGGTTCCCCGCATAAACGTAGCGCAGTCCGGCGGCGCGCCCGATTGAAGCGGCACGCTCCAGCATGCGAGCGGTGGTAGCGCCCGGCCCGGTCATCTTGTAGGTCGGGTAGAACGCGGTGACGTGCCAGGGGATGTCTGGTGAGATGGCGGCCAGGAAGCCCGCCAGCGCTTCCAGTTCCGCCTGCGAATCATTGAACCCCGGTACGACGAGCGTGACGACTTCCAGCCAGAACCCCATGCTGTGGATGCGTACGATGGAATCGAGGATCGGCTGCAACCGCCCGCCTAACTCGTGATACCGGCGGTCGTCGAAGCTCTTGAGATCCACTTTGTAAAGATCGACCCACGGGCGCAGATACTCGAGCACCTGGGGCGTAGCGTTTCCGTTGGAGACATATCCGGTAGTGAGGCCGGCACGGCGGGCTTCGCGGAAAACGGCTACCGCCCATTCGCTGGTGATCAGCGGCTCATTGTAGGTGCTGATGATCGACGCTGCGTTCTGCCGCAACGCCAGCCGGACAATCTCCGCCGGCTCGATCTCGCGAAAATCCAGCGAGGAGCGGACGTCGCGCAGCGCCTGCGAACTCACCCAGTTCTGGCAGTAGCCGCAATGCAGGTCGCAGCCGAGCAAGCCGAAACTGAGCGCGCGCGTCCCCGGCAGGGCGTGGAAGAACGGCTTCTTCTCGATCGGATCGCAATGCAGCGCGTTGACGTAGCCGTAGGGAACCATCAACTTGCCGCCGCGATTGAACCTGACTTTGCAGACACCGGCAAACCCGGCAGGGATCGGGCAGCAGTGGCCGCAAGCGTAACAGCGGATGCGGTTCCCCTCCAGCGATTCGTACAAATCGCCTTCGCGGGTGTGCAAAGCAAGCTGTTCGGCCAGCGCCATATTCGCGGTCCATCTTCATTTTAGGCCCGGTTACGAACGGGCGGCACCTCAGAATGAAAACCGGTTGACGCCCGGCGCGAGTTCCCGGCGCGCGCCGCGCCAGACAAATTCGCCCGGCGTGTCCGGCGGCAGAGTGATGCTCGCGGCCATCCCCGGTCCCTGCGGCTCGAGGCGCACCTCGACCTTTCCCTTAGGATGCGGCACCGAACCATAAACAAACTTAAGCTTGTTCAGATGGGGCCGCACCACCACGCGGCCGAAACCCGGCGCCGCCGAGTCTACGCCCAGCAGCGTCCGGAAAATCTCGATATTCGGGCTGGCGCTCCACGCGTGGCAGTCGGAACGCGACGGATGGTTCGGCAGGTCGATGGTCTCGGCAAAGGTGGTCAGCCCGCGCGCCAGCATGTCCCGCCAGTCGCCTAACCGATCCAGATAACTGTCGCCTTCGCCGACTTTTGCCAGAGCCAGATTCATGTAAAACTTGAAGAACAACGCTCCCTGCGCCAGCCCCGGTGCCGTCAAGGTGCGCAGCATCAGGTTGCGCGCCGGGGTTCCCGTAATCACGTCGCCCAGGACCGCCATGGTATTGGTGTGTTGCGAAAACTGCTGTTTGGCCGGCGTATCGGCGTAGAGGCTCCTGCCGGCATCCCAATAAAGCCGCTGCGCGGTTTCGCGAAGTTGCTTCTCGCGCGCCTGGTAAACCTCGGAGAGCCCGCGCAGCCCTAGTGCGGTTTCCAGCTCCGCTGCCCAGCGGTAAGCCAGCAGCAGCAGCAGGTCGTAAGGCGCCGACGATCCTTCGGCTTCCTGCGGCGGTTCGCCCGAGGGCCATTCCGGAACCCAGTCGAAGTAGCGCCACCACGGCAGCGGGCCGAGCGAGCCGTCTGTCTTCTGGTAGCCTTCGAAGAAGCTCAACACGGCGCGCACGCCGGGCAGCATGCGGCGGACGAAGGCGGGGTCGTCCACATACCACCAGTAATCCCGCACCATTCCGATCCACCACAGCGAGAAGCCCGGTATGTATTGCTCCAGCCGCGTCGGGTAGCGGCTCATGGTGCAGGCATCGCCCAGCCGCGAGTCGTTGATCTGGTCGATGGCATTGCGCATCAGGCGCGCGTCGCCGGAATTGAAAATCGAAATCAGGCATTGCACGCGCGTGTCGCCCACGTATTGGAGCTGCTCATAATAGGGGCAGTCCATGTAGGTTTCGTGGGCGCACAGGCGCGCCGTCCGCCAGCCCACGTCGAGAATGCGGTTGATCTCTGGCGATCCGCCGTCGAACTGCGCGCGTCTCTCGAATGGGTAGCCCACGTAGGTCGCTTGCAGATCTTCGACGGTGAGCGGCGAATCCTGCGTTTGCACGTCCAGCAACAGGTAACGGTAGGCACGCCACCACAGAGGGCGGAAGGTGCGGCGGTTCCCGCCATCCGGAATGAACTGGTCGCGGGCGCCGATGAACTGCTTGCCCTCGACTTCGTTGCGGTTGCCCTTTTCGCGGTTGGTGCTTCCGGGCGCGGCCGGCAGGTAGAGCGATTCCGCGTATCCAAGAGTGATGATCGCATCCTTGCCGCCGCTCACGGTCAGCTCCGGATATGCCGTGGTGAGATAGGTCTGGTCGAGCAACATGGTGACGTGCGAGCGAGCGGGAACTTGGAAAGGCTCCGCCGGGGCGGGGAACGCCGGAACGCCTCCCAGGCGAGTCTTCTGCAATCGCTCGGGCCGCTCCTCCATGGCCGGAATGGGCCGCTCCACCAGCATCCAGCGCGTGTGGACGTCGCGGGCTTCGCGCCCTGCCGCCGGGCCTATCACCACCGCGGCCGGCCAATGCGAGTCCTCAAACTCCCTGCCTTCCCAGCCCCACGGGTGTTGCGAGCCCGCCACACGATCGTTCGGCCCCACCACGTAATAGGCGTGCACTTCAGGGGCCGGCGCCGGCGTGTAGGATTCGTCGCGCGCACATTTCCAGTTCGGGCCGGTGTTCACCACGCTCTCCGCCGCGGTATCTCCATCCACCAGGAATCCGGTTTCGAACGTCACCTGGGCTTCCGGAGCCATTTCACCGAAGTTCCACACCACAGCGGCAAACACGTTCTTGCCGGCGTCGAGATACGGCGCGGCATCCACCGTTTCATATCGCCAGTGGAAGAGGTCGCCGCGCGCCGGTCCCCAGGCTACCCGATGGCCGTTCACAAAAAGCTGATAGCGGTTGTCGCCGCTGACGTGGACCACGAATCGCTCCGGCTTGACCGCCAGTTCGAAGGTCCGGCGGAAATGGTAGACACCGTATTCGGTGGGCGGAGCGCCCGGCACGGCGATCCAACTCGCGTGCCACTGACGCCGGATCAGGTCGGCAGGGTCATGCGCGGCGGCGCTGGCCTGCGGCGACGCACCGGAAAGAGGCGCGGACGCAACCAGCGTGGCGGCGCCGGTTTCCAACAGAAAACCGCGGCGCGTGGATCGGTACGGGGAAGCGGATGGCGAGTTTGGCATGCGTTAGAAACGCTAGCGCGCCGCGCGCATCGAGTCAACACCGCCGCCGCTGGCTCCTTGAATCGGATTATGAGATCCGATATGCTGGAGCCGGTCTCATTCGCCGAGTTAATGGCCGGGAGGTCATCATCGTGTCTTTTTCGCGTAGGAATTTCCTGGAGTCCGGTGCGGGCCTGGCGGCCGGTTTGACGGGCGTAACATCTGCATTGGAAGCGCAGGCCGGAGGGCCACAGGGCAACCTGCCTCCCGGCGCGCCGCAAGCTCCCGTGCGCCAGTCCGGGCCGCTCACGCCGGCCTCGCAGATTCAGGTCCCCAAGATGAAATTCGGCGGCGTGGAAATCAGCCGCCTGGTTCTCGGCGTCAACCCCTTCTACGGCTTTGCCCACTACAACAATAACTTCGGCACGGTCATGAAGGAGTGGTACACGCAGGATAAAGTCTGCGACGTAATGCACCAGGCCAACCGCTTCGGCATCAATGCGTTCAACTACGTCCACCTGGATCGCGGACCGCAGGATTGGGCGCGTTTCGTGGCCGAAGGCGGCCAGATGCATCTCATCCCCCAGGTGACCGCCGGAGTCGATGCGGAAATGCTGGTGCGCACCCTCAAGCCGCTGGCGCTGCAAAGGCAGGGCGAGGTGGTCGATACCGCTTACCAGAACGGCCAACTGAACAGCGTCAAAGAGTGGTGCAAGAAGGTGCGGGATTTGGGAGTCATGGTCGGGGTGGGCACGCACATCCCGGAAGTCATCGCGCAGATCGAGGAGGAGAACTGGGACGTCGACTTCTACTCCGGCTGCGTCTATAACCGGCGCCGCACGGTAGACCAATGGAAGAAGGTGTTGAGCGGCGAGATGATGGAGATGCCCAGCGACATCTATCTGAAGAGCGATCCGCCGCGCATGTATCAGGTGATCCGGCAAACCAGCAAACCCTGCTTCGCCTTCAAGATTCTGGCCGCCGGACGGATCCCCGATCACGGCATCGAGCAGGCCTTCCGCACCGCTTTCGAAAGCATCAAGCCCATCGACGGCGTTTACGTGGGCATGTTTCCCCGCGTCAAGGACGAGATCCGCGAAAACGCCGAGATCGTTCACCGCATTCTCGCGCGTTCCTGACGTCAGTCCTTCCCAGCCCTCTCCTGCCGGGCGCCGGCCCGCCTCGTCGAAGCCATGCGCGCCGCCACGCGCATAGCCTGCTTCAAGCTGCGCGGGTCGGCCTGGTTCTTGCCGGCGATATCGAACGCCGTGCCGTGATCCACCGATGTGCGGATGATCGGAATGCCTAAAGAAATGTTGACCGTCCCTTCGAAGTCGATCAGCTTCATGGGAATGTGGCCTTGATCGTGGTACATCGCAACCACCAGATCGTACGCGCCGCGGGATGCCTGGAGGAAAACCGTGTCGCCCGCGTGCGGACCGCTGCACGGGATGCCCTGGCGGCAGGCGGCCGCTATCGCCGGCGCGATGAATCGCGAATCTTCGTCACCGAACAGCCCATGCTCGCCGGCGTGGGGATTCAATCCGCACACCGCGATGCGCGGCCGCTCGAACCCGAGCAGTTTCATGGCTTGATTCCCCAGCTCGATGGTGCGGAGGATGCGCGACAAGTCCAGGTCGCACGCCTGGCGCAATGCAACGTGCGTCGTGACGTGCACGGTGGAGAACCGTTCGCTCGAGAGCAACATGCGAGACTCGGTAGCGCCACACAACTCCGCAATGTACTCGGTGTGGCCGGAAAACCGGCGGCCGGAGAGGGTTACAGCTTCCTTGTTGAGCGGCGCTGTTACCATGGCGTCGGCCTCTCCGCGGAAACATAGTTCGGTGGCGATGCGGACGTATTCCACCGCCGCGACTCCGCAGCGGGCGTCCAACCTGCCGAAGGTGAACTCCTCGATGCCGGTGAGCGCCCTGACGTCGCGAAGCTCCGCCGCTTCGAGCTTGAGGCCGGTAATCCGTTCCGCCCTTTCCACGACGCGCGCATCTCCCACCACAATCCAGCGGGCCAGGGGCGCGAGCTGCGGGTCGGCAAGGGCCTTGACCACGATTTCGGGGCCGACTCCGGCTGGATCGCCCACGGTTAGCGCAATGGCAGGCAAGGTAGCTATTGGTTCAGGCATGAAAATAGTCCGCTACTTGAATTAGAGCATCCGGACGCCCAAATCCGCCGGATTTGGTGACGACCGCGATCCCATGGAATACGCCGCCGCGAATCACACCGCAAGGAACCCCGGGAATGATTTCATCAAGGAGTTCGATACGCTGCACTCCGATGGCTCGGCAAACGAACGAAGCCGTGTCGCCGCCGGAGAGCACCAGCGCGGAGGCGGGAGCACGGACAACCAGTTCCTTCAGCCAATCCGCGGAGAGCTGACCGTGTGGAACGCGCAATACCACATGCTGGGCGCGGCCCAACGCGGCTTTGATGCACCCGGCGCTGGTCGTCTCGGGGTCAAGCAACAGCGCCCCGCGTTGGTTCACCAGGGCCGCCTGCTGCTCGGCGGTCACCCGGTGATCCGACCCGATACAGAACAGCACGGGGCCTTCGGGCGCCGGTCGAAAACGAAACTGCGGCCTGGCAGGCAGCGTGCGTGCGAGCGCCGACGCGAGGCCCGCCGATCCAGCCCACAAGATGCGGAAAGGGAGCGCCAGACCCACGCCGGCGATCCGGTCCAGATCCTCATCGCAAACCGCATCGAGCACAACAACTCGAGCCCCGGAAGAGATTGCCTCCGCGATGGCTTCGTGCCTTGTGTGCAGGCATCTCTCCACGCCTTGTGCGCGAAGGTGTGCGGCGACTTCGATGGGCGCAAAATCCGCGGCGTTTTGGACCCGAAGGCGTCCCGATTCCACGATGCGATTCATCCGTGGAAAAGCGGGGCAGACCAAGGCGGCATCGCAATGGAAGGCTGTGAGGGCCGCCGTGATTTCCGGGCCGATATGGCCGCGCAGCGTGGAATCGATCTTCTTCAAGAGGATCGACGGTAAACCAATCGGCAGACTCGCGGCTGCGGCCGAGACGGCGTCCCGGGCAGCCGCGGGCTCGAGGTCGCGGGTGTAGCTACTGATGGCGATGACGGCCGCGTCCGCGAGTTCGGCGCCCAGCGCGATCGGCACCATCGTCCGGCGCCCGCGCATCGCGAAATGAACCGCGGCGTCGCAGGCGCCGGTCAGATCGTCCGCGATGAGAAGACAGTCGAGCATGAGAAGGCGTGCTGGATCACGCCGCCTACCTATCCAGAGATTGTTTCACGGTTGCCGGTTTAAACAAAAGTCCGTTGGCGATGCGCTTCACGCGGGTCGGAAGCGGATTTGATGTAGCTGGCCGAAGTGCGACATCATGGGACTCTGATGTGTACCCTCCGGGCTGCCTCATTCTTGTTGCTGGCCGTCACGATCGCGACGGCGCAGACCGCCGGCGGCTGGCAGTTGGTGTGGAGCGATGAGTTCGATGGCGCCGCGGGCGCTGCGCCCGACCCGGCTAAATGGAACTTCGATACAGGGAGCGGGTGGGGCAAGTACGAAATAGAAACCAATAGCAGCTCCGCGAGCAATGTCTTTTTGGACGGCAAAGGCAACCTGGTGCTCCGCGCAACCAAAGACGCGCAGGGCAACTACACCTCGGGACGGCTGCAGACCGGCGCGCCAGGCGCCTCCACACACACAACCGATCGCAGTTGGCAGTATGGCCGGATTGAGGCTCGCATCAAGCTTCCCTTCGGCAAAGGCGTCTGGCCCGCCTTCTGGATGCTGGGCGAAAATTACGCGACGGTGGGATGGCCCGGTTGTGGCGAAGTTGACATCATGGAAAACTTCGGCACCTTCGGCAACAACGCCAACAGAAACAACGGCACGATTCATGGTCCGGGTCCCGGGAACAGTCCTTCGACCCCGACCGACTACCCGCCGTCCGGTGGTGTGGGCACATCTACTACGTTGCCATCCGGCGGGACAGTCTACGATGACTATCATGTCTACGCCATCGAATGGGCGCGGGACTCGATCGAGTTTTATGTCGATGGGGTTTCTTATCAGAGACTCACGCCGGCGTCGCTGCCCGCGGGCGCGAAATGGGCCTTCAACGCTCCGTTTTTCTTGATCCTGAGTGTGGCCATCGGCAGCCCGGGCGCATTTCTCGGGACGCCGGATTCCAGCGTGGCCTTTCCGCAGACCATGCTGGTGGATTACGTCCGCGTCTACCAGGCCACACCATCTCAACCACAACGCCGGTGATTTCGGCGTCGTATCCCTTTCGCTGGATCAGTATGTCATGCCCCTTTCCTGATGCGCGGATGTATTAGCGCTTCCGCGCCACGGCCATACAGCTTCCTCCCACTCGCAGAGGCCGCAGCTTGGCAATTCTGGACAATTCCCGCCGGGCGAGCACCTGTAGCATTCGGCCGGCCAGAGGATGGCTGTGGTCCGATCGGACCGCATCCGCGGTAGCCTGCCTCGTTGCAAAGCCAAGCCGGTATGGAAGTACCCGCCGAACGAGTATGGGAAGGGGCAGAAAACCGAAGAAGTAGGTTGCAAACTCGACCGTGTAACCGGCGCCTTCCAGGAGGCTGCGCAAGGTTGGTATAGTGTACCGCCGCGAGTGACCTGCCAGTATGTCTTCGCCCGACCAGAGCCACTGGTAAGCCGGCACGGTGACGTAGACCCTCCCTTTCGGAATGAGGAGTCGATGGATTCCGGTCAGAAAGCCGGAGTCGTCGCGGATGTGCTCGACAACATCAAACAAGCCCACCGCCGGAAGAGTCTCCGCCGACACTCCAGCGTCCTCCAGGGTGGACCGCACGACCTGTCGTATCCCTCGCTTCACGGCGTTTCGAACACCGGCAAGCCCCGGTTCCACCAGAACCACGTCCAACCCGGAGTCCTGAATCGCCCGCGCAACGTAACCGTTCCCGCCGCCAACGTCAAACAGCGTTCCAGACGGTGGAAAGAGCTGGATCGCCTCGAGAATGCAGCGATTTCGGTGACTAAACCAAAACGACCAGTCTTCGACGGAATAGCATAAGTCGTTCCCTTCCTCGGGGTACGACACATCGGATAAACTTCGCGAACTCCACCAGCCCTCCTGGCCCAGCTCGAGGTTTGGCGCGATTTCCCGTAGGTTCGATATGTCCATCTGTCAAAACGGCAACAATCGCAAATCGTATCGGACCGGAGCACCTTGCAAAAGCCTGGTCTCAAGATCTACTCGCGAGTTTCTTACACGGTCAGCAACCGTCTCGTCCAGCTCGTTCTATAACTATAACAGCCGCATATTGCGGTCGCTTCCACACAGGCTCGCGGTCCGCTCCTGCGTGCGCGTCGAGCACCCGCCGATCCCCGGCGCCGTCGCAACTGCCCTTCCCCGTCTATTGGCCATGTGATACATTCACTCTTCACAGCGTAGCGGCAAGCGACAAACAGGGCGCTCAGTGAGCTTTGGTCCAAGGTGCCGCTCATCAATGAGGTCTCCGGTCACGCGCTCAAACCAACTCCCCGCGACATCCTGGCAAAGGTTCTCCATTGCGTGGCTCCGCATTCTGGCGGAGGGACGCGGAAAGGCGAACCGGAGGCTCGGGAGTGAGTGCGAATGAACGAAAACCAATCAATGCCACGTCCGGTCGAACTGGGTGATATCCGCCAGCGCTCCTACCAGGTCTTCCTGCAGGGGCTTGCCGGTCCCGCGACCGGGTTCGCCTGGTGGTCCGCTGTCGTCATCACGGCGGGGTCGAAGGCCCAAGCCGAAATCTATCGCCAGGAGATTCATCGCCGCTCCGAACGCGGCTACTTGCCGCGCAACGTCTCCTGGCACGTTGTGGCCGATCCGGAAGGCCGCCACATTGGCAGCGGCGGCGCGACACTCCACGCCCTCCAGGCCATCGGCAAGTCCGATCCGGCGTGGTGGAGCCGCAACCGGGTCCTGGTTATCCACGCGGGCGGCGAGTCCCGCCGTCTGCCTGAGTATAGTCTGACCGGCAAACTCTTCGGCATCCTGCCCGCGCGCACGCCCTGGGGCGAGAACAGCACCGTCTTCGATGAAACCCTGGCTCTCTCCACTCTCTGGTTGGAGCGTTTCTCTTCCGGCCTGGTGGTCTCTTCCGGTGACGTCGTCCTGACCTTCGACGCGGCGGATCTCGATTGGGACTGTCCCGGCGTTGCCGGCGCTGCCATCCGGCAGCCTATGGAAGTAGGTACGCGCCATGGCATCTATGTGCTCGACGAGCGCGGCCGTGTGTATTCCTTCTTGCAGAAGCCCACTCCCGCCCAGGTGCGGGCCGCTGGCGGCATTTTACCCGTCAGCGCCTCATCCTCCAACGTCTCATCCAGTAATGTCTCATCCAGCAATGTCTCATCCAGCAATAATGTCGCGCTCGATACCGGCCTACTTCATTTCGACGCCGACCTATCCGCCCGCCTGTCTCATCTGGCTTCCACCCTGCCCGAAATTCCGTTTCTCGACCTCTATCAGCAGTTCACGCTTTCGCTCACCGGGGAAGCGCTGTGCGCGTTGCCCGAGTTGGCCGCCCTCTTGCATGGGGTTCCGTTTCACTGTTCGCTGGTGGAGGGCACGTTCACGCACGTGGGCACCACGTCCCATTTCCGCCGGCTGTTCCAGGGCGGAGTGGTCGACAGCATCCTGGCGCCGGGAAGTGAACTCGGTCCCGGTGCGCTGGTGATCGAATGTCACTCGACGCAGCCGATCCGCGTGGGCGCGGGCGCCATCGCGCACGGTCTGACGGATGCGTCCAGCCCCATCACGGTCGCCGAGGAAACTGTTGTGCACCAGGTGCCTGTCCATCTGCCGGATGGCCGGCGTGGCTTCGTAGTTCGCGCGTACGGGATCGAGGACGATCCGAAGACTCCCACCTGGTTCGGCCGCCCGATTCTGGAAGTTCTGCAAACTCTGAATCTCGACCCGGAGGAGGTCTGGCCCGATGTTCCGTACGGCGAACGCTGCCTCTGGAACGCTCAACTCTTCCTCTTCAATAATCGCGAACTGCCCCGCCTGTCCCTGGCCGGCAGCACGGAGTACGCGGATCGAGAAGCGCTGGTGGAAGCGCGCGACCGCCGTCGCGACGCGAACTGGCTGGCCTCCGCGGTCGCGCTGGCGCGGTCGGAGACGGACGTGCGCCCTCTGTTGATGCACGCACCTGGCATTAACGCTCTTGCCGGAACCGGCCGCGCTCTGAGCGCGGAAGCGGCGGAAATCGAAGCGCGCACTCCCTCGGAGGCGGCCAGCCGTCACTTCCAGGCCAGTTTGTTCTACGACCAGGCAGGGCTTGCGGAGGAGTCGTCACGCGCCCGTTCCGCGGCATTTCGGGCGGTGCACAAAGCGGTGGCTGGACGCACGCCAGCGTCTGTCCGAGCCAATGGCAAGCAGCGTCCGGTATCCGCCTCCTGCGTGACGGTGTCGGCTCCGGCGCGCATCGATTTTGGCGGTGGTTGGTCCGACACTCCGCCGTTTTGTCTGGATTGGGGAGGCACGGTCTTCAATATGGCCATTACAGTAAATGGCGCCTACCCGATCCGCACCATCGTCCGCGCGCACAATGAGCCCGTGGTGCGGCTGGTTTCCTCGGAAGCCGCGGAGGTGCTGACTGCTGAGTCTTTTTCGTCTGCTGCCGATGTCGGCTCCCCGTTCGCGATTCACCGCGCCGCCATCGAGATGCTCGGATTTGTGAGATCCGGCGAACCGATCGATGGCCTGGAGATTCGCACCGAAGTGAGCCTCCCCGTGGGTTCCGGGCTGGGGACCAGCAGCATTCTCGCCGCGACGGTGCTGAAGGCACTCCTCGCGATGCGCGGCGCAGTCGTGAGCGTTCAGGAACTCTCGGATCTGGTCTTGGCTTTGGAACAGTTCATGACCACGGGCGGTGGCTGGCAGGATCAAGCTGGCGGCATTTACCCGGGGGCTAAGTTGACGATGACCGGCCCGGGTCCGCGCCAGCGTCTCCGGGTGGAACCGGTTCTCTGTCCGCCAGGGTTTGCGGAGCGCTTCGTTTTCTATTACACCGGCATCCGTCGCATTGCGAAAGACCTGCTGGGGCAGGTGGTAGGCCGGTACCTGGCGCGTGAAGTTAAGGCGGTGCAGGTACTGCACAGCATCAAGACCCTGGCTGTGGAAATGGCGTACGCAATGAAGGAATCCGATTGGGATTATCTCGGCAGCCTGCTCGATCGACACTGGCAGCTCAACCAGATCCTGGATCCGCACACCACCAACGCGCCAATCAACGCGCTTCTCGAGCGCGTCCGCCCTTACGTCTCGGGCGCCAAGCTGGCCGGCGCCGGCGGCGGCGGCTTTCTCATGCTGCTCGGAAAAACGCCGGATGATGCCCAGGACCTTCGCCGGTTTCTGGCCTCGCTTCCCGGCCCGGGAGCTCTGTATGAATGGGCGGTCGCACCGTTGGGGCTGCACGGGAGCGAATGACGGGCGCCGTGGAGGCGGGCATTCTCGCCGCGAGACCGGTATCCGAAATATCTCGAATTATGCTCACACGCATCCGCCAAGATGATATAAGCTAAGTGAGCGTAGGAGAGTATATGCCACGACTACTTACAAACGAGATTGTCACCGCCGCTATCACTGGCTTCGAAAAACAGAAGGCAAAGATAGACGCTCAGATCGCAGAGCTTCGTCAGATGCTCTCCGGTGGCCCCGCCGAGACTGCCGCACCACCGCAAGCGCCGCCGCAGCGCAGGCGGCGAAAGTTGAGCGCCGCTGGCCGCCGGGCAATAGCCGAAGCGCAGCGAAAGAGGTGGGCTGGGTCGAAGCGGCAGTCTGAGCCGCCAGCGCCGACCGCCGCCGAAGCGCCGAAGCCCAAACGCAGGATCAGTGAAGAAGGGATGAAGCGGATCATCGCCGCTACCAAGAAACGCTGGCGGCTGTCGAAAGCAGCCAAAGTGCAGCCCGCCGCCGCGAAGAAAGCTGCGCCAAAGAAAGTCGCCGCGAAGAAAGCCGCGCCGAAGACTGCCGCGCCGAAGAAAGCCGCACCAGCCGTGAAGAAGGTGGCTGTCAAGAAGGCGGCCGCGAAGGCTCCCGCCAAGACGGCGAAGAAAACTGCGCCCGTGAAGAAGGCCGCGGCAAAGGAAGCGGCTCCGTCTGCTCCACCCGCGGCGGCGCAAACTGTCGCGCAGTAGGTCCGACGTGGCGCACGCACTCGTGCGTGCCGCGTCGGCACTCGTGCCGCCCGGTTCCCTGCGTGCGCGCAGGTGTCGAGAGGAGTCTCGACACGGCACGCACCAGTGCGTGCGCCACGTCCGCCGCTCGCGAAAGGAACTAAGCTGGTAAAGACATGAACTCAGCATCGCGATTCCTGGCGCTTGCCGCCCTGCTTGCATGCGGCCCGGTTGTGGGCAAATTGATCGCGCAGCCCGATACCTTCAATCAGGTCGCGACCATGCGGCGCGGGGTGAACATCATCGGCTATGACCCGCTCTGGAAAGACTTCGCCAAGGCGCGCTTCCACGAGCGCCATTTCAAGCTTATCCACGACGCCGGGTTTCAGACGGTGCGGGTGAATCTGCAGGCTTTCGCCCACATGGATTCACAGAACCGGCTGAAGCCGGCCTGGCTGAAGACCCTAGACTGGGTCGTCAAGAACGCCCTCGCCAACGATCTCACCGTGATTCTCGACGAACACGACTTCGGGTTCTGCGCGAACCACGCCGATACCTGCCGGACCAAGCTGCTGGCGTTCTGGCAACAGGTCGCGGAGGCCTACAAGGACGCGCCGCCGAGCGTGATTTTCGAGATTCTGAACGAGCCGAACAGCGCAGCTGACGGACGAGGGCTGGAACGCGCTCCTGAAAGATGCGCTTGCGCTGATTCGCAAAACCAATCCCGCGCGCAACGTCGTCATTGGCCCGGCTTTCTGGAATAACATCCAGCATCTGGATAAGCTCGAACTGCCGGAGGACGACCGGCACATCATCGTCACCGTGCACTACTATGCGCCCATGACGTTCACGCACCAGGGCGCGAGGTGGAGCAAGGAGACCGCGCACCTGTCCGGCATAGCCTGGGGCAGCGATGCCGAGAAGCAGCGGGTGGTGGACGATTTCGCCGGCGTGCAGCAGTGGTCGAAGGCGCACAACCGGCCAATTCTGCTGGGCGAGTTTGGCGCGTATGACAAGGGGCCCATCGAATCGCGCGTCCTTTACACCTCATGGGTGGCGCGCACGGCCGAGTCTCTGGGATGGGCCTGGACCTATTGGCAGTTCGACTCCGACTTCATCGTCTGGGATATGGCCAAGGATGCCTGGTTCGAGCCCATCCGGAAAGCCCTGATACCGTAAGAGTGAGTTTGGTAACAGGTGCCGACCGCTCCCTTTGGTCGCGGCTCCGTTAGCTACCGACTCCAGCTACCTCGGTGGTGGAAGCGTGGACGAAGACGCCGGCTTGCCGTCGACGGGATTGGCTTCCATCAGTTCGACCCGCGTCCCGTCCGGATCGAACAGGCCCACCTGCCGTTTGTTGTCCACGCCCAGATTGATCTTCATCTGGCGCGCGTAGTCCTTTCGCGCCGGCCGCGCTTCGAGCGTCGCCACAGCCTTGTCCATATCCGGCACGACCAGGCAGATGTGATGCTCCCCACCGCGCCGGTCCGGCGGCGGCAGTTCCTTGTAGAGCATGAACTCCACGTGGTTGTCGCCATCCGGCACGCGCATGTTGACCCAGCTCAAGGTAGTGCTGGTCCGCCCGGCGCCGCGCCAGATCTCGTGGCATCCCAGGATTCCACCGTAGAAATTGGCGGCCGCGTCCAGGTTGCCCACCAGGATGCCGACGTGCATCATGCGGTCTGAGATGCGCGTCGCGGGCATGTGCTTGCCGGTGTCTTTGCCGATCAAGCTATCGGGCAGGTATTCGACGATCTCGACCACGTGACCGTCCGGATCGGTGACCGAAATCTTCCTGTTCCCGACCCGGCTCCGCACCACCTGGTCCGGCACTTTGACCCCGCGCGAAGCCAAATACTGACGCATCTGCTCAACATCATCGGTGTAGAGCCCCAGATGGTTCAACTGGCCTTCGCCTTTGTTCGGTTCGTTGACCAGCTCCACGAACTGATGGTCGTTGATTTTGACAAAGGCTATCTGCACCGAGCCATCGGCCTTCGGCAGCGTGAAAGCCTCTTCGTAGCCGAGGAAATCCTCATAGAAGGCGCGAGCCTTGGCGAGGTCGCTGACGAAGATGGAGTAGTGGGCCACGCCGAATACTTTCGGCCGCGCCGGAGGTGCCTGGGCAGAAAGGGACAGACACAGCAGAAACCCGAAGAGGTATCTCATGTGTTTCAGGTTACGATCCCTCACTGACCGCCGCAACCGCCGCGCCCGCACGGTCCCCACAATGCCATGGGGCTATGGAAGATAATGAAAGGCGAAGATGCCTTTACTTAACTGGTCACGTGGCGCGTTAGCGGCGGTTAAGAATAAGGACTGCCGGGCTGAGATGACACGATTGTTCAACGCGTACTTCCGTGTGGCAGAAGCCAAAGCACTGACTGGCCGTATCCTCTATCTCGATTTGCCGGGGCGCCACAGCCGATACCACTTCCATGCGATGTTCGCGGAAACGACCGGCTGGGTTGTACAGGCAGAGCTGAAGCAGGAACACCGTATCATTTGGTGACAGTGACGGGTTTTGACGTTCGGGGCTCTCTCTTCTTGTCTCCTATGTTCCTTCGCTCGCCGTCGTTTTTATGCGCGCGATGTGGCCCGCGGAGAATCGCGGGTGAGTTCGAAGCAATCGAAATCAGTTACAAACTGTGAGCCAATCGGGCCCACTTTTTCGCGCGCTGACGGAACGGAAGCAGATACGCGAACGGAATTGCCGGCGCTGGTGCGCCGGGGCTGCGAGGAACCGGTTCCTGTCTCCTCTCGAGGAGGAGAATACAAGCCTCTGTGGCCGCCTTATGAACGTTGCACGGCGTGACCCGGTTTCAAATTGCCCCCTGCAGGGAGGGACCATGGTTAGGCACCGGACGTCGCCCCGAAACGGCTGCATCTCGGCGAGCGAGCAGCTCTTTTTCGATTTCAGGGTAACGCGGCCGAGTGCGGGAAGGCGCGGGCGAACCGGCGTAGGCGCTTGAAAACAGGGGCGAAGATTTTTGGCGAGGCGGCGTGATTGTATGAGAGCGCTGCAGCAACTCCGAGGCTGATCGGTCAAAATCAGCCTTGTGTAGCCAACACAGGAGGTGCTGCAGCGTGAAACAGTATATCGGGTGTGACTTGCATCGGGATTACTCGGTGTTCGCCAGTGTGGACGAAAACGGCCGGATCGAAGGGCCTTGGCGCGTGGAGCACGAGCGGGAGCGCGCGGAACTGCGGAAGTTTCTGCGCCGGTTTCCCAGCGGAACTCCGGTCGCGGTGGAGACGACGGGGAGCTGGTACTGGATGATCGACGAATTGGAAGCGGCGGGCTTGCAGCCGATGTTGGCGAACAGTTACGAGGCCCGACAGCGCATGCGCGGCCCGCACAAAACCGATCCGTTGGACGCTCGCGGATTGGCGACTCTGCTGCGCAACGGGACCTTGCCGTCGGTGTGGATTCCCGCCGCCAAGCTGCGCGATTTGCGGGCGCTGATGCGCACGCGGCTGGCCCTGGTGGCCCAGCGCACGACGATCAAGAACCGCATTGTGGCAGCCGTGAATCGGTACGGATTGCGCGACGATTCCTGCGGCGACCTGTTTATAGGCAAAGGGCGGCTACGGCTGAACGTGTATATCGCCGGCATGCCGGCGCAGACTCGGGAAGCCGCGCTCGAGGAATGGGTGGTGGTGGACGAACTGCGCGAGCACATCGAAAACCTGGAGCAGCGGATCGCCCAGCACATCGGTCGCATCGGTTATGTGCGCTTGCTGAAAACCATGCCGGGAGTGGGCGAGATTCTGGGGGCTACGATCTGGCTGGAGGTCGGAGACGTGGAGCGATTCCCGAGCGCAGCCCATCTGGCCAGCTATGCCGGCCTGGTGCCGACGGTGCACGCCAGCGGGGGCAAGGTGCATCTGGGGCCGACCACGCGGCAGTCCAACCACTACCTCCGCTGGGCGTTTGTGGAAGCGGCCTGCTCCATTGTGGCGTTGCAACATCGGCACGGTCCGATTCACACGGTGTTGCTGTACCAGCGTCTGAAGCAGCACAAATGCCATGGCAAAGCCGCAGTAGCGGTGGCACGCCATCTGGCCGAATCGACCTGGTGGATCTTAAAACAGAAACAGCCTTACCGCGAGCCGGTACCGCTCGCGGTGTCTTCGTCCACGCACGGGCAAGCGCGGCGGCCGTTCTAACCCTTGTGAGGTTGTGTGTGTGATTGCGATGCCCGGGGCGAAGATGCTCTTGCCCCTCTGAGGGCGGATAGATGACTTGTCGGACAAGACAGAAAGTAAGGGCCGATGGACGAACAGGGCTGAGGAGGTGTAGCGGAGGACGATAAACCCCCGACATCTGGGGCTCCGCCCCAGACCCCGGAGTTTAACGCGTTCGCGCCAGGATTGGGTTTCGTGATCAGAGAGTGGGTTGCTGGGGAGAGAGACTCCCCAGCCAATCCCGGCCTCCGGATCGGCGCTCGGTTCGCTCTCCAGCGTGGACCTATCCTCCGTCCGGGTACTGGTAGTGTATCGAAAATCCGTAAACGTCGGCGCCTGACGGCGCCGATTAGGACCTAGTTTTCGCACTTGACGGCGGCAGCGCTCTCATAGATGATCGGCGGTGAAGACGAGCGGTCATTTAGAAAATGCGTCTGTCCCCTTTTCCCTTTCAGGAAATGCGTCCCCTTTTCCGCCCGTCCCCTTTTCCGCCCCTTTTCCGCCCGGTTTCCGGTTATGTCTGCCGGCGGACCGCCGCAACCGCTGCGCCGGCTGTTGTCCCGCTTTCTCCGGCTATGCCGGAACGCGCCAGGTCCGGATCGTGTCATGGTTCCCGGCGCCGCGGCGGGGCGGAGGGTTGCGGTGAGTGGAGAAGAACCCCCCAGCCGGCAACCGGCCGAAGTGCGCGAGATCGGGGAACAGGTCGCCCTTCTCGCGCCCGCCCTGGCTGGAACCGGGTTTCGATTCGCGGCGAAAGGTGACCTCGTGGGCAATCGCCATCTTACGAAGGTCAACAAGGTGCAACCGGTTGTCAAGGTCGGTCACCAGCGCGCGTCTCGAATCCACGAATTCGGTCAAGTCGCCAATCTGGTTGTCCATGCTATCGGACGGCCATTGCATCGCGGCATGAAGGGGGCCTCGAGGGAATCCGTACAAGCGAATTTCACTTTCCTCGCAAATGGCCAAGAATCTGTCGCCAGAGGGGCTGAAACTGGGGAACTTGATGGCATTGACGTCGGGGAAAGGGTCCACGGCAATGATCTTCGCGCCGTGGCGATGCGCCCAGAACAAGTGCTGGCCGTCTTGACCAGCAGCAGCAAAGATGGCGACGTGTTTCCCGCCGGGATGCGGCAGAATCCTGAGCCACGAGCCGCCAAAGGGATCCTTCAACTCCGTTCGCGCTACTACGTTCCAAGCTTCGGGCTCCCTAATCTCCAGGGCGAACGAGTCTTCGTCCAGTCTGGAAGCGGTCCAGAGGGTGTCGCCGGAACTGAAACAGCAGCATTCCAGCGAGTCGTCGAGCCGATGAGCCGCCCTCAAGGTATTCGTCGAAAGAAGCGCCAGCTTGCCGCGCATGGTGACCGCCAGGAGGCTTCCATCCGGGGACAACGCAGCGTCACCCGGTTCATCCCTGAGCCGGAACGCTGAGCAGGTGGTGTGGTCAGGCGCGAGCAGCGTACCCGAACCGTCCTTTGAGAGCGCGGCAATATGGCCGGATTCCGCCACGGCGATAGGCCAGGCGCGGTGGCTGAGCTCGACCTCAGTCAGCGGCGAGATCGTTATCATTCAGTCATCTTTCCAATTCCGCTCCCCCTGGCAACCGCTCGCGGCTATCCTTCGAACGCCTTGCGCACTTGGCCCACGGCCCAGGCTAAGTCCTCTTCCGAGATGATGAGCGGCGGAGCTAGACGAATCACGAAATCGTGCGTCTCCTTGCAGAGCAGGCCCAGGTCTTTCAGGCGCTCGCAATAGGAACGCGCGGGCACCAGCAGCTCGATGCCGATCAGCAGGCCGCGTCCGCGGATGGCTTTGATGTGCGGATGGCGGATTTTGCGCAGCTCATAGAGTAGCCACGCGCCCAGCTCGGCTGAGCGATCGGCCAAGCGCTCTTCTTCGATCACACGCAGCGCGGCGCGCGCGGCCGCGCACGCCAGCGGATTGCCGCCATAGGTGCTGCCGTGGCTGCCGGGCCGGAACACGCCCAGAATCTCGCGCGACGAAACCACGGCCGACACCGGATACACGCCGCCAGAGAGCGCCTTGCCGAGCACGTACACATCCGGCTGCACGTTCTCGTGCTGGCAGGCGAACATTCTGCCGGTGCGGCCGAGGCCGGTCTGGATCTCGTCGGCTACCAGCAGCACACGCTCGCGCGCGCAGAGTTCGGCCGCCTGCTGCAGGTATCCCTCGGGCGGAATCAGGATGCCGGCCTCGCACTGGATGGGCTCGATCAGCAGCGCGCAGGTGCGCGGCGTGATAGCGGCTTCGAGCGCATCGATGTCGCCGAAGGGCACGCTCACGAAGCCCGGCGTGAAGGGGCCGAAGCCGTCGCGGTAGAGCGGCTCGCTGGAGAAGCCGGTGATCGTGGTGGTGCGGCCGTGGAAATTGTTTTCGCAGACGATGATCTCGGCCTCGTCGCGCGGGATGTGTTTGAACGTGTAGCCCCAGCGGCGCACCGCTTTGATGGCGCTCTCGACCGCCTCGGCGCCGGTGTTCATCGGCAGCACCATCTGCATGCCGCATATTTGCGCGAGCTCTTCGCAGAAGCACGGCAACTGGTCGTTGCGAAACGCGCGCGAAGTCAGCGTCACGCGCGACATCTGCTCCATCATCGCCTGCATGATGCGCGGATGGCAGTGGCCCTGGTTGAGCGCCGAGTATGCGCTCAGGCAATCCAGGTAGCGGCGCCCGTCGACGGCGTGCACCCAGACACCCTGGGCGCGCTCCACCACCACGTCTAACGGGCGATAGTTGTGCGCGCCCCAACGGTCTTCCAGTTGGATCAGGTCTTGGGCGACCGTATCGGGTTCGACTTCATGCATGGCGCGTCCCTAGTCTCCCGAGCGCTGGCCGCCGCCGCTTTCGGAGATTTTAGTGGGACCCACGCCGAGATGCGCGGAAATCTTGGTGGCTTCCTCGACCGCGCGCGCCAGCACCGAGCGGATGCGCCCATCCTCCAGCATCAGCAGGCCGGCGATGGTGCAGCCGGCCGGCGTGGTGACATCGTCGCGCAGCGCGGCCGGATGGCGGCCGGTGGCGAGCACCATGCGCGCGCTGCCGAGCGCGGTCTGCGCCACCAGCGTGAGGGCAAGCTGGCGCGGCAGCCCCACGCGCACGCCGGCATCGGCCAGCGCTTCCATGATGAGGAACTGGTAGCCCGGCCCGCTGCCGCTGAGCGCGGTGACGGCGTTGAAATGAACTTCGTCCACCGGCAGGCACCGGCCCACCGCTTCGAAGATCGCCTGCGCGCGCTGCAAGTCGGTCTTGGTGGCGTAGCGCCCGCGGCAGATCACGGTCATGCCTTCGCCGACCACCGCGGGCGTGTTGGGCATGGCGCGGACCACCGGATTCTCGGTGCCGAGCAGCGACTCCAGCCGGTCGGTGCCGACGCCGGCCAGGATCGAGATCAGCAGCGTCTCGCGCCGCAGTCCGGCGTTGCGCAGCGTGGCCAGCACCACCGGCGCGTCGTTCGGCTTGACGCACAGCAGAATCAGATCGGCGCCCGGCACGCGCGCCTGGAAGTCGGATTCGACGGCGATGCCGAGCGCCTCGGACGCGGCTTCGCAGGTGGACGGATTCTTATCGCCGGCCCACACGCGGTCGTGCGCGATCAGCTTACCGGAGAGCAGGCCGCGCAGCAGCGTCTGGCCCATCACGCCGGCGCCGATGACGCCGAGCGTGGCGCCCTCGGCGATTACGGGTACAGGTTGAGGGTGTTCTGGTTTCTTCGACATGGAGATGACCTCGATTCAGGCGAGAGAGTAGGCGGGCGAGACCCGCTGCTTGCCTCGAGAACCTGATTCTTGAAAGTAACACATGGCGGGTGTGCGGCATGGAACTGGGAACTCGGCGGCTGGCCTTGTATCAGGGCACCGGCTTCAGCCGTGCCACGACACGTCGGTAGCCAAGGGCTTTAGCCGCTGGGGCTTTCCTACGGGCGCAGGGGCTGAAGCCCCTACCTTTCTCGCGATCTTTCGGCACGGCTGAAGCCGTGCCCTGATACAAGGCCTCAGGAACGAGAGAAGCCGTGCGTGCCCCTTACGCCCAGATTCGCGATTCTGTGGCCGCGGGCAAAAGACGTTAGCGTGGGTGGGAACGGAGCGTGGACCTCCGTCAGTCGTTGTTCAGGTCGCGGGACTCGCCGTTGTAGAATGTTGCATCTAAGCCCGCGCCTAGGACCAGTCCAGGGTTCTTCAGACTTTCGATCGTGCCCACAGTATTAACGCGAACACGGCCTTGCGCATCGTGGCGCGGGGACTGACCGCTCTGTCCACGCGGCGCAAAAGCGGCGCCTTGGGACAGAGTGGTCAGTCCCCGGCATCCTCGCCATCGCCCAGAGGGCTGGTATCCGGCGCGAGCAGTTCTTCCAGTAACTCCTTCGCCTCCGCCTCGCGGTCGCGCGGCACCTGCACGCGGACCCACTTATGGAGAAAACCATCCACGTCCGTCACCAATGTGGCGATCTGTCCCAGAATGAAGAACGGAATGCCCGCGTCCTCTAACAATCCCTTCGCCATGGCGAGCTGGATGGGATCGTTTGTCTCCAGGACCACGACCAGGTCGAGAGTGGGGTCGAACCTATCGGCTGGTTCCTCCGGAGGTGCTCCGGCTAATAGGGGAACGCGGCAGTCTGAGCATTCGGTGAAGCCATCGCGGTACTCAACCTGGCATTGGGGACAATACACAATTCAACCTCTCACCCAAGTGTATCGCCGAATCGTCTTCCGTACTCCGTCACCCACCAGGCAACATGAAGTAGACTTGTTCATGAGCAGCGGGAAAATGACTTCCTTCAGGGACATACGACGAAAAGACAGGGCGCTAACCGAGGACCAGGCCCGCGACATCCTGGCGCGCGCCGAGCATGGCGTGCTGGCCACCCTGGGAGCCGACGGGTGGCCCTATGGCATCCCCGTGAACCACGTGCTGTCCGGGAACCTGCTCTACATTCACTGCGCCGCCGAGGGTCACAAGCTGGCGAACATCGCCCATGAAGAGCGCGTCTCCTTCTGCGTCGTGACGGGGGCGCAGGTGTTACCGGCTACGCTGTCCACCCTCTATGAGAGCGCGCTGGTATTCGGCCGGGCCGCCCTGGTAACGGATCCCGGCGAGAAACGGCGGGCCCTGGAGCTTCTGGCCATTCGTTTCTGCGGAGCGCTGACACCCGAAGCCGAACAAACCATCACCGCCTCCGGCGCCCAGGCAGCCGTAGTGCGCATCCGTCTCGAGAGAATCACCGGCAAGGCCCACCGTTCCGCGTGACCGCGAATCCGCCGGATCGGCCCGGGGATAGACATCTCTGCCCCGGGCCCTTCGCGCTGACTCGGTCGTTCAGAACGCCCTGTGTTGCCGGCGCACGAAAAACCAGTAAACCAAGCCCAGTCCCGCCAGGAGCAGAATCAAGGTAGCCGGCGCTGGGGTCGGAGTAGGAGAGCCTCCCGCGACCGCTCCTGCCGCGGCCATGAAATTCGCTTTCGTGGATCCCGGAGATGCCAATCCGGTGACCAACACCGTTACGCTGGTGAGCGGCCGCGTGGAATCCGGCGCCAGGTTGATTCCATAAATGAAGGCGCCTCCTCCGGCATCCGGGGCTTGATAACCGCCGGTCGAGTAGATTGCGGTCTGATGGTTCCGCGACATGGCGGGTGTCAGCGCGAAATACGTTCCGGCTGCGCCCGCCGCCGTTGAGACGGGAACGCCGCTATACCAATCCGGGAGCTGCACGCCGTTTAGCACCACGGGCGCGCCGCTCGAATAATTCAGGGTAATCGTAAGGGTTGTGTTGCCGTTTCCGCTCGAACCGAAAATCGCAAACTGCGAATACCGGTTGCTCGGCACGTTGAAGGTGAAACCGCTGCCGGTCGTGGTTTCCTGGATCACCGTGTTCGTGCCCGTCGGCGTCGCGTTGGTGAATCCCAGTTGCACATCGTAGAGCTGCGTTGCGTTTGCCGGGTAAAGACCGTTGTCATTGATGCCTACCGGCGCCGGGGTAAGAACGTTCTGGCTCGATGAGAGCTGGTTCGCGGTGCTCTGCGTGACCATCCAACTGTCCGCGGCGAGTTGTGTGGGATTATCGTAAGTGACACTTGGTGCGGTGAGGGCGCCCCCGTTATAGCGCATCACGTCATCCGCATTAAAGAACGGTTGCAGGGTGGTCACCTGGACCCCGGCGCCATAGGCCGGCGCGCTGGACAAACAAACCGCGGCGGCAACCACAGCCAGCGCCAAAACTACTCCGAACCCGCTTGATGATCGGGACATCTTAATTCTCCTTTGATCCTGCAAGAACAGTCTCAGTCAGCATCTTCGATCGGCCAGAATCTTTGTCTTGGCCTAGAATTTCCATTTTGGACTGCCAGGTCCCATTCAGTATAAACCAAAGCGCCATCCTTGGGTCCCGCGAATCGCTTTTTTTCCGAGGACCTTGACGGTTGGCCCTGGGACGCAATCTGCCCTAGAGACCCGATTATTCTGGAACGTACGGCGGGGCGGTTGTTGGGGAATGCGGCGGGAAGGGCGTCCGGAGCGCGGGAGGGGCGTGTAAGCCTGTTGAAAAGTGGCTTGGGAGGATTTGCGAAAGCGATGATTGACGATGGCTGGAGCGCCGCGCGAATTAGCCGGCGGTGTCAACGGACGAATTGGGTGGCCACGCTCTTCGCCAGCGTCCGCACCGTGCCCCAGGCGCTGTTACGAACGTCCTGGAGGCCGTCCAGCACCTTCTGCATCGCGGATAGAAAATAATCCAGATCTTCTTCCGCGATATTGAGCGGAGGCAGAAACTTGATGAGTTCGGTGTGATAGCCGGCCACTTGGGCGAGGATGCGGTGCTCGTGCAGCAGCGGCATAATGACGGTCTGGCTGAACACTCCCTCGTTGAGCAGATGGAGCGCGTCCCATGCGGCTTTCAGTTTCACCGAACCTTCGGGACGCCGGAAGTCGATCCCGAACATCAGCCCTTTGCCCCTTACTTCGAAGACGAAGGGGCACGTCTTGCCGATCTCGGTCAGTTGCGCGATTACCTTGGCTCCCAGGAGAGCGGCGTTTTCGGCCAGTTTGTCTTCTTCCAACACTTGCAGAGTTGCCAGCGCCGCCGCCATGGCCAGATCGTTTTGACCGAAGGTATTCGAATGGATCACGCAGTGCTCCATGCTGTCGAATACCGAGTCCATGATGCGTGGGGCCGCCAGCACCGCGCCCACCGGCACGTAGCCGCCGGACAGAGCCTTGGATACGCAGACGATATCGGGTTCGACTGCAGGCCAGTGCTGGTAAGCGAACCATTTGCCGGTACGCCCCAAGCCACATTGCACCTCGTCGGCCACCAGCAGAGCGCCGGCCTTGCGGCAAAGCCGGCCGGCTTCCGCCAGATAGCCGCCGGCCGCTACTGCGCAGGTTTTCCCTTGCACCGGTTCCACCACGAAAGCCGCCGTGTCTTTTTCGTGGAGCGCCTTTTCGAGCGCAGCCAAATCGTTGAACGGAACCTTGGCAGTGTCCGGCATCAGGTTGCCGAACCGTTCGCGGAAAAAGTCAGAGCCGTTGAGCGACAGGGCGCCGACCGTGAGCCCGTGAAAGGCGTGATCGCAGAAAAGAATCCGCGGCTTTCGGGTATAGCAGCGGGCGAATTTGATCGCGGCTTCGATGCTTTCCGCTCCGGAATTGCAGAAAAACATGCGCTTCCGCTCTTGCCCGGAATCCGAGCACGCGTGATCGGTTAGCTTTTCCGCGACCAGACCGGCGAGCAGGGAGCAATCCATGCGAACCAGATTCGGCATGTCGCGTGACAGCACCTGTTCGAGAATCGACCGGACCTTCGGGTGGTTTCGCCCCAGCGCGAATACACCCCAGCCGGTCAGAAGATCCAGATAACGGGTGCCCTCGCGATCGAAGAGCCACGCGCCCTGTCCGCGAACGTAGCCCTTATCGAAACCGATGGTCCGGATCATCTTCACGAATGCCGGGTTGACGTAGCGTTCGTGCAATTCGTACTGCCGGCCCTGCTGGGCGTCAAGCCACGCGAGAAATTCCTGGTCCATAGCAAAGGAGCGTTCGACGCTTGGAGACTATACCGTGATAAGACGCGGTTGGGCGCTCTAAAGTTACGTGCCAGGCCGGTCCCGCACCTGGCGGTTGGGCTATGTCTTACGATTTGCGGTATGCTCCCGTTGACGCTGAGGGCCGAGTGTTAAGTCCTCGGATTCCGATTGCGCGGAGGCATGCTACAGCCCTGCCTCGGGGGCGCGCTATTCGGCGACGGTCAACTCGGCCCAGCCGGGGAGCGTGGCGGGGCGATTGTTCAGGAAAACGATGCGGCGAGTTTTCGGGAAGGGGAGGTTGCTGTCCAGGGCGCGGTTGTAGATCGCGTACTGGCGCAGGATGTCGCGGTAATCGGAGTTGTTGGTGTCGAGCCAGGCGCTCTTGGCGGGCAGGCCGCCTCCCCAGCCGAGCGAAAGCAGGCAGGAGCCGCGCTCGCGGGCTTCGGCCAGGCGCTGTTCCAGAGCTTGCAGGCTCTGGTCGAGCAGGCCCATCCCGGCCCACGATGCATATTGGCGCTGCAACGCGAGCAGGCCGGCGGCGTAAACGTTGGCGGCCTCGAAGAAGCGGGCGCGGTTCAACGATTCCGGCCAGCGGACGCTGCGGCGCACTTCGGGGGAGAGCAGAAAACGATTCTCGTCCCAACGGCCTTCGAACACCGTGCCGGGCGCGGCCATCTCGGCGAACGCCGGCGTCGAGTCCTCGTGTCGCGCACCATCCACGGCGCCACGCGGGCTCTGCTTCCATCCCAAAACCAGGCCGCCGCCGCGCGGTTGCAGCGTGGAGGTGCGCAGCAGGTAGACTTTGAACGCATCGTTGCCGACGACGGCCGAATCGCCGGCGCTCACGAAGCGCATGCGGCTGGAGCCGCCGAGCCCAGCGCCTGTTCTTCCACGCATTCGGCGGGACGCCGCGGCAGCCGCTCGCCCTTCACGCGGGCCAGCAGGTCCTGCAGCATGCCGTCGCGCCAGTTGGCGAACACCATGCCGGTGCGCAGCGCGCCCTTGATGGCGGCGCCGGGAATATACGGGCCGGAAGCGCCCGCGGCGAACGTGGGGATGTGCAGGCTGTCGCCCGCGGCGCGGTTCCAGTACGCCGAATAGGCCGCGTTCTCGAAGGGAATGCGGCGGCCGGCGAAATTCTGCGCAAAGCCGCCCCAGGAGGCGAAGTCAAGCTTCTCGGCCGTCTTGAGCTGCGCCAGGTAGCCGTCCAGGCGCGGCCCTTTGGCCAGCAGGCGGAAAATGCGCCACTGGTCGAGCACGTTGACGTGGTCCTTCCAGACCATGTAATCGATGGGGCTCAGCTTGCGGCCGTCGCCGACCAGCAGCGGCGTCAGACATGTGAGGCGGTATCGCATCAACTCACCTCGGGCAGCGGAACCGAGACCGCGAAGCCGGCGCGGAACACGGGATGCGGGAAGCCGCCGGGCGCCACGTCGGGCGCGGCGCCGCAGGGCGCGGACGGGGCATAGATCACCGATCCTTCCCCCACCATCCGCAAGGTCTTTTTCAATTCGCCGGATCCGGCGGGGCTATCGATGCGCCCGCCGCGTTCGACCAGCCAGTAATTGCCGCGCGACCAATCCACCGCGTCCTGCCCGGACGGCGCGAATAACGAGAGCAGCCAATGGGGCTTGGGACCGGCCTCGAAGATGGCTGCTTCTTCGGGCAAAACCTCGGGCACCGGCTCGTCTTCCACGGGCTCTTCGGCAACTTCGACGGGCTCTTCCAATTCGAGCACGCCGACGGCGGACGCGGTCTCGCGCACAGCGCAGGCGGGCGCGGCGGCGCTGTCGAGAAATGTGCTGCCGTCAGGGGCTTCGGGTTGCGACGGGGCGTCGGGCGCAGGCGTGTTGAGCGATTCCAACTGTTGGCAGGCGGAAGCGCCTGCCCCACCAAGTTCGTCGCGCGCGGAGGTGGAGGGTTCCGATTCGGATGGAGATGGCGCGCTCTCGGCTGGCGGTGCGCTATCAACTGGCGTGCCACCGGCCTGTGCTACTGGCGGGAGGATCAACTCAGGCAGAGTGCCTTCGGTAAACTCGGGAGCTTCCGAACGGCCCCAGCCGCGCGAGCGTTCGCCTCCGAAGCCGCTATCGGCGAGCAGGCGGAAAGCCGCCTGCACCGGATCGCGCCAGCGGCTCCACGCCGGCTCGTCGCGAAAAGCCGCCACCAGCCAAAGGCCGGCGCCGGCGCGAAATTCCAGGCACGCCACGGAATGCCGCTCGCTGGAGCCGCTTAAGCGGTCCACGGCGGCGCTCCAGCGGACGGCGGTGCGAAAGGGGCCTAAGCGGCCTGCCGGCACCAGGCACTCGCTGGGACCATCCATGTTCCAGGCGTTCTCATCCAGCCGGCCGCCGGCCACCAGCGCCTGCACCATGGTAAGCGGCACGAAGCGCGCGCTTTTCCACCGCACGCGCGCACCCATCAGAGACGGCGACCGCGGCGGCCAGATGGTGCGCGGCGGCACAACGAAGCCGATTTCATCGACAAAAGGAAAGCAGGAGCTGAAGGAAACCGCGGGCTCGCCGCCGCGCGCCGTCGCGTCCAGCCACTGGTCGAAGGTGCCCAGGCGCGCCATCGCGGCAGTCACCGCGGCGTAGACAGAATCGCTGTGGTAGATCGAGTCGACCCGATTGCGGGCGCCCGAATCGGGTCCCACGCGCCACGGCCCGGTGGGCCGCAGCTTGACGACCAGCCCAGGCGTCATGACTCCTCGCGCAGGAAGGCGAAGGCCGAATCGGCGACCGCTGCCTGAATCACTCCCAGAGCGGCGCCCGCCGCGATTTCTTTTTCCGCGGCGCCCTTGGCATAATGGTCGCGGCCGCGCCACACCAGACGAAGTTTGCCGAAGGACACGCGGCCGCTGCCGCGCGAGCCGCCGCCGCCGAGCGCATCGTCCTCAAGCAGCCGCAGGCCCTCCAGCACGCGCAGAAACAGCGGGCCGTCTTCTTCGCACAGCACGTCCATCACCAGCCGCGCATGGAAGCGCGCGCCGGCGGGCACCCGCTCGATGGTGCGCGGGTTGGCCTGGGAAGTGATGCGGTCGATGGCGTTCTCGTTCTTGACTTCGGTCAGCTCATCGTCCAGATTCTCGCGCATCTGGGGGGTGATGCTCTCGACGTCGAGCGGAGCGTCGAACACCGCCAGCCGCGCGGGCGTGGCCTGGGTGGTATCGAGCGTTTCGCCTTGCACGCGCTCCATGCGGCCCGGGCTGCGGCCGAACAGGAGGCAGATATCGTCGTCGGGCCGGTCGCTCTGATGGATGCGGACTTCCTGACCCTTGCGGCGGGACAGGTACACCAGCTCGGCGGGAACGGCCAGGCCGGAGCTCTGCTCGAGCAGCGAGCGGATCTTGCCGCGCAACGAGCTGCCCGGCACGTAGGGCCTGCCGAATGCGTCTTTCGCCACCGGATTATCGGAACCGCCGATTTCGAGCGAACCCTTGCCGGCGCCAACGTGCAGGCCGGTTTCGCAGGTCATTTCGGCTTCCAGGATCAGCTTGCCGATGAGTTTCAACTCAGTTTGGGAATTGTGTGCGCTCATGCTTTACTCGTTGTAGGCCACGATGGCCTCAAACAGGTCCTTGAACCGTTCGTAACCCTTGGTGTCGTTCTTCCGCGTCACCTGCAGCAGCAGTTTCTCCAACTGGTCCAGGCTGCGCAAGCCGTGGCGCGCGATGGTATAGGCCAGGCGCGCGCGGAGCATCACGAACTCGTGCTGACGCCCGCTTTCAGGAGCGCGCACCGCGCGGCGCACCGCGCCATAGAGGCGGCGCAACTGGCTCTTGGTGCCGGAATCCATGTCGCGCATGCGGCTGACGACGGAATGCGCCTGGTTGTCCAGATAAAGGCTGTCGTGGATGAGCTTCTCGAGCTCGATTTCGGGCGGGACTTCGAATCGCCCGCGGTCGGGACCTCTACGATCGCCGCGGTCGCCGCGTTCTCCCCGGTCTCCGCGATCGGGGCGCGGCCCGCGGTCGCCCTGCGGCGGGCGCCCTTCGCGCGGTGGGCGTGCCTCCCGGTTCCGCTGCTCGTTCTCTTGTGTCATGTGCTAAACCTCGGTCACCAATCTGGCCCACTCGAGGGCCACCAGCCCGGCGGGCCGCATCTTCACTTCGGCGGATTTCCGGCCGGTCATTTCATTGATCAAATGGGTGCGCAGCTTCTGAAATTCGCGGTCGCGCGTGCCGCTCAGGATGCGGTTGAAGCGGCGCTGGAAACGCCAGGTGCGCTGGGTTTCCGTCTGGCCGGCCGGACCATCGGCATAGGCCTCGTGCCGGTAGAAACTGCGCAACTGATATAGAAACTGCCGCGACATGCGAAAATCGTGAACCAGGCGCGTCACCGTGTCCTTGAGTTCCGCCGCGTCCGCCAGGTGGCGCCATTCGAGGATGCGCCCGAGCAGATAGATGCAATCCTTGTCGGCCGATTTCGCCAGGCCCAGGTTGCGCCCGGCATCCTCATAGACGGCGGCGAGCGGATAGTAGGACTCCGGCGCCAATGCAATCGCCATCGAGATGGTCTTGCCCTCGGGGCCCGGGTACTCCTTCAAATTCTCTTCCGTGAAACGGTGGAACAGCCGCTGCACTTCGCGCGCCAGCGCGATCAGCGCGTCCCACGCCCCGTAAACGGCGAAATCGTCGCCGCCGCAATAGAGGATGCTGACCTTGCGCCAGAACTCGGGCATGGAGCACAGCACCTCCAATTCGCCGGCGAAGAACTGCTTGTAGAGCACCGAAAGCGGCACGTGTTCTTCAATCGAATTGACACGCCGCAGGCGCAGCCCGAAGTTGTCCACGTCGCCGCGCAGCACGCCCCAGATGGCGCGCCCCTGCGAACGCCGCGCCAGCGTCTGTACGGGAGCGGCCTGCTTGCCGTCATCGCTGGGTGCGGCGTGGCGTGCCAGGAGGATGGCGTCCGGTGAAAGATTGGCGGTCAGGCTCCAGGTGTGTTTGGCGCCCTCCACCAGCACCTTCCCGGGCGACTCGGGCGACCAGCCGGCCTGCGCGGCCTCGCGGACCTTGGCGCCCAGCTCCTTGGCGAAGTAGGCATCGGCGGCGGAATTCGGAACCGCCGTGGAGGGCAGGAACGCGCCTTCTCCGATGTCCGCCAGCGGCCGGTTGCGTTGCCGGTCCAGTTCCTCGTTCAGCCGGCGGCGGATCACCGACCAGTCGCCCAGATTGTCGGTCACGCCCCAAATCAGCTTGACATGCCCGGAACTCAAGTCGGCCATTTGCCGAGCCGCCGCCCGCAGGAAGTTTTCCGCCGTCTCCCGCACAGCGCCCGGCAGCACCAGCAGGAACTGACCGCCGCCGCTGGAGCCCAAGAGGATCCGCGCCAGCCCGAGTTCCGCCAGCAGGGCTCGTGGTAAAACCTCGCTCAGCAGGGTGATCCACTGCGACCGCCCGGCGAGCAAATCCTCACCTGCGGAACGCGCGGGACGTCCCTCGGCGGCAGCCGCCGAGAGAAACTCTTCAGTGCCCAGGATTTTGCCTTGGAGCAGGATTTGTTCGGCCATTGAAGGTGCTCTAAGCCTTGAGAAAGACTAACTGTAGCACAGAAACCTGAGAGGCACGGTGGGCTGGTTTGACTCTGGTTTTATGTCCCGCATTCGTATCCTGGCAGCGTTTGCGATGCTCGCCGCCGCCGGCGGCGCGCAGACCGTGCGCCCGCCTGCCAACGGAACCACTACCCGGCCCAAAACGGCAACCACTACCGCTCAACCACGCATGAGCGACGCACAACTGGAAGCCGACATCCGCGCCCGACTCGCCAAATCGCAGAAGATATCGCAAGACCATTTTCAGGTCCACGTGCAGGGCGGCGTGGCCACCATTGAAGGCAAAACCGGCGTGGTGCAACACAAGGGCAGCGCCACCCGCATGGCCAAAGCCGCCGGCGCACTGGCGGTGAACAACCGAATTCAGGTGAGCGATGCCGCCAAAGAGAAAGCCGAGGCCAATCTGGAAACCGGGCGCCGCCGCGCTCAGATCAAGCGTGGCGACTCACGCAGCGAGACACGCAGCGACCCGCAACAGCCCCACTGACTGGCCTCGGCAAAAGGAAGACGCTCCACGAGAAAACCCCGTGCGAGTGAAGTTCAAAAATGACGGGGCTCACGAGCGCGTTTGCGAAATGATGTACTTAGCCCAGCGGGTTCTTCTTGCGGGTCGGGGCTTTGGCGAAGTAGAGGCCGACGGCTCGGTCGATGTTGGCGCGGGTGAGGCGGACGGCGCGTCCCTCGTACTCGGCGATAGCCTTCACCAGCTTGAGGATGTCCATCGGATAGCAGGCCCGCAACGTGGTGGCGCCAGCGGCCATGCAGCGCTCCCTCATATACTCGGCGCAGCCCGTTTCCGCAGGCACG
>CAWJLI010000049.1:0-3070 GCA_963843095.1 Bryobacterales bacterium
GCAGAAGAAATCGCCGGTGCGGTTTGTTGTGGCGATCCTGCTGGTGGTCGCGGTTGGGGCGGGGCTGTGGGCTTACTATCATTACCGCGACCGCGTCTCGACCGACGACGCGGAAGTGGACGGGCACGTCAGCGCCATCGCACCCAAGATCAGCGGCAACGTGGTCGACGTGCTGGTGAAGGACAATCAGCCGGTGAAGGCGGGAGACGTGCTGGTGCGCATCGACCCGCGCGACTATCAGGCGCGGGTGGACCAGGCGAAGGCCGCGCTGGCGGAGCAGGAAAGTAAGTTGCGCGCGGCGCAAGTGGGCGTACCGTTGACGGATCTCACCACCGAATCCGTTCAGACTTCGGCTTCGGCCGGGGTGGGAGACGCGCAAGCGGAGCTCGACCGCGCGCGCCTGGTTTACGAACAGGCCTCCAGCTCCGATCTGGCCTATGCCGAAGCCAACGTGCGCGCCCGCCAGGCCAGCAACGATCGCGCCCAGGCCGATTTGGCGCGCATGAAGCCGCTGGTGGACAAAGCCGAAATCTCGCAACTGCAATACGACGCCTACGTCGCGGCGGCCAAGGTGGCGGCGAGCGAGCTCAAAGAAGCGCAAGAGAAGCTGGCCTCGGCCGGGAAGGACGCGGCGATCAAGAAAGCGTCGCTGACGGCCGCCGAAACGCGGGTTGCGCAGGCGAATGCGCAGCTCTCGGCCTCGGTGGCGAACCGCAAACAGGTGGCGATTCGCACCGCCGACGTGGGCACCGCGCAAGCGTCCATCGAGTCGGCGCGGGCAACTCTCGAAGCCGCCGAACTGCAACTCAGCTACACAACCATTACCGCGCCCCTCGATGGCGTGGTGACGCGCAAGAGCGTGGAAATCGGCCAGATTCTGCAACCCGGCCAAGGCATCATGACATTGATTCCGCTGAGCGATACCTGGGTCACCGCCAACTTCAAGGAGACCCAACTCGCCCAGGTCCACGCAGGCCAGCGTGCGGAAATTCACGTGGATATGTACGGTGCCACCATCGACGGCCACGTGGATTCGATCGCGGGCGCCACCGGCGCGAGCATGAGCCTGTTGCCGCCCGAAAACGCCACTGGCAACTTCGTCAAAGTGGTGCAGCGCATCCCGGTGAAGATCCTGGTGGACCCGCATGAGGGCGTGGTGCTACGGCCGGGCATGAACGTGGATGTGACGATTTACACTAAGTAGGTTTGGGCCTCGCCTCACAAGGGCCATATCCGCCGGCTTTCGTTCGTGACATAATAACGTCAGCGATCGACGAGGGAGGTGCCGTGTGACCTGCTTCGAAAGAATTCGGATGCTGGTGTTGCTCGGTGCGGTGCTGTCGCCGATCGAGCCGGCGTGGAGCCAGGCGATTCCACCCGGCCCCAACGCTTCCGCCGAGGCGGCCATTGCCGCCGCCCAATCCAATCCTGTGGTTTCGGCCGCTCCAGTGACCCGACCGGCCGTCCTGCTCACGGGCCGCGTGTTGCTGGAGAATGGATCGCCGCCGCCGCGCCCGGCCAAGATCGAACGCGTCTGCAATTCCATTCCCCATTCCGAGGGCTTCACCGACGCGCAGGGCTATTTCGGAATTCAATTCGGTTCGACCGCATCGGTTTCCCAGGATGCCAGCGAGCAGGATCGGCTCTCGCCTTCTCCCACCGCGCCATCCCTGATGGGATCTCCTTTCTCCCAAGACATGGCCGCCGCATCCATCACCTCCACTTCCGACGGGAGGCTGCTCGATTGCGAGTTGCGCGCCGTACTGGCCGGCTACCATTCGCAAAGCGTACCACTCAAGACGCTGCACTTGATGGAGAACCCGGATATCGGCGTGATCGTCATCCGGCCCGACGGGGCGCACGGCGCCGGCGCCGTGGTTACCGCCCAGTCGCTGGCCGTGCCCAAGCCAGCTCGCAAACTCTTCGAGAGTGCGCAGACGGAAATCAGGAGCGGAAAGACCGACCGGGCCAGGCAGCACCTCGAAAAGGCTGTCGCTGTCTACCCGGAATTTGCCGCCGCGTGGTGCGCACTGGGCAAGCTCCAGGTGGCCAGCGGCGGTCTGGATTCCGCCCGCGCCTCCTTCGAGCGCGCGCTCCACGCCGACCCGAACCAGGTCGATCCGTACCTCCAGTTGGCCACCGTGGCGTTGTGGGACCGGAGGTGGCAGGAGGCCGCGGACCTCAGCGCCAAAGCGCTCGACCTGGATCCGGTCGATTACCCGCAGCTTTTCCTGTACGCCGCAATGGCCAACTACAATCTGCGCAAAACGGAGATGGCCGAGCGGAACATCGAGCGGGCGCAAGTGCTCGATTCGCGGCACGCTTTTCCGCAGATCGAATACATGGCCGGCGTGATCCTGGCCGGCCGGAAAGACTACGCGGCCGCTGCCACTCACCTCCGCGCCTACCTCAAACTGGCGCCCGACGCCGAGGATGCCGGCAGCGCGCGGACGCGCCTCGCGGAAGCCGAGAGGATGACCGCGCAGCTCCCCGCCAGGTAGGATTCGCTGCGCCGCTTCCCGCGCGTGGGCGGCGTCAGCCCCATAAGCGGGCCCATTTCTCCATCACCCATTCTGTTATGATGCTTGGTTCATGAGCGGCTGACACGGGCCGCTTTGAGTGTGCCTGCACCCACGCGCAACGGCCAGGTGCGGGCCGTGAGAGGTTAGGTCCCGGATGCACCTGCACGTTATCGACATAGCGATTATCGTCCTCTATCTGGCCACCACGGTTGTGGTCGGCTATTGGGTTTCCCATCGCGCTTCCCGCGACATGAAGGCTTACTTTTTGGGCGGCAACACCATGCCCTGGTACGTGCTGGGCGTGTCGAACGCTTCCGGCATGTTCGACGTCAGCGGCACCATGCTGCTGGTGTACTGGGCGTTCGTCTACGGCGTGAAGAGCGTCTGGATCCCGTGGCTGTGGCCCACTTTCAACCAGGTCTTCCTGATGGTGTTCCTCTCGAGCTGGCTGCGCCGTTCCAACGCCATGACCGGCGCCGATTGGATTCAGACGCGCTTCGGCAAGGGCCGCGGCGCGCAACTTGCCCACATCATCGTGGTGGTCTACG
>CAWJLI010000050.1:0-3260 GCA_963843095.1 Bryobacterales bacterium
TGAGTCGAAGCAACAAGGGCGGCAAGGCAAAAGGTGAGAGAAACCTCCGGCGGCGTGGCCAGGAGGACCAGCGCAAGACCTTCGGCGTGAACTATTTGCGGATCGCAGGGGAGGCATTCCGGCGGCTCCGCGCCACGGATCGCCGAGGCCGGACCGGATTCTTCACGATGCTCCAGCAGGCAGGTTGCAACGCCGGGGTGCCGCGCCAGAATGTGAACCAGTTCCGCGCCGCTGTATCCCCGATAACCGACAATGCCAACCTTAGCTTTCATGTGGTTGTTTATTCTTTATGATGAATAATTATACCACAGAGTCAGGCGGATGGTTGTGAGAGAAAGATCCCGTGGCGGATTGGCAGGTCGAGGACCTGCCTCACCCCTACCCTTCGGCGACCGAGCGTTGGGCCAGCTCACCGAACAGGGGCAGCGAATAGGTTTCGTCATGGGATGCCTTGATCATCATGAAAATACACATGATGAGCAACGCCAGGGCCACCATCTTATCGAATTGCAGATGGGGGGAAAGGTAGCAGAGGGGGCGGACAACCCACGCATTCATTAGCCAGGCCACGAACAGGTAGAGACCCTGGAAGGCGTGGAAGCGCACCGCGCGATTCTGGCGGAAGCGATCCGAGGCCAGCCAGATGATGCATGCAATCCAACCAATGCCGGGAACGTAGCTGAGCACCGAAGCAGTTCGTGGAGAGACGCCGGCCAGCGGGTCCTGGCCGATCGGCGCGGTTGTGGCGGGTTGGCGCGTGCCACAGCGCCAGCAGAACTGGTCGTAGCCCGTCACCGGATTCCCGCACTGTGTGCAAAACGGCATGCTACTTCTCAATACGTTACGCGAGCCCGGCTTGTTCCGCAACCTGGTGGGGGGAGCGTGTTAAGATTGCGCCATGAGAATTCTGGCTGCCGTAACGCTGGCGCTGGTCTCAGCCGCAGTCCTGCCGGCGGCGGGGAACCTGGAGATTTTCGCGATTGACGTGGAGGGCGGGCAAGCCACGCTGCTGGTTACGCCGTCGGGCGATTCGCTGCTGATCGATACCGGCTGGCCGGGCCACAACCACCGCGACGCCGACCGCATCGTGGCGGCTGCTAAAGCCGCGGGCATCAAGAAGATCGACTGGCTGCTGATCACGCATTTCCACATGGACCACGTGGGCGGCGTCTACCAGCTTGCCGAAAAGATGCCGATCGTGCATTTTGTCGATCACGGCACGCAGCGTCGAAAAGGGCAAGGACGCCGAGATTCTGTTCAACGAATACGCGGCCGTGCGCGCCAAGGGCCAGCACCTGCGGGTCGAGGCGGGCGGCACGATCCCGGTGAAAGGGATCGACGTCCAGGTGCTTTCCGCGGGCGGCAACGTGATCGGCTCGCCGCTGGAGGAGCCAGGCGTGCCCAATCCGGACTGCAACGGCTACGAGGCTCCGCCGGAAACCACCGATGAAAACGGCCAATCCATCGGCGTGCTGATCACCTACGGCGATTTCCGCATGCTGGACATGGGCGACCTGACCAGGGACCGCGAATACGAGCTGGTCTGCCCCGTCAACAAAATCGGCACGGTGGATTTCCTGCTGGTGTCGCATCACGGCTCGAACCTTTCCAGTTCGGCGCCGTTCGTGCACGCCGTTTCACCGCGCGTGGCGCTGGTGGACAACGGCCCGCACAAGGGCGGCACGGCGGAAGTCTGGCAGACGCTGCGCGATACGCGCGGCCTGCTGGACATCTGGCAACTGCACTACGCCATCGACGCCGACAAGCAGCACAACTCGCCCGACACCTTCATCGCCAACGTGGATGCCGAATGCGAAGGAAAGTGGATCAAGGTGACGGCCGGGAAAGACGGCAGCTTCACGGTCTACAACACGCGCAACAAGTTCGAGAAACCATACGCAAAGCAATGAAGCGCGGCGCGCGAAGGGGCTTGCCGAAAAACGGCGGAACATGATCAGCCACGAATGAACACGAATGAACACAAATTAAGAACCAGGCGTTCTTTGCTTTTTTGATTTTCTTATCCGTGTTCAGCGGTGTTCATCCTTGGCTCCAAAGGCGCATAGCCGCACCACCGGGCAGGCACCGCACTCCGGCCCGTTGGTCTTGCACAGCGTCTTGCCATGCTGCCGCAACAGCAAATGCGCGCGCGCCAGCGCCGCCGGTTCGGCCGGCAACTGGCTCCCGATCGCTTCTTGCACCGAGCGGTACATGGCGCCATAGCTCTTTTGCACCCGGCCGTACCCCACCCGCGTCAGCACGCGCAACCCGTTCGATTCGAGTGGCAGACCGGTGCCCATGCCGCATAGCATCAGAATCTTTTCCGCACCCGGGTCCCCGATACAGGGAAACTGCTTGAGCGCCCGTTTCGCATCCTGGTAGGTGCCGGCGAGGATCCGATCCAGGTCGCCGCCAAATTGTTCCAGCGTGATGCGCGCGATCTCAAGCCATCGGAAGACGCGGGTCTCGGGGCCGCATGCCGCCGCGCGTCGCCAGAGCCAGTAGCGTGTTGCGGTCGGCTTTCCAGATGGCAGCGGCATCCATCCCCACTTGCCGGCGAAGGCTTTCGAAGACTTCTGCCCGCCGTTTGTCAGGCAACAGGTAGCAGGCGTTTTCCCACAGGACCAGTTCGAACGGCCCCTTGGCGGGCGGCAGTGCCGGCTCGCCGTAGTGCTTCTGGAGCCGGCCGATCAGTTCTTTGAAATCAGGCATACTTCCGACAGGTGCCAATTATACCTAAGTGGCGCACGCACTCGTGCGCCGCAGGCGTGCGTGCCATGTCGAGACTCTTCTCGACACCCGCCCCGTGTGGGGCGCCGTGCGTCGGCACGAGTGCCGACGCGGCACCGACGAGTGCGTGCGCCACGTGGCAAATCCTGTACAGTAGTTTTGAGGAGCCAATTCGTTTGTACACTGCAAATCCAGCCCGTTACGACGGTATGATCTACCGGCGCTGCGGCAAGTCCGGCATCGTGCTGCCGGCGATTTCACTCGGCCTCTGGCACAATTTCGGCGGCGTCGATTCGCTCGAAAACAGCCGCGCCATGCTGTGCCGCGCCTTTGATCTGGGAGTCACCCATTTCGACCTGGCGAACAACTACGGGCCGCCGTATGGCTCGGCGGAAGAGACCTTCGGCCGGGCGATGAAGATGGACCTGGCGGCATACCGCGACGAGCTCATCATTTCCACCAAGGCCGGTTATGACATGTGGCCCGGCCCTTACGGCAATACGTACTCTAACCAGCGGCAAGGGGAGAAG
>CAWJLI010000051.1:0-9838 GCA_963843095.1 Bryobacterales bacterium
GCTGCCTGTGGCCGCGACGACTACGTATTGCTCTATCGAGCATTCATGGAAGCCGAGACTCACAGCGCCATCACCACCGTCAATTTCCGCTTCCAGTTGTACGCCTCCGGAGAGTACTCCCGTCTGCTGGAATCCGAGTGGGAACAGCAGTCGTAAGCGAGTGGCGCACGCATTTTTGCGTTCAGTACCTACCGCAAGGATCACGAGCAACCCGCGGCCACTGCTCTACATGGCTGGAGATATCACCACGTTGGCCAGTTGAGGGACGGGCTGCCGGCTCCCGATCGTCTTACTTGCGTGCGGCCGTGAGCGCGCGGTCGATCGCTTCCACCTTCTCGAATTCGGCATCCCAGAACGCCTGCGACTGCATGCTCTCCAAATAGTCGTGCGAGTAATGGAACCCGCTCCACACTTGTTCTTTGTAATCGAAGAGCCGCTGCTTTTCGTGGCGGCCGCGCACGTCCAGGATCTCGTCCGGCGTGCCTCCGCGAAACACCTCCTCGAACCACGAGGCGTCCAGCGTCCCCCGCCGCTTTTCCAAATCGGCGAGCACCGAGGGATAGCGGTCGAATCCGTCCGTCGCGATCGTCACCACGTTGTCGTTCGATCCCAGATTCAGATGCCGCGCCAGGCGAATCGCGCCCAACACGTTGCAGATGCCGGAAACCCCGAACATGTCCGCGAACATATCGAGGCTTCCCTGAGGCATGCCAAGAAGCTGCTCCACCATGGCCGCGCGCCGCTCGATCAGCGCCAGTCCGATCACGCAGTCGTCATCGTGAACCAACATCACGTAGTCGGTGGTCAGCACGTTGTGGATCAGCGTCACCATCTTGTCGCCGATGCCTTCGATGCGGTGCGTTCCCCGGCCATTGTTGAACAGCGTGGAGCATTCCTTGGGTTCCAGCGCGCACACCACGGCTTCCGGATAATGCGCCTTGATCTCATCGCCCGCCGCCAGCGTTCCGGCCGAGCCCGGCGCCGAAACGAACGCCGCGATGCGCCCGTTCCCGTGCGCCGCGGCCGCCTCGATGGCGCTGCGGCCCGTCACGTAGCGGTGGAAGCGATAGTTGGGCAGCAGTTCGAACTGCGCCAGAATCTTGTTCCGCGGGTCCTTCTTGTAATCCTCGGTGCGCTCCAGCACCAGGATGACGTCGCTCTCCGATCCGGGCGTCAGATCCAGTTGGCCGCCGTACCGGCGAATGCGCTCGTACCGTTCGCGGCTCATCTGTTCCGGCATGATCACGATCGCGGGGTAGCCCTTGAGCTTGGAAACATACGCCACGCCGATGCCGAAGTTGCCGGTCGATGGGCCGATGATGGTCTGCTCGCCGGGCGAGATCTCTCCCGCCAGCTCGCCCTCCATCAGCGTGGTGTACGCCGGACCCACCTTGTGGCTCCCGGATGGAAAGTGCCGGCCCACCATCACCACGATGTTGGCGCGCACGCCGGTGAGTTCCTTGGGCAGCACCACGTGCCGCACCTGGTTGCCCGCCCCCCGCCAGGTGATGTTGAAGAGGTTGATCGGGTCGAGTTCAGCGGCCGCGCCCGCCAGGGCCGCTCTGCGGATTGCAGCCGGCAGTAACTCCGGGTGCAACATCTCCTGATAGGTGGGACCGGATACGGCAATTTGCATGTGTCTCCTAAAATCTCTCCCAGAGCGCCCGCGCGCGCCGCGAAGCCTTTTCGGCCACCCGGCGCTCATCCACGTTGACGCACTGCTTGTCGCGCAGCACCCAGCGGCCATTGACCATTAGCGAATCGACCGGCGCATTCGCGATTCCGAACAGCAGGTGGCCCAGGAGATTGCGGGGCTCGACCGGCGTCGGCGGAAAATAATCGAACAGCGCCAGATCGGCCTTGGCACCGGTCTCGATGCGGCCGACTTCCAGGCCCCAGATCTTCCGCACGATGGCACGGTTGTTCCGAAACGCCGCCGCGTAAGCTTCCGCGCAACCCACCCGCGGATCGCGCGCGCGCACTTTCTGCAGATTCGCCGCCGTCTTGAACTCTTCCCAAAGCCGCGGCGAATAGCCATCCGAACCCAGCCCCACCATCACGCCGTCGCGAAACAGCTCGATGAGCGCCGCTGTGCCCACCGCGTTATTGCAGTTGGACTGCGGGTTGTGGATTACGTTCACGCCGCTGCGCGCGAGCGCTTTGCGCTCCGCCGCGGTCACATGGATTGCATGCGCGGCGAGTGTACTTTGATTTAGAATGCCGAGCCGGTTCAGGCGGGTCACCGCCCCGCGGTCACAGCGATCCTCCGACAAGTGTATGTGGAGCGCGCCGCCGAGCGACTCATTAGCCTCCGCGCACGCGCGCAGCGTGCGATCGCTGAGCGTGAACGCCGCATGCAGACCGAATGCCCCTCCCACCGTGTCATCCCGCCGGCGGCGTTCGAGGAACCGGACGTTTTCGGCAATCGCGGCAGCGGCAGCGGCTTTGCCGTCGCGATCGCCGGTTTCGTAGCACGTCGCGCCGCGCAGCCCGACCTTACGATACGCCCGTTCAATCGCATCCAGGCTCCCCGCGCAGGCGTTCGGGCTCGAATGATGATCGATCACGGTGCCGACACCGTTCTTGGCCGCGTCGATCAGCCCGATCAGGGCGCTGTAGTAGACGTCCTCGATGTTCAGCGCGCGATCCAATCGCCACCACAGCTTCTTCAGAATCGCCCGAAAATCCGCGGGAGGCGCGCCGGGCAACAGGATGCCCCGCGCCAGCGTGCTGTAAAGATGCGAGTGGCAGTTGATTAGCGCCGGCATGATAAGCCGCCCGCCGGCGTTCACGGTGTCCGCGCCGCGCGCGCGGCCACCCCGCACCGAACCGATGCTGCCGTCGGCGCGAACCTCGACGCTGCCGGAATCGAGCACTCGTTCGGCGTCGTCGAAGGTCAGGATGCGGGCGTTGGTCAGAATCATGATGCCACGATATGCGTTCCAGCCGAGCCGCTCACGGCTTGCACAACCCGCTCAGCCGAAGTGATAATGCACTCCTCGCCGCCTTGTGATACGAACTCAATCGCGGCTTCGATCTTGGGCCCCATCGACCCGGCCGGAAATTCGCCCGCCGCCAGCAGCTCGCGAGCCCGTTCCACTGTGACTGTATCCAGCCATCGCTGATCCGGGCGGCCGAAGCGAACCGCCGCGCGCTCCACCGAAGTTACGACGACCAGTTTCTGTGCGTGAAGGTCGCGCGCCAGTAACGCCGAGACCAGGTCCTTATCGATCACGCCTTCTACGCCTGCGAGTTTCGGGCCTTCCCACGCCACCGGAATCCCGCCACCGCCGGCTGCGATCACCACAAAACCGGCATCCAGCAGGCAGGCGATCGCATCGATCTCGATAATCCGCAGCGGATGCGGCGATGCCACCACGCGCCGCCAGCGCCCCGCTTCCATTTCCCGCATCTCCCAATGCGGCGACGTTGCGCGAATGTGTGCGATCTCATCGGGACCGTAGAACTGGCCGATCGGTTTGCTCGGGTGCACCATCTGCGGGTCGCCTTCGTTCACCACCACCTGCGTGATGATGGTGGCGGCGGTGCGTGGCAGGCGCTCCCGCCGGAACAATTCGCAAGCCAGCCGCTGGATCATGTAGCCCATGCCGCCTTGAGAGTCGGAAACGCAGGTGTCCAGAGGAAGCCGCGGCACGCGACGTTCCCCCTCTTCCACGCGAATCAGAATGTTGCCGATCTGCGGCCCGTTGCCGTGGGTGATCGCAATGCGCGCATCGGTGTGAAACAGCGGCGCCAGGTGATGCAGCGTCTCCGCGGTATGCTGAAACTGCTGCGGAATCGTCCCGGGCTCTCCGGCACGCGTGATGGCGTTGCCGCCCAGCGCAATGACCAGCGTCTCGCGCATAGCCCCTAGCCGATCTCGTAGTCCACCGGCCGGTCCGCCATGGTCAGCGCCATGATCGCCTTGGCCGTGTGCAGCCGGTTCTCGGCTTCCTGGTAGACCACCGAGTTCGGCCCGTCGATCACCTCGTCGGTTACTTCGTTGCCGCGGTCGGCCGGCAGCGGGTGCATGTAGAGCACATCCTGCTTCGCCAGCTTCATGCGCTCCGCGTGGCAGATCCAATCGGTGTACTGCTTGGCGATGCGCAGCGATTCCGCCGGGTTCGCGCCCATCGTGTCCAGGCATCCCCAACTCTTGGGGATCACCACGTCGGCGTCGCGAAACGCTTCGTCCATGTTGTCGACCATGCGGAACTGCCCGCCGCCGCGCGCCGCGTTGGCGTGCGCCGCCGCTACCGTCCCGGGCATCAATCCGTACTCCGGCGGATGCGCCAGCACCACATCCATGCCGAAGCGCGGCAGCAGCATGATCAGCCCCTGCGGCACCGAGAGCGGCTTGGCATAGCTCGGCGCGTACGCCCACGAGACCGCGACTTTCAACCCGCGCGTGTTGCGCCCGCGCAGCTCGCGAATGGTCATCAGGTCGGCCAGCGTCTGGCAGGGGTGGTCCACGTCGCACTGCATGTTGATCACCGGAGCGTCCGCCCACCGGGCCACTTCGCGCATGTAGGCGTTGCCTTCGCCCGGAATCAGATCGTGGCGAATCGCGATGGCGTGACCGTAGCTGGAAAGAATGATACCGGTATCCTTGGCGCTCTCGCCGTGTGAAACCTGCATCACGTCCGCGGTCAGAAAGTGCGCGTGTCCGCCGAGTTGCGTCATCCCCGCCTCGAAGGAATTCCGCGTGCGCGTCGACTTGTCGAAAAACATCAGAAAAATGGTCTGATCCGGCAGATGGCGATGCGGGATCCGCCCCTTGAATTTCCGCTTCAGGTCCGATGCTACGTCGAGCATCACGTCCAGTTCCGCGTCTTGCCATTCCTCGGTGGTGATCCAGTCTCTGCCTTTGAAATGTGCCTGCCTGGTTTCAGTCATGAGCTTCGCTCCCGTGTGTAACCGCTGGAAGTCCGGCGACATTCGCGAAATGCGCGCGGCGCGGGTCGCCGATGGATTCGAGCAACAGCTTGAGCTTGAGATACGGCAACAGATCGAGCGTGCGCGCGGCGCCCGCTAGTCCATTCTTCGGTGTCCAGTGCAGCGGGCGGTTATCGCTGAAACGGATCTCGATCTCGGTGTCGTCCCGCTCGAAGCACGCGCGGTCCGCCGCCCGATCCACCGTCAGGACGTACGCTTCCCCCGCGATTACGCCGTGGATCGCACTCCGCGCATAGTCGATATAGAATCCGTTCCTGCCGGCGTCCCGGCGAAAAGTTTCGAGGCTGCCGAAGAAACGCGGCTTCTCGACGAACGGCCCGCCATCTTCCGGACAGAAGATGTCGCAGTTGCCGCAATCGTTGCACGCATCGGCGTAGTTGGCAAACTGGCGCGCCTTCGCCAGGCGCAGCACGCCGCCCAGAATCGCGCGCGGCCCATCGGCGTCGAGCTCGAAGTTATCGTACGCCACATCCACGGCGCCGGTTTCATACACGAAGTTCGCGTCATTCGGGCAGACCGGCACGCATTTGTCGCAGGTGATGCAGTCGTAGAGCCACAGTTTCGACCCGATCTTGCGCGGCACACCCTGGTTGCGCTCCCACCGGTACCGCGGATCGGCCGTGGCTTCCGCCACCAGGATCGGCGTGTTGAGCAGTCCCGCCGCATTCACGTCTCCCGCCGCGGCCTCGGCCTGCCCGCGAAACCGCAGGACGAAATCTCCGATGTTGCTCACACCCAGCTCGCGCATCGCCGCACCCAGGTTTTCCAGGTAGCGGATCATCCGGCCATACCCGCCGGGACGCAGCAGATCGGTGCAACTGGTCACCGGGACGAAGTTCATCGCCACCGCCCGCGCTACGTTGTTGGCGTCGAGGCCGCCCGAAAACGAAACCGGAATCGGCTCCCGCTGATGCTCGCGAAACTTCTTCACCAGGTTGAGCGCGATCACGTGCAGCGGCGCGCCCGAAAGATACATCTCACCCTCGCTGAAAAAACTCTTGTGGTTTTTCACCACCAGCGTGTTGGTGAATTTTACCGAGAGGCTGCGCCCGTGCGATCGCGCCACACTCTGCAGGCGCGGAATCAGATCCAGCGCTTCGTCGAACTGCAGATCGTTCTCGAACGCCGGCGGGTGAACCTCCAACTCGTGGTAGCCCAGCACGTCGTGCAGCAAGTGCTCCACCTCGCCTCGGCCGAGCAGCGTCGGGTTCAGCTTGATGCAGACGTGGCAGCCCATCTCCGCCAGCAGGAAAGTCACGATGCCTTCGATTTCTCCAGCCGGGCAGCCATGAAACGTCGAAAGGCTGATGGTGTCGCTGATGCGCGCCGGAAACGGCAGATCGCGATAGCGCGCCCATTCGCCATCGAGCGCCGGCCGCAACTCGTCGATCACCGCCGTCGCATCCATCATCGACGCGATCCACGAACGCACGCGCGGCGACCGGATGCCCTCCAGGCTGTATCCCACGCTCATATCGAAGACCGTGTCCGCGGGGATGCCTTCGCCCAGAAGTTTCGAAGCCTTGAGAATTTCCAGAAACATCGCCGCGCTGACGTATTCGCGCAGCGAGCGCTCCAGCTTGAGTTCCTGCGACCACTCCACGTTGTATCCCACGTTGGCCACATCGATGCACGGCCGCGGGATCTTCAACTCGTCAAGGATCTGGACCGTCTTCAGTTCGATGATGCGCGCGCCGCCCAGCCAGGAGAGCGCGATATTCTGCACCAGTTGTCCGTGCGGTCCCGCCGCCGGCCCCAACGGTGTCGACGCGCGATGCCCATGAAACTCGACCGAAAGGTCCAGATCCGGAAAGCCGCGAAAGAACTTGGCTCCAGGCAGATCGAAGATCTTGCCTTCGTTCCGGTATTCGTGGAACGCCCGCCGCAACAGCAGCGGCAGCGGCAGTGGAACCAGTTCAGCCATTGCGCTTCTTCAATGTGGCCAGATAGGTCAGCGGAAACGCCGCGTAGAACTGCGCCGCCTCCACCAGGTGGCGGATCGGCATGCGCTCGACCACCGAGTGCGCCACGTCTTCTTCGCCCGGCCCGAACCCGATCGTCGGCACGCCCATCAGCCCCATCGAGCCCACGCCGTTGGTGCTGAACGTCCACTTGTCGACCACCGGCTCCCGATTCCAGAGCCCGCGATACGTCGAAACGGCGGCTTGCGTCAGCGGGTGCGATTCCTCCAGCACCCAGGTCGGATAGTATTTCTCCATCGGGTAGCGCAGCCCGGTGTAGCTGGGTACGTCGTAAGTCAGGATTTCGATCTCGGCGCTTTCCGCGCCGGGCAGCGCACGCACTTCCGCCACGGCGCTTTCCTTGGTCTCGCCTGCCGTCAACCGCCGGTCCAGGTGAATCGAGCACGCGCCCGGCACCGCGCACAACGAGGGCGAAAGCGAACGGATCTCGGTCACTGCGATTGTCCCCTTGCCCAGGAACGGATCGTCTTTCAGCCGCGTGTTCAGCTTCTCCACTTCCTCCACCAGCCGGGTCATCTTGTAGATCGGGTTATCGCCGCGTTCCGGCGCGCTCGCGTGGCACGACCTCCCGCGCAGGTGTACTTCTATTTCCATGCGGCCGCGGTGGCCTCGATAGATCCGCAGCCGGCTCGGTTCCGTGATCACCACGCAGTCGGGCCGAATGCCGTCTTCCTTCAATATGTACAGCCAGCACAGCCCGTCGCAGTCTTCCTCCTGCACCGACCCCACCATGTACACCGTGTAATCGCCATCGAGTCCGAGTTCCTTGATCAGCTTGCCCGCGTACACCATGCTCGCCATGCCGCCTCGCTGATCGCTCGAACCGCGCCCATAAATGTAGCCGTCCTCGACCTTACCCTGGTAAGGATCCCAGCTCCATTCCTTCGGATCGCCCACGCCGACGGTGTCGGTGTGGGAGTCCATCATGATGACGGTCTTCCCCGAGCCGATCCGCCCCAGAATATTTCCCATGCCGTCGACGCGAATTTCGTCGAACCCCACCTTCTCCATTTCCTGCCGGATCCGCGCGATCACCGGCCCTTCATGGCCACTCTCGGCCGGTATGGCGATGAGATCCCGCAGAAATCGAACCATGTCTGGTTCGTACGCTTGCGCCCGTTCCGCCAGGCGCGCGGCATCGATGGTCCCAACATTGGGAACACTCATTTTGCGACCCCTTCTTCCCGGCGCTCCCGCTCCTTGTCGCGGAGGGCCAGCAGCACGTCTTCCGGCCGTATCGGCAGCTTGCGAATGCGCACGCCGACCGCGTCATAGATCGCATTGGCGATGGCCGGCGCCGGCCCGTTGATCGGCACTTCCGAAATCGACTTGGCGCCGAAAGGCCCGAGCGGCTCATCCGTCTCCACCAGGATCGTCGTCAGCTTCGGCATATCCTTCGCCGAGAAAATCTTGTAGTCCATGAAATTCGGATTCAGCGGCCGCCCCGCGCCGTCCAGCAGCAGTTCCTCGGTGAGCGCGTAACCCATGCCCTGCGTCACCGCGCCCTCCACCTGCCCTTCCGATTGCATCGGGTTGATCGCCGTGCCAGGATCCACCGCCGTCGCCAGGTGCAGCACGCGCACCTGGCCGGTTTCGGTGTCCACCTCAACCTCCGCGAACGTGGCGCAGAACGGCGGCGGGCTGTCGGTGTTGAAGTGCGACGCGCCATCCATGATCTGCAGCTTCTCCTTGTACATCGCCTGCAGCGCAATATCGGTCATGCGTCACGCGACTTGCGGCACTCGCACACCGTGAACACTTCGTTGCTGCCGCAGGCCAGTTTCTCCACCGGCGTTTCCAGCATCTTCGACGCCAGGCTCAACACCTGCGCCCGCACCTTCTCCGCCGCCTTCTTCACCGCGCCGCCGGAGATGATGGTGGTGCTGGAAGCATAAGCGCCGACATCGAACGGCGTGATGTCCGTATCGCCGGAGGTGATAATGATCTTGTCCAGCGTCACGCCCAGGCTCTCCGCGGCGATTTGCGAAAGCACCGTATCCGCGCCGCCGCCCACGTCCGACGCGCCCACCTGCAGATAGAACGAACCATCTTCGTTCATCTTCAGAAACGCCGACGCCCAGTCGACGCCCGCAATCCCGCTGCCCTGCATCGAGCACGACATTCCCACACCGCGCTTCAAATGCGGGCTCGGGCACTGTGTGTCTGCCGCTTCTTCGGCCCAGCCAATGGCTTCCGCGCCCCGCTGGATGCATTCCTGCAACCCGCAGCTACGGATCACGCGCGGCAGTCCTTCTTGCCTTCGCCGAGCTGCGCCGGAGAGCCGGTCGATATCGCCCAGCCGGATCGTGTTCTTCTGGCGAAACTCGACGGGATCCATTCCGAGCGTGTGCGCAATCTCATCCACCACGCGATTCCTGCGCGAAGAATCCCTGCGGGCATCCATATCCGCGGAACGCTCCCGCCACCGGCATGTTGGTGTAGACCACGTGGCACTCAAAGCGCATGTTGCGGTGTGCGATAGAGCGGAAGCACCTTGCTGCCCGTGTTGCCCTGCACCGTGTTGGCGTGGCTTCCGTACGCGCCGGTGGTGGCGAGTACCGTCATCTGGTTCGCCAGCAGCGTGCCGTCGCCTTCGCTCCCATCTTCATGCGCAGAATTTGCGGATGCCGGCTGCGCGCCATGTAGAACTCTTCTTCGCGCGTGTATTCCATCTTCACCGGCCGCCGCGAGGCCAGCGTCAGCGCGCCGCAAATGTCTTCCAGCAGCATTTCCTGCTTGCCGCCGAAACCGCCGCCGATGCGCGGCTTGATCACATGGATGCGGCTCACCGGAATCTGCAGGATCATGGCAACCTGCCGCCGAGTGTGGTACGGCACCTGGCTGCTGGTGCGGATCACCAGCCGGCCGTTCGGATCCAGCCAGCAGATGGTGATATGCGG
>CAWJLI010000052.1:0-17895 GCA_963843095.1 Bryobacterales bacterium
GTAACGCCGCGTGGTCTCCACCAGTTCGGTGGCGATGATCTTGCCTTCCAGGTCCTTCGCGCTGAGGAATGGCGAGGACTCCGGCACGGCCAGCACCCAGCGCACTTTGCCGAAGCTCTGCTTGGCGTAAATCAGGTCGGCCACCGCGACCACCTGCGCGCCGTTCTCTTCGATCCAATCGCGGCCGGTCAGGCCGGCATCGAGAATGCCGTCCTCCACGTAGCGCGCCATTTCCTGCGCGCGAATCAGCATGCACTCGATCTCCGGATCGTCGATGCCGGGAAAATACGACCGGCTGCTGGTGGTGATGACATACCCCGCGCGCCGGAACAGATCCACCGTGGCGTTTTCCAGGCTGCCTTTGGGAATGCCCAGTTTCAGCTTCACGCCTTGCCTCCGTAGACCGCTTGGGGTCGTAAGTCCGCTGCGTCCGCCACTTTCCATTCGCCAGAATCCAGGCGCCGGAAGAAGCAGCTTTCGTAACCTTCGTGGCAGACGCCGGGGCCTTGCGCTTCCACCTTTACCAGCACCGCATCGCGGTCGCAATCGGCGGAGATTTCCTTGACGACCAACCGGTGGCCCGAGCTTTCGCCCTTCAGCCACAGCTTCTGCCGCGAGCGGCTCCAGAAGGTCGCGAACCCGCTTTCCACCGTCTTGCGAAAGGCTTCTTCATTCATGAAGCCCACCATCAGCACGCGGCCGCTCGAGTGGTCCTGGATGACGGCGGTGACGAGCCCGCCGGATTTTTCGAAATCGAGATTCATCGGTAAACAAAAAAAGCCCGCCGTTTTCGCGGCGGGCGTCCTTTCCATTTTTGTCTCGTGGAAATTATTGCAGCGCCCGTCGCGTGGAGTGATAGTGATGATGCCGCGCGAGGGTGACGCTTGCCATAAGAAAGTAGTGTAGCACAGAGGCGGGAGTGTGGATCGGCGCCATGTGAATCCGGAAGCAGGCGGCGTTGGGAACTTTGTGGGGCAGCTTGGTAAGCTGCGGTCCGATTGCCAATCGGACCGCACGGCGGTTGTCAACCGCCGCGCAGGATGCCATCCTGCCCCACACGCGACGGACATTCTCACACGGTCGCAGGTCTATACTGAGGGGGCGTGAATCGGAGAGGAAGCTATATGAGGAAGGCTCAGAAACCGGCTGCGGCCCAACTTCGTCCCGAATACAAACGCTCGGATTTCGGGCCGTTGATCCGCGGGAAGTACGTCCAGCGGCTTCGAGCGAGTTCGAACGTGGTTGTGGTTGACCCCGAAGTGGCAGACCTGTTTCCGAACGCGGTCGCGGTCAATGCCGCGTTGAAGTCCCTTGCAGAGATCGCCAGGCGCGCCGATTCGCGACGGGGCCGACCGCAATAAGCTGTAGCTACCCGCTCAATGCCGGACCCGGAATGGCGTCTCGTCGTCAAGCATCTGCTCATCCAGCGTGAACGAAGGTGTCGGATAGGAGGAACTGCGCTTGTCACTTCCGGCCACGTTAGCCACCACGACTAATCGCAGCGCGTCGCCCTTCTTGAATGGCCAGCGCGCGCCAGTGGCCTCCTCCTCAGTGGAAAGACTCTGACCTGGCCACAACCATGAGCGAACCCAGTGCGAACTCTCCATGCTTAGCGGCACAGGCGTGCAGAATGTTGCCTTGGCAAACTCCACGACCCGCGCCCAGGTGTGGTTCGCCGGGTCCCATCGCTCGATGTTGTATGCAACCATTGCGCCCAGGGCCGAGGTGTCGCTCAAGTAGTTGCATCTCTCGACCAACACCGGAAGCAGCCCGTAGTTGGTTGGTGTCGCCTCGTACATCTTCGTGATGCCGGGAATCCCGATAGATGCATCGTGCACGACAATGTCGTGGAGGGCAATCGGTGTGAACTGCCCGTATGTGAGCCGGTGGCGGATCTGAACATAAGACATCCACGCGACGAGAACGACTACGGCTGCCAGAAGAGGCGTTTGGCGATGCGAAATCTGTTCACTATCGTGAGGGTATCCCCTTTCGATCCGCCCCGACGCGCCTACCCCCCACCGCGCGCTCCGAGAACGTCACATACGGGAACACCTCCGGAATGTGCGAATCGTAGTGGCCATGGCGGTTCCAGGTCCAGCCGGCGCACGGGTCCAGGGTTTCGCGATTCCGGCCGATCTTCTCGAAGCGCGAACAATCGATGCGCCAGACGTCGCCGTCTTTAGGCGGCAATGATCGCCCATCCGCGACTAGTTCCAGCCCTTTCCACGGAAATGCCAGCTCCACCGTCCAGCCGCGGTCGGTGTTGGTGCGGCTGTTGACCACGCCATCCACATGCACGGCGGTCTTCAGCCCCGGGAAATCCCAATCAAGAAATCCCCATCGCTCGCCGCGCGGATGCACGTGGCCGCCCACGCCATCGAGCACCATCGTGCGTGCCGACGCGGCATCGAACTCCGGCCGCCCATAATAACGCCCGCCCGGCTGGTGAATGTCCTTCCAGATCCAGAAGGCTTCGTACACCGTGTTGAGCGCGTTGATCTCGAATTCGTAGTAAGCGTCGCGCCCGGCGATGAACAGCTCGATATCATTCTCTTCCCAGATTTTGGAATCGCGGGCGGTGAGCGTACCCCAAACATCGGTCTCTTCGATCCAGAAACCGAAGTAGAGGTAGTCGTCATCCCATAGCAGCGCCACGCGCGTCTCGAACCAGGCCGGCTCGCCGGTCACGATGTCGACGAACGGCGCGGACTTGGGCGCGAGGCGCCAGGAAGGCTCATCCAGCTTGCCATCGATCGAGATCGGCCCGGCCGCGCGATAGCACGTGTAGCGGGCGGGTTGAATTTCGGCCATGCTCTATTGTGCGGCCGCAGAGCCAGTTCGGCAACGCGAGTTCTTGATGCGAGAGTGTCGCGCAAAGGAAGAAATGTCGAGATGACTCTCGACACAGCAGGCTTGACAGCCCGCGCCACGGCTCTGATCGGAGCCGCGACCGTTAGGGAGCGGTCGGCGGGGCGAGCGCCCTTACTTTCCCCACAGCAGTTTCCGCAACTCCCCCGGCGAAACCTCTCTGGCCGGAGCGAACTTCGGCGATTGCGCGTACTGCTCGAGGCTGAGCAGTAACTGCGCGGCCTCCGGCGCATCCGGCATCGCCGGCAAATCGATGGCGCAAACCAGTAACCGGCCTGCGCCCACCTTCAATTCGAAAATGGTGCCCAATCGGTGGTTGCGCTCGACATTGTCGATGGGCTGCACGATCGGCCGGTAGCCGGCCAGCGAATCCAGGATAATGGCCTGCGAGTGGTGCGCCAGGCTCTGCCACTGCCACTCGGAGTAGAAGCGGGTCGGGAATGAGGCCAAGGCCGGATGAGTGTCCTGAATCAGCAGCCCGAGCGTGCCGGGCGGGTTGCCCTTTTTGAACATCGGGTAGCACCAGAAATCCGGCGTGAAGTAACCGGGCAGGCTGTTGGGCGCCTCCGCAGCCTTCGGCAGCAGAAGGACGCGCTCGCCGCGGGCCAGATGCGCCAGCGCGTCGTCCACGGTGCGCGCGACGGTGACGCCGGCTAGAGGTGCCGATGGTTCAGCCGGGTACACCCAGAGCGGCCACTCAAGCTCGTTGCTGCCGATCCTGATCGAAAGCGCCAGCCGCGCCGGAGCCTCCACCGAGCTCAACGCGAAGCGAATTTGGCAGACGGTGGTCACGCCGCCGGCCGGCGCTTTGGCCTGGCTCACATCGCCGGACTGGAGCACTTGCGACCCTTCCTTCATCTGCCACACAACCGGGCCGTCGAGCGCTGCCTCGCCGTAGTTCGCCACGCGGATTTCGGCGGTGAACTCTTCCCGGTTGGTCCAGGTGTGTTTGGCAAACATTGCCAGCGGAACAACCGGCGAGCAGAAGGCGCGCCATTCCTCGGGTGTGACGATCCCCTTGGAATCCATGAAGGCGTCCAGCATGCCCACCAGCGCCGTCCCCTGCCCGGGATAATCCTGCAAATCCAGCAAGTGGAAGCCGTCCATTTCCGGAGTCCGCAGCGCGGCTTCGATTTCCTCGCGGTAGGCCAGCGCGGAGAGCATCCCGCTGGCGCGGCGGAAATCTTCGCCCTGGTCGAGCAGCCCGGCCTTTTTGACGCGCTGCTCGAAGACCGCGAAATTGTCCGCGCGCAGCGCTCCGGTATATTTGGCGGCCTCGCCAAAATTCGGGAACACCTGGTATTGGCCCACTTCGTGGCTGATGAACGGCAGCCGCTTACCTGCCAGCGCCGTCGTGTATGTCTTCGAAGTTCCCGGCGTGTTCTCCTGGATGTAACCCACTTCGCCGTCCTTCTTGTCCTGGTGCGCGTAGGAGCCGCGCGCCTTGCCTTCGAGGCCAGGCTTCGCATAGGCGCTGACGCGGTAATCGTCGCCGGCGAATTCGTGCGGATTCCAGGCTTCCGAATTCGACCCCTGGTCAAACAGTCGGCTGGGATCGAACGCACGCAGAGCGGCGACCATGCGCGGCCGCGGCTCGGACGGGCCCCAATATTCGTTGCCGATGCTCAGCATGACGAATGAAGGATGGTGGCCATATTCGATCAGGATGCGCCGGCCCTCTTCGGCGAGAAACGCCTCCACGCCCGGCTTCGTCGGATCGCCCCAGAACGGCAGCTCCGGTTGCAGGTAAATGCCGAGCCGGTCCGCCACCGCGAACGCCGCTTCCGGCGGGCACCAGGAATGGAAACGCACGTGGTTGATCCCGTACGCCTTCACCACCGCGAAATACTTTTCCCAGCCGACTTCATCCATCGGCGGATGCGCGGTGAGCGGAAACACGCAGCCGTCGTGCTTGCCGCGCAGAAACACGCGCCGGCCGTTGATGGTGAAGTGGCCGTCCTGGGCGCGAAAGTCGCGTAGGCCAACGTACGCGCTCCAGAGTACCTTCACGCCGCCTACCCAGGCTTCGACGGCTAGGTGGAGCAAATTCGGATGAAACTCATCCCACAGAGGGCTTTCGGGGTACCAGGCTCCGGACTCAAATGTCTCGAGATAGGCCCCGTCGCTGCCCGTGTTGGCCCGGAACGGGAAGCCATGAACGGTCCCTTCAAGGACCGCGCTGACCTGCGGCTTCGAAGCGTCCACTGTGTGGACGTCGATTAGCAGCGAGTGCGGATCGCCCGGCATGTTCCCTAAGATCACACCCTGTATGCCGAACGACTCCTCAGTTCGCACCTCGATCCTGCCCAGGATTCCATTCCAATTGGTCTGCGTTGCCTCATCCAGCATATGGCTGTTCACCACGCGGTCGGGCCAGTTGCTCAAGCGATTGTCGACCAAGATCGCGACCGTGTGCGAACCGGGACTGAGCTTGCCCAGTCGAATCAGATGCGATGTGCTGAGCTGCCGTCCGCCGTCTCTGGCCTCGCCCCCATCCAGATACACGGTGACCTTCTTGCTGCGCTCCAGGTAGAGCGCCACTTCCTTGCCGTTCCAATCCTGCGGCACGGTGAACGTCTTGCGATACCAGGCCAGCCCTTCGTAGGGGTAGCGGCGCGACAGCTTCCATGCCTCCTGGGTGGGCTCCTGGAATTTGCCTTTGCGCGCCACGTCGGTCGTGTTCGGCAGGTCGATGGAATCCGGCAGCGTGCGGCCGGCCCATCCTTCCTTTACGCCGGCGCCGTTCGGGTCCAGAGCGAATTCCCATTTCCCGGCGAGAGAGAGTGTGTCGCGCGCCTCCGGCGGTTTCTGCGCCAGGGCCGGCGCCACCGAGGCCACGAGCAGCCCCAAACCGGCCAGCAACGGGCCTGTCGAGCGGTTCAGCTTGTGAGAATTCACAAGTTTCCTCCGCGGCGCGGCGAAACGAGAATTCAATTCCCGCCATCCCGGGCATCACGCCCGCAAATTCCTCTTCCGACTCCTGACTCCTGACTCCTGTCTCCTGGCTCACACCGTCTCCCCCCGCATCAGATCGAGGTAAGTCTCGCGCTGGCGAATCACCCGGTAACCGGTGCCTTCCACCAGCACTTCCGGCGCGCGCGGCCGCGAGTTGTAGTTCGACGACTGGACGAATCCGTAAGCGCCCGCCGCGCACACGGCCAGGTAATCGCCGGGCATGGCGTTGGCCATCAGTCGGTCGCGCGCCAGGAAATCGCCGCTCTCGCAGATCGGGCCCACCACGTCGGCTGTTCACCGGCGGCAGCCCGTTCTTGCGCAGCGGCACAATCTCGTGGTGCGCGTGGTAGAGCGCCGGGCGGATCAGGTCGTTCATGGCCGCATCCACCACCATGAATTCCTTGTTCGCCGTTCTGCTTGCGGTAGAGCACGCGCGTGAGCAACACGCCGGCCGGACCCACGATGGAGCGGCCCGGCTCGACCATCACCGAAAGGCCGGTGTCGCGCGAGCTTGGCGTGCAGCCCAGCCACGAACGCGGCCACTGCGGGCGCCTTTTCGCCGGGCCGATAGGCGATGCCGAGGCCGCCGCCCAAGTCCAGATGACGAATCGGGCGCGCCCTCCGCGCGGAGCTGGCCGGCAAGCTCCACCAGCTTGTCGACCGCTTCCAGAATCGGGCTCGCGTCGAGGATCTGCGAGCCGATGTGGCAGCTCACGCCCTCGGCGGACAGATTGGCGAAGGTGCGCGCCCGCTCATAGACCGCGCGCGCCCGCTCGATGGCGATGCCGAATTTGTGTCTGGCCGAGGCCGGTGGCGATGTAGGGATGGGTGACGGCGTCCACATCCGGGTTGACGCGAATCGAAAATCCCGCTTTCACGCCGCGCCGCGCCGCCATGGCGTCGAGCAGCGCCAGCTCCGGTTCGGATTCGCAGTTGAAACTGTGAATGCCGTGGCCGAGCGCGTACTCCACTTCCGCGGCGGTCTTGCCCACGCCCGAAAACACCACCCGAGAAGGGTCTCCGCCGGCGGCCAGCACGCGCGCCAGTTCGCCGCCCGAAACGATGTCGAAACCGGCTCCGGCTTTGGCCAGCAGCGCCAGCACGGCGAGCGACGAATTCGCCTTTACCGCGTAGCAAACCGTGTGCGGCAGCGCGCCGAAGGCCTCGTCATAGGCGCGGTAATTGGCCAGGATCGTCTGGCTGGAATAGACGTAAGCGGGCGTGCCCACCTGCGCCGCCACATCGGCCAGCGCCACTTGCTCGCAGTAAAGATCGTTGTCGGAATAGGAGAACATCGGCAAGATACCTTCAGATTGTCTCACGCGGCAATCCTGCCGACGCCAGGTGCCGCAAGGGCGAAGACGCGTCGAGAAGAGTCTCGACGCGGCACGCACGGGCCGCTCCACGCTAGCGCAGTTCCTTGCTTTGCGCCGTAGCCGGCTCAGGACCGTCGTTTTCGCGAACTACCATCGACTGGTCGGAGTAAAAGCTGCGGCTGCCGCTGCTGCCATACGCCACCGGGACGGCGTTGACCGTATATCCGCCGGGTACGGCCGAGACGGTGAATTTGTAGCCCTGCTTTTCGCCATTGGCCAGATCGTTGCCGATCAGATCGGCCGCCGAAGCGTTCGGTGCGCCGCTGGCCGGCGGCCCGAGCTCGGTAAGCGATACCGCATAGCGGCCGAACTGCGATTGGAATTGGACCTCGGCCGTGTGAATGGCCTTGATCGCTTGAATGGCCGCGGTTTCCCGCGTGTACATTTGGGCGTGCGTGAACTTAGGAACGGCGATGGTGATGAGGATAAGGATGATCGATACCACGATCAGCAACTCAATCAGGGAGAAGCCCCGCCGGCGATGGGGCCTGCTATGCCCGGCCCATGGCAGTTTCCGCATACGTATGTCCCTTTATATTATGACGCGCCGACGCCGCGCGGCGTGCAGGCGGCTTGTATCCCTCGCGTTCCGTGAAAAAATTACTCGCTCGGCCTCGATGGTGAATCGCGCGAAACGGCTGAATGAGCACATCTCCCATGTTCTCAGTTCCGTAACCGGCTTGGCAGACAAGGTGCTCAGTATGTCTCCGAGTGGCGAGAGAAGCCGATGCGGCCCGCCCAGGAGGTCAATGAGTTATGACGATAGAAAACGGCAGTCTTGAGAGTAAGCCAGCCGGGGACAAGCCGCCCCGGTCCGCGCGAGGCAACCCGTTCTGGCAGGCGGCGACTGCGCTGGCGCTGGCGGCCATCGTGGTTCTCTTCATCAACATTCACCAGTTAGGAACCAGCGTGGCGCAACAGAGGGACGCTACCGCAGCGCAGATCGCCAAACTGGGCGACCTGATCGCGCAGAATAATGAGGCCAGCCGCCAGCGCGTGGAATCGGTGGCTCGGGAAGCGCACGATTCCGCCATGACGGCGGAAGAGCAAGCCAAGGCAGATCTGCGCAGGGCCAATGCCAACCTGGCCGCCAAAATCGCCCAGGAAACCAAGGCCCAGCAACAGGCGCAGCAACAGGCGCAACAGCAGGTGGCGGGGCAGCTGGATGAGCTGAAGCAGGCCACCACCACCGCCAACTCGAAGCTCGAGCAAATCAGCGGCGACGTCAGCGGCGTCATGGGAGACGTTAAGAGCGCCCAGTCCGTGCTCGACCAGCACGGCTCCGAGCTGAAGCGGGTTACCGGCGACATGGGCGTGATGAGCGGCCTGATCGCCACCAACTCCAAGGAGCTGGCCCAGTTACGGGAGATGGGCGACCGCAACTATCTGGAATTCGATCTGAAGAAGAACAGCCCTGCGCAAAAGATCGCCGGCATTCAGTTGCAGCTCGCCAAGGCCGATCCCAAGCGGAACCGGTTCACGCTGGATGTGCTGGCCGACGACAAGCGGGTGGAGAAGAAGGATAGGACCGTCAATGAGCCGGTTCAACTGTACGTGGGCGGCAATCGCCAGCCCTATGAAATCGTCGTCAACAATGTCACGAAGGACGAAGTAACCGGATACCTCGCAGTTCCCAAGGTCACCATGGCGCGGCGGTAAGTCCTGAAAGAATCATAGCCACGGATGAACCCAGATAAACACGGATAAGCAAGGCCTGTTTTTAGAAATCAAGCTTCTTATCGGTGTTCATCTGTGTTTATCCGTGGCTCGCAATAAGTGCGCTACAGGTGGATGATCCCGCGCTGAATGGCTACCGTCGCGGCCTGCGTACGGTCCTGTGCGCCTAATTTGCCGAGAATGCTCTTCACGTGGTTCTTCACGGTGTGCTCGGCGATCCCCAAGCTGTAAGCGATCTGCTTGTTAGCCAGGCCTTGCACGATCAGCGTGAGCACTTCCAGTTCGCGCCCGCTCAGATCGGGACGCGGCATCTGCGCTGCCAGCGACGCCGCCACCGCCGCCGGCAGATAGTTCCCACCGGCATGCACCGCGCGAATCGCCTTGAGCAGTTCGTCGTGCAGAACGTCCTTGGTGAGGTAAGCCTGCACGCCCGCCGCCAGCGCGCGCCGGATGTCTTCGTCGCCGCCATAAGTGGTCAGCGCGATCAGCCGCGCCTTGGGAAACTCGGCGCGAATGGCGATCGCCGCTTCCACACCTCCCATGACCGGCATCCGCAGGTCCAGCAGCGTCACGTCCGGCCGGTGCTGCCGATACAGTTCCACCGCCTGCTGCCCGTTGGACGCCTCGGCCACGACTTTCATATCCGGCTGCATGTTGACGATGGTGGTGACGCCCACCCGCGCCACCAGGTGGTCTTCGGCCACCAGAATACGAATCGGTTCGCTCATGGCAATGGTACGCTCACTTCGACTTCGGTCCCTTCGCCGGGCCGGCTGGCCAGGCGCAACTCGCCACCCAGCCGTTCGGCGCGCTCGCGCATGCCGATCAGTCCGAAGTGACCCTCGTGCGCGGCAAAGGCGTCGCGCTCCTCGAAACCCCGCCCATTGTCCACAATCCGCAGACGCAGGCTCTTCGGTTCCCGTTCCAGTTTGATTCCAATCCGGCTGGCGTTGGCATGCTTCACGATGTTGACGACCGCCTCCTGCGCGATGCGCAATAGCTGCTGTTCCATTTCCTGGGGAAGCGGCTGCGGGTCGCCGCTCGCCTCTACCGACATCTCTACCGGCTGACCCGCCGTCCACGCACGCGCGCCGGCATCGAGCGCCGCCGCCAGGTCGCGATCCTCCAGCACGGAGGCGCGCAGGTCCATCATCGAGCGGCGCGCTTCGGTCAGGCTGTGGCGCGCCATGCGCCGCGCCATCTCCAAATACTGGCGAGCCGGCGACTCGCTTTCCGGCATGCACATGGCGACCGCATCGAGCTGCGAAGAAATCCCCACGAATCCTTGCGCCAGCGTGTCGTGGATTTCCCTCGCCAGCCGCGCGCGCTCCTCCAGCACCAGCGCAAAACGCGACCCGATCTGTCTCACGCGCAGGAGGAACCCCAGCCACACCAGCCCGCCGAGCATCAGCACCGCCAATATCCGGAACCACGCCGTTTCGTAAAAGTGCGGCAACAGCACGAAGGCGTAGGACGCCTCGGCCACCGGCGCGCCGGGAATTTGCGCGCGCACCACAAAGCGATAGCTCCCGTGCGGCAAGCTGTTGTAATTGACCAGACGCCGGATGCCAGCCCGCATCCAATCGTGGTCCAGGCTTTCCAGCTTGTACCAATACTGCACCCGCTCCGGCGCGCTGAAATGCAGCGCGGTGTAGCGCACCTGCAACCGGTTGGCGTTCGGCGGCAGCCTGGCCGGTTGGCTCAAATCGACCGGCGTGCTGCCGGCCATGATTTCCACGATGTGCACCACCGGCGCGATCCTGGTGTGCGGCCCGGCTCGCGGATCGTAGACCGCCATCCCTTTGGCGGTCGGGAACCAGATGTCGCCCTCGCGCAGGCGGACCCCACCCGCGCTGGCCGGGTATTCGGGCGCGCATTGCGCGCTGCGCAGGCCGTCCGCCACGCCGTAGTTCACCGGTTCCAGCGTCTTCCGCCGGCCCGCCGCGAACTCCCGCAACTGGCTCTTCCACACCCGGCAGATACCCCGCGTGGTGGCCAGCCAAAGCGATGCGCCGTCGTCGATGATCTTGACCACGTTGTCGCTCAGCAGCCCGTCTTTCTCTGTGTAGTGCACGAACCGGCCGTCGCGGAAGGAATTCAGTCCGCCGCCGAAAGTGCCGATCCACAGGGTACCCTCGGGGTCCTGGTAAATCGAGCGCACGGTGTCGCTCGAAAGCCCGTCCGCCTTGGTGAAGAGCCGCCGCTCCTCGCCGCGGACGCGCCAGAGGCCTTTGCCCGAAGTGCCGGCCCACACCGCCCCATCCTGGCCCAGGCACAGCGTCACCATCAACCCGTTGGGCACCGGTTCGCCGGGCTGCACGATCGTGAAGCGGCCGCCATCGCTCCGCTCCAGGCCCGCCGGCGTCGCCAGCCAAATCCGTCCCGCGTTGTCCTCCAATGCATCGTACACGTTGAACCGGTGGATGCTGTCCGCGGGCCGGTGGACACGGAAAGAGTCGCCGTGCATCACGGCGAGGCCGGTGCGGGTTCCAATCAGCAGGTCGCCGGCGCGGGTTCCACGGATGGAGTAAATCTGGTTGTCGGGCAGCCCGTCGTGTGGGGTATAGACCCTCTGCTCGGCGCCGGCAGCCAGCATCAACCCGCTCTCGTGGAATCCCACCCAAACGCGTCCGGCGCGATCCTGAAACGCCGTGGTGGGATTGACGCTCGGCCATCCCTCGCTGCGGCCGTAGACCGTGAACACTTCGTCGCGCAGCCGGCTCAAGCCCGAGTTGTCTCCCACCCACAGGTTGCCCTCGCGGTCGCCGGCAATCGAGCGCACGGAAACCACGCCCGTCTCCGCCAGCGCGACCGTGAACCGTCGCCCGTTGAATCGCGCCACACCGCGGTTAGTCCCGGCCCAAATAAAGCCGCTGCGGTCGCACCAGAGGGCACGCACCATCGGATCGGGCAATCCGTCGGACGTCCGGTAGCTGCGCACAACGCCTTCCGGGGAAATCGCCAGCACACCGCCGCTCGAGCCGATCCACACGGTTCCGTCCGCGCCCGCCGCCAAACAGGTGACGAACCGTCCGGCCAACTGCGCTTCCCCGATCACCGGCGTAAAACCCGCCCCCGAAAATCGGCTCACGCCGCTCATGCCGCCTATCCAAAGCCGGTGACGCCGGTCTTCGACAACCGCCCGTACCGCAGTCAGCGGCCCCGGCGCGTGGTTGGTGAAGCGTCCGTTTTCGAAGTGGCTGAGCCCGACGCCCGCCACAATCCACAGCGCGCCGGCTTGATCGGCATAGAGGCTCGTGATGGCATCGTCGGGTAAACCATCCCTGGTCGTGAACGTGCGGAAACGCTTGTCGTGATACTCGGTGAGGCCGGCTGAGGTGCCGATCCACAGTGCCCCATCCGCGGTTGCCGCCAGCGCGGTAATGGAATTCGACGGCAGGTTGCCGTCGCTCTTGTCGAAGGTGGTGAACTCGTACCCGTCAAACCGCGCCAGCCCTTCGTCGGTCCCCAGCCACAGGTATCCATCGGCGGTCTGCGTGATGGCCTTGACGGTGTCTTGCGGCAATCCGTCGGCCTGCGTCCAGACCGTGCGCGAATACTGCGTCAGGCTCCGCAACGGGTCGAGGGCCCACGCGCAAGGCGCGGCGCCGCAAACGATCGCCGCCAGCCAGCATCGAACGATATGGCTCCGCACCCGGATCTGCACTTTCGCCAACAGTATAGCGCCGTGATTTCCTGAGCCGGCAGACGGGGCGCGCGACACAGGAGCGGGTCTTACGTTCCAAGCTTGCTTGCGAGTCACGCTCCGCAAGAGCGAAAGCCTGCAGCAGCAGCGGCTCGCAGCGTGTGCTTCTCTGCCACCCAATTTGCTCATCCCCGTGTGTCCTCGTGTCCAGCCCTTGTTTCCCAGGCCAAGCCGCAGCAATCTTCCGTTCAGAGATCCCCTGCGTCCGCCCGGCCCACCAGGTCCCGCTCAATCCGCTCCAGAGTCTTACCCTTCGTTTCGGGCAGCTTCCAGCGAATCACCGTGAATCCGCAGATGCAGACTGCGCAATAAAGCCAGAACGTTCCAGCCGGCCCGAGGCCCCGATTCAGGAACGGAAATGTGTAAGTCAGCACGAAGCATGCCGCCCAAAGGGAGAACACGGAAACGGCCATCGCCGCGCCGCGGATGCGGTTCGGGAAGATCTCGGACAGAACCACCCAGGTGATCGGCGCCAGCGAAAACGAATAGCAGGCTACCGCGATTACCACCAGGGCCAGAACCGGCCAGCCGCGCAGCGAAGCGTGGTAACTGAGGCCGAGCAGAAAATAGGTGGCCGCCAGACCCGCCGCCCCGGCGAGCATCAGAGGCCGCCGCCCCAGCCCGTCCACCGTGCCCATCGCGACCACCGTGAAGACGACCGAGGTGGCGCCGGTCACCACGATGTTGAACAGAATCTCCGACACCTGGTAGCCCGCGGCCGCAAACACCTCCTGCGCATAGTTGAACACCACGTTGATGCCGCACCACTGCTGAAAAACCGCCAGAAAGATGCCGAGCGCCAGTATGCGCAGCAGCCTCGGTTCCAGCAGTTCGCGGAAATCCACACCGGCGGTTTCCTGGGCGAGGCTGGCTTCGATCGCGTCCAACTCGCGGCCGGCGAACACCGTTCCGCCAATCCGCTCCAGCACCGCCAGCGCGCGCGACCGCTGCCCGTTCCTCGCCAACCAGCGCGGGCTCTCCGGCACAAACAGCATCGCCAGCAGAAACATCACCGAAGGAGCCGCCGTCACGCCAAACATCCAGCGCCATCCCTGCTGGCCGTTCCACGATTGCAGAATGTCGGCCGCAGTGGCGCCCGGCGGCACCGGCCGCGCGATCAGCCAGTTCACCACCTGCGCCCCCATCAGGCCAATCACGATGGTGAGCTGGTTCACCGCCACCAGCCGCCCGCGCAGGAATTCCGGCGCGACCTCGGCGATGTACACCGGCGACAGATTGGAAGCGAGCCCGATCGCCACGCCACCCGAAATGCGCCATGCGAGGAAGACGGTAAACGAGCCCGCCATGCCGGTTCCGAGCGAGCTGGCCGCGAACAGCAACGCCGAAAACAGCAGCAGACGCTTGCGGCCGAACCGGTCGCTCAGCAGGCCGGAAGCCACCGCGCCGAACAGGCAGCCGACCAGAGCGCTGCTCATGGCCCAGGCCACTGCCGCCGGCGTGCGCAGATGGAAGAACGTTTCGTAGAACGGTTTAGCGCCGCCGATCACCACCCAGTCGTAGCCGAACAGCAGCCCGCCCATTGCCGCCGCCATCGAAATGAACCAGATGTAGCGCAGATTCCAGCCGCTGGCGCCGGCCACGCGGCGGTTCAGTACCGCCATGTTTCCGTCCACGCGGAAAATCCGGTGGGCCGCATCACGTCCACCCGGATGCGCGAGATTCCCGCCTCGGTGAAGTGCAGCTCGGTTTGGGCCGATCCGCCGGGGACGATCGTCTCCAGTTGTGCGCCGATTCGCTCCACCGGTATCTCTCCGGCGGCGTAAGCCACGGCGCGGATTTCGTACCCGCGCAGCGCGTAGGACGGGGCCGTGCCGCGCGCCGTCACCTCCACGCGCAGCGCGCCCGGCTTCCCCGTCACGCGCAGCGATTCAACCGGCGACGCTTCCCGCCGCAGCGTCTCCCACGATGGCTTTCGCGCGCCGAAAACGTCCACCACGCCATGAACGCGCTGCCGCATCACGCCCGTGCCGCGGTCACCGACGTGCGTCCGATAGTCGTTATAGTCGAAGAAAATCAGGCCCGCCACAAATTCGCGCTGGCGGAACACCCGGTCGTGCTCCCGCAGAACCTCGATGCGCTTGACGTCTCCTTCCGGCCTGTCCGCGGTACACGCGCAGTACCCGTACTCGGAAATCACAATGGCTTTCTCGGGAAAGGCGCGATGCACTTCATCCAGGTGGCTGGCCAGGTCGCCCGTAGTGCCGCCATACCAGCTTTCGTAGTATTCGTTCCACATGATGTAGTCCATCAGGCCCGCCACGTCCTTCTCCGGCGTCTGCTGGAGCGAGTTGGACGCGTACGAAACCAGCCGTCGCGGATCCAGTCGTTTGGCCTCCTGGTACATCCGCTGGGCGAACTCATACGCCGCCGGATTCTGCCCGCCGATCTCGTTGCAGATGCCCCACGAAAAGAGGCACGGATGATTGCGATCGCGCTCGATCATCTCGCGAAGCTGATCGAGACCGTTGTTCATCAGCTCGGGCAAGGGATGCGGACCCATATTCTGGAACGTCGCTGGGCCCCACGTGGGCACTTCGGTCTGCATCAGAATTCCGTGCCGGTCGCACCAATCGAGCACCCGGCCGTCCTGCTGCCAGTGCACGCGCGTGTAGACGCAGTTGAGTTCCTTCATGTCGGCATGGTCGTGCGCGATCCATTCCGATGGCTCGGCCATGCCAAACTCGGGATTGCTGCCGGCCATGCGCTCCACACCCATCAGCCGCACGCGCTCCCCATTCAGAAAAAAGCCGCCCTGTCGCGCCTCGATTTTGCGGATGCCAAACGCCGTCTGGCAGGAGTGGCCATTCGAAAGCTCCACCGTCAACTGGTACAGGTGTGGATGATCGAAGTGCCAGAGCTTCGCGTCCGCTATCTCTGCCGCCCGGAGCGTGATTGTCCTGCGCTCGCCCGCCTCGAGTTTGCGAGGCATGGCGGGCCCGGCTGCAACTGTCTCCCCGGTCGCATCATCGGCCACCCGAAATGCGATGTTCCCTTCCCATGCGGCATCGGCGGTGTTGCGCACAGCGGCGGAAACTTCGATGGTCGCCTTCCCCGAAGTCAGGTCGGGTTCGGCCTCTACGCGGATGCGCTCGATCAGCGTTCGCGGCGTCACCAGCAGGTGAACCGGCCGGTAGATTCCCCCATCGTGCGCCCAATCGCTCGAGCGGCCCCGCGGCAGCATGGATTCGTTGAACGAGTTGTCCACCCGCACCGCCAGCGTGTTCGCCTCGCCGCAGCGCAGGTGCGGACCCAGGTCGACCACAAACGCCGTGTATCCCTTGCCGGTGTGCCGCCCCGCTTCCAGCCCATTCACCCACACCGTGGCTGTGTGGAAAACGGCTTCGAATTCAAGGCGAACGGCGCATTCGGCCCAGTTCCGCGGCGCTTCGAAGTTCCGGCGGTACCAAGCCACCCCTCTGTACTCCGCAGTGTCTGGCTCGACTTGCCAGGTGTGTGGCACGACAACCGTCCGCCAACCCACCATCGCCGGTTCGGCCCGGTTCCAGCCCGAGGACTCCCCGGAGTTCTGCGGGTCGAGGCGGAAGCGCCATGCTCCGTCCAGCGAGACCACCTCGTCGCAGCAAGGTGCAGGCGGGCTGCCGGCTGCCGCAGGAACACCGGCAAGCGGCGCGACGGCGCACAGCTTCAGAAGATTCCGTCGGCTGGTCATCGGTTATCCCGTGACATGCTCGCTCAAGGCTGGCTACCCGCCTTCGAAGCCGAAGAAGACATCCAGACGGCGCACTGCTCCGGTACGCTCGAATATCGCTGTGCTGGTTCCCGCGTCGAGGTCGAGCCCCTCCACCGTGTCCCGGGAACCATCGCCGCGGGTGATTTCGATCCTTCGCGGCCCCGATTGATGGGCCACCACTGGCGTCTGGCAGGTGGTGAACGCCATCGTGCCGGGATGGAGATCGAGGCTGCACTCCTGGCCGTCGAGATTGTAGAAGTGAAACGTCCTCGCTCCGGGGAGGAACTCGCCTCGGCTGAGCAAGTGACGGCGGAAGCAGAGCCGTCCCTCTGTGACGCCGACGCCCATTTCGCCCAGCCGCGAGATGAGATCCTCCTTCACCTGACCGGTCATGCCAGGCTGCTGCACGCCCGCAAAACCGGGCGTATGGGAGTAGGGATCGGTAGGAATGGCGCCGTACAGCTCCGGCGGCTTGTGGACGCCGATTCCCTCGCGGATTTCGTGGTAGTGGCTTCTCAGGCGCTCGACTACCACGGCGTCCTCGCCTGCGCACCCTGCCCGGTCCAGCACCTCCTGCACCGCCAGCAGGAGCTTTGAAACCATGTGCCAGTAGATGCAGCCGAGCCCCTCGTATTTGTAGAACGTGCCCGAGCGGCCGGTGAACGACTGGTGATCGAACACCTCTTCATATAACGCGAGGATCCGTGCGCGCTCCTCATCCGGCAGGCTGAGGCCGGCGCAGCGACTCCTTCAGCAGCCGCTGAATTCCGGAACGCTGCGTTGAAATGAGCCACGCCATTCACATCCTGAACCACGATGCGGCGGTCATCGCGTTTGATCATCGCGGCCAGCGTCTTCGATTCCGCGATTCGCTCAGCCGGGAATATTGTTCTTCTCGAAGAATCCCGGCAGCTTGCGGTCTGGATACAGGACGTAGCTGTTCTGATCGGCGCGGTAAAGCAGGCTGTTGCGAAGCGCATCCAGCAGCGCCGCCGATTCCCGCGCACCGAGCGCGCCGGAGCTCAGCACCGCCATCTGGCCTTCCAGCATCTCGTAGAGGCGGCGAATCACGATCCCGTCGCCTTCCACCTTCATCAGGTTGTAGGCGTGATAGAGGCCTTCCGCCCGCCGGTTGGCGCGAATCGAGTGGTCGATGTGCCGCAGCGCCACCTCGCAGAAGCGCGTCATCTCCGCGACACCGAGCGCCGTCTGCTGCCCCGAAAACCCGTGCGCGTAAAACCGGCCCGGTAGTCGCTCCCCACGCTGCCCAGATCGTCAAGAACCGCTTGCGATCGCGGTCCGAGATCGGGCCGGCGAGCAGGCCCGCGTGCCTCTCCAGCGCCTCCGCCACTTTGCGAAAAGCCTCCGCGACTTCCGTGGAAACTTCGATTGACGGCGCACCGGCAGCATCAAAAACACGATGGCAGAACGACAGAAACCGCCGCAGGAAGCACAGCGTCACCATCGAGACGCCGGAGCCCACCAGCGCGTTGTTGGCGTCGTTCCACTCCGGCCGCTGGGTGTTCATCCACAGGCCGGCCTCGGGGATGTAGTTGAACAGCCGCGCCAGCACCAGCACCAGCAGCTTTTCCGCCAGG
>CAWJLI010000053.1:0-25361 GCA_963843095.1 Bryobacterales bacterium
CGGCGTAAATGCCGGGGAAACGTTCGCGAAGCTGATCGGCGGGCTTGTGTGTAATGTCCAGGTAAACACAAGGTTCGCCCGATTCCAGCATCGTATGGTAAATGGCGCGCGCGGCGATGTCGCGCGGCGCGAGCGACCCGTCGGGGTGGAACTTGTGCATGAATTCCTTCCCGTGCCGGTCCACCAGACGGCCTCCCTCGCCGCGCACGGTTTCGGAAATCAGGAAGCAGCCGTCGGGCGCCAGCAGCGCGGTCGGGTGGAATTGGATGTACTGCATGTTGATGCAGCGAGCGCCGGCGCGGTAGGCCATGGCGATGCCATCGCCGCGCGCGCCCGGAGGATTCGTCGTGTGCAGGAAGACGCTGCCCAGACCGCCGGTGGCAAGAATGGTTTCCTTGGCCAGCAGAGAAAAGATCTTCTCGGTCGCCCGGTCGAGCACATATGCCCCCACGCAGGTCAGCAGGCGATAGACATCCGTCGGCTCCAGCGAGTGGTGCGAGACGGTCAGCAAGTCCACCGCGGTCGCATGCGGAATCACCTTCACGTTCGGGTGCGAGCGGACCCGCTCCAGAAACGCCCGCTCAATGGCCGAGCCGGTTTGATCCTTGTGGTGAACAATGCGCGACAGGGAATGTCCGGCCTCGCGGGTCAGGTCAAGGACCGCGGGATTTTCCGCTGATGCATCGAAGGGAACGCCAAGCTCGTCAATCAGAATTTCCTTCACCAGGCGCGGGCCTTCGCGGCTCAGCAGCCGGGCGGCTTCGGGCGAGCTCAGGCCGCCGCCCACCGAGAGGATATCCGCCACCAGTTGTTCCGGAGATTCTCCCGGCGCGCGGTAGATGATGCCGCCTTGCGCCCGATCGGTATTGCTTTCCGCCGGGTTTGCGGCGCGCGTCAGCAGGGCCACCTGGCAGCCCCGTTTCGCCGCCTCCCAGGCGGCCGCGAGGCCACCCAAGCCGCTGCCGATGACGAGCACGTCGGTTTGTAAGCTGTCCTCGATCACGCGGGCTCAATCTCGAAGCTCAAGTCTACCGCGGGCGCGGAGTGGGTCAGCGCGCCGACCGAAATCCAGTCCACTCCCGCCTCGGCGAACTCCCTTACGTTCTTGAGCGCGATTCCGCCGGAGGCCTCGATGCGAATCTTGCGCGCGCCTTCCGCACGGCGCACCTGTTCGACCGCCTGGCGCACCTGCGCGGGGCTCATGTTATCGAGCAGAATGACATCCGGTTTGTGATCGAGCGCGTCACGCAACTCGTCGAAATTCGTCACTTCGATTTCGATCCACTCGACGCTGCCCTTGGCGGGTTGCGCGGCCTGCAGCGCCTGCGAGACGCCGCCCGCCAGCCGGATATGATTCTCCTTAATGAGAACGGCTTCCGCCAGGTCCTTGCGATGATTGCGGCCACCACCGACGCGGACCGCATATTTTTCCAGCGCGCGAAGCCCCGGCGTGGTCTTCCTGGTATCCAGGATCTGCGCGCCCGTGCCCGCCACCTCACACACAAAGCGGCGCGTGAGCGTGGCGACACCGGAGAGCCGCTGTAGCAGGTTCAAAGCCACGCGTTCTCCGGACAACAACGTGCGCGCCAAGGCACGCACCTGCGCGGGACTTTCGCCCGGGCGGAGTTCCTCCCCGTCCTTGCGTGGAATCTCCGCTACCGCCGCCGGGTCCAGCAGCCGGAAGACTTCGAGGAACAGATCCAACCCGGCCAGGACCAGCGGGGCCTTAGCGATCAATTCCCCGCGGGCGCGCAGCCCGACGGGCACGACTGTTTCAGTCGTAATATCCCCGGCCCCAAAATCTTCTTTGAGGTATCCGCGCAATAGCTCGCGGTAGCTGGATGGGATCAAGAGATTCGGACATAAAACGTGGGGCAGGCGTTTTCGCCTGCCAACCCCAAGGCATCGCCGAGGCAAGTTTTCCGTCTGTGGCTTGCCGGTTGGCAGGCGAAAGCGCCTGCCCCACTGCCCAAGCCTATTTTCGATTCGGTCCGGCCCGCCACTCTAGCTCATCTCCAACATGCGCTCGATGGGGCGCAGGGCGCGCTGGCGCAACTCTTCGTCCAGAGTGATTTCCGGCGTGCGATCCCTCATTGCGAGGTAAAGCTTCTCCATCGAGTTGAGCTTCATGTGCGGGCATTCGCTGCACGCGCCGCCCTCGCCCCATTGGCAGCCGCCCTCGCTGGGAGCCGGGATGAACTTCTTCTCCGGGCAAGCCTTTTCCATCTGGTGGAGGATGCCGGTTTCGGTGGCGACGATGAACTCGGCCGCCGCGCTCTCGCGGGCGCATTTCAGAATTCCGGTTGTCGAGCCGATGTAATCGGCATGGCGCAGCACCGCTTCCCGGCACTCGGGATGCGCCAGAACCTTGGCTTGCGGGTGGTGCTCCTTCAGTTCGAGCAGCCTGCGTTCGGAAAACTGTTCGTGGACCATGCAGCTCCCCGGCCAAAGCCGCATTTCGCGTCCCGTATTCCTGATGAGGAAGCGGCCCAAATGCTGGTCGGGCGCGAACAGGATGGGCTGCTCGGGTGGAATCTGCCGGATGATTTTCTCCGCGTTGCTGGACGTGCAGATGATATCGCTGAGCGCCTTGACCTCGGCGCTGCAGTTGATATAGGTGATCGATACGTGATCGGGGTAGCGCGCGCGAAACGCCCGGAATTCGTCCGCCGGACAACCGTCGGCCAGCGAACAGCCCGCCGCCAGGTCGGGGAGCAGAACCAGCTTGCCGGGGTTGAGGATCTTAGCCGTTTCGGCCATGAACAGCACGCCGCAGAAGACGATCACATCGGCGGAAGTGGCCGCGGCCTGCTGCGACAGTTGCAAGCTGTCGCCGACAAAATCGGCCACGTCCTGGATTGCCGGTTCCTGATAGAAGTGCGCCAGGATGACTGCATTCATCTCGCGCTTGAGCCGCAGGATTTCCGTCGCGAGATTGATATGCGCCGGGGCCTCATGGCTCACGGTTTGTGGCGGAGCTGTCATCAGGCCCATCTACGCATACTTGCGGAGTGAAAAGCAACCGGCACTGGGGGGGCGCCGCGATAAACTGGAGAGACCAGGTCAAGACACTGCGCGCCCGCTTAACTCGCAAGAACGCTATGAACAACCGGCCCCTCTCGGTGACGATTATCGGTCTCCTGCTCATCACAACGGGAGCACTCGGGCTGATTTTCCACCTAGCCGACTTTCATGAGTCTTCCTTCCATTCCGACATCGTATGGGTTTCTCTCATCCGTCTCCTGGCGATTCTGGGCGGGGTATACTTGCTCCGCGGCTGCAAGTGGGCGCGTTGGTTGGTGCTTGCTTGGATCGCATTTCACGTAGTCATAGGCGCCTTGAACTCGTGGCTCCAGTTTGCGGTTCACGCGTTGTTGTGCGCGGCATTCGCATATTTCTTGTTTCGCCCGGCGGCGAGTGGGTACTTTCTGCGAGATCGCACATAGCCACGAGGCCCCCCAGCCTCCCGGTTTGCGATGCAGCGTCCGCCAAAAACGAACCCGCGCGACGGCCGCGTGGCCGCTGCGCGGGTTCTTGGCAGTGATCCACCGTGCCGGCAGATCTACACTGCCAGGTACAGCGTGTTGCCCTGGCGATTGACCAGCAGCAGAGTTTCAGCGTTGGAGTGCTGGAGCGCCTGCTCGAACTCGGCGGTGTTCCGTACCGGTTTGCGATTGACTTCCAGGATGACATCGCCCCGCTGCAGGCCGTTGGCGGCAGCCTGGCTGGCCGGATCGATAGCCGTCACCACTACGCCGGCCGTGTCGGGCGGCACGCCGAGCTGGCGGGCCGTCCGCGCGTTCACGTCCTCGACGGAAACGCCGTCCATGCCGGTTTGCGAAGCGTCCGGCTGGCTTTCGGCCTTAGCGGTCTCGGTGGGCATTTCCTCCAGGCGCGCCGAAACTTCGCGCTCCGCGCCGTCGCGGAGCACCTTCAGGCTCACCGCCGAGCCGGGCTGCATCAGCGAAATGGTCATGCGCAGTTGCGCGTTGTCGTTGACCGGCTTACCGTTCACGGAAAGAATGATGTCGCCCTTCTCGATGCCGGCGTGCGAAGCCGGGCCATCGGGCTTGACTTCCGACACCAGCGCACCGCCCACTTGCCTTTCGTGAAACGCCTTGGCCAGCGCCGGAGTCACTCCCTCCGACATCACGCCCAGATAGGCGCGCGTCACTTTGCCGTTGCGCAGAATCTGGTCGGTCACGTTGCGCGCCACGGATACGGGAATGGCGAAACCGATTCCCTGGTTGCCTTCCGAGCCATGCGCCAGGATAGCGGTGTTGATGCCGATCAGGTCGCCGCGGTCATTCACTAGCGCGCCGCCCGAGTTGCCCGGGTTGATGGGCGCGTCGGTCTGGATGAAATCTTCATAATCCTCGATGCCCAGGTTGCCGCGGCCGGTGGCGCTGATAATGCCCATGGTCACCGTCCCGCCCAGACCGAACGGGTTACCGATGGCCAGTGCATAGTCGCCTACCTGCACTTTGTCGGAATCGCCAATCACCACCGAGGGCAGATCGGCGGCATCGATTTTGAGCACGGCCAGGTCCGTCTTCGGATCGGTGCCCACGATGCGCGCTTTGAACTCGCGCTTATCCGACAGGGTGACGCGCACGTCGCTGGCGCCATCCACCACGTGATTGTTGGTCAGAATGTAGCCTTCGGGGCTGACGATCACGCCCGATCCCACCCCCTGTTCCCGCTGTTGACGCGGCGCGCGGCCGTTGGAGCCAAAAGGCGCGCTGTCGCCGTCGCCGAAGAACTGGCGGAAAAACGGGTCCATATTGCCCGGCATCATGCCCACCGGGCTCTTCACCATCTTGGCGGAAGAAACGTTGACCACCGCCGGCAGCACTTTCTTCACCACCGGAGCGAACGTGTTGCGGCTGGCCGACTCGTCCGGGCTGGCATAGCGGAACGAAGCCGGCGGATTGGCGCTGCTCAAATGCTCCGCGCCGGCCACCGCCAGGGCGCCCAACCCCACTGCTATCGCGGATGCCAGCGCCAGAGTGCGCGGACGCGTCCAAAGCCTATCGAAACTCATGGAACCTCCAGATTGTTCTGTCTGATGTGCGCCGCTTGGAGATAAGTGCGCCTCGCAAGTGGCCTCATTAGAGCAGACGTATGGCGGGCGGGAAGGTCACGTCCGCACAAAAGAACCGGCGGCAAGACAAGGGCGCCGCCGCTACCTCACGGCAGGGGCCGGCACTAACTGCCGCAGATCGTCGATCCAGAAATCGGGCTGGTGCCGCGCCAGGAGCTCGCGCTTGCCGTACCCGTAAAGCACGGCGCAGGTCTTGATTCCGGCGGCGCGGCCGGCTTCCATATCGGCCGCCGAATCGCCCACCATCAGGCATTCCCCTTGTCTGGCGCCCAGCGCTTCCATGGATTTCAGAATCACATCCGGAGCCGGCTTGGAAGGAAAACCGTCGGTGCCCTGCACGTGATCGAAGTAGCGCAGCAGACCGAATTGCTCCAGCACCAGCCGCGTGGTGGGCGTGCCTTTGGTGGTGGCGGTGCCTTTGCGCCCGCCCAGCGCCGCCAGCGCTTCCGGTACGCCGGGATACACGCTGGTCTGGGTGTGGCCGCGCCCCAGGTAGATGGAGCGGTATTGGCGGATCCAGTCCTCCATCTGCTCCGGTGTGTGGTTGGGGAACACGTCGCCGAACACCGCCACCAAGTGGAGGCCGACGTAGCCTTTCAGGAAATCGAACGAAACCGGTGGAGCGCCGGCCGCGGCGAGCACCTGTTCGACGGCGCCACAGATATCCCGCGCCGAATCGAGCAGCGTGCCGTCGATATCGAATAGGTAAACCGGGAAACTCGGAACTTGTCCGTACATCCCTCGGACTTGTCCGTGCATTCCCCGAATCACGCCGGCTGCGGACGCTCGCCTTCGTTGAGGCCCGGAACGCGGCGGTCGCTCTCTGGCCGCGACCAGAGCACCTGCGGGGTATGGTCCTCTGCGTCCATGCCGCCCGGCTTGACCGGCTCGATGGACTGGCCCTTGACGATTTGCATCACCTCATTGCCGTCCAGGATTTCCCGCACCAGCAGCGTTTCGGCAATCTTCACCAGCGCCTCGGAATGTTCCTTGATGATGGCTTCCGCCGTGTCATAAGCGCCCTGCACGATTTTCTTGACCTGCGCATCGATCCGGATGGCGGTCTCTTCGCTATAGTCGCGGTGCTGGGCGATCTCGCGGCCGAGGAAGATCTGCTCTTCCTTCTTGCCGAAACTGAGCGGCCCCAGTTCGCTCATGCCCCACTCGCACACCATCTTGCGGGCGAGATCCGTGGCCCGCTCGATGTCGTTGCCGGCGCCGGTGGTCATGTGATGCATGTAATTCTCTTCCGCGATGCGCCCGGCCATCAGGATGGCAAGCTGCGCCAGCAGGTAATCCTTGCTGTAGGAATGCTTGTCGTCGATGGGCAACTGCATGGTGACGCCCAGCGCCATGCCGCGCGGGATGATGGTCACCTTGTGCAGCGGGTCGGCTTCGGGCAGCACGGCCGCCACCAGGGCGTGCCCGGCTTCGTGATAAGCCGTGTTGCGCTTTTCCGCATCGGAGAGGATCAGCGATTTTCGCTCCGCGCCCATCAGGATCTTGTCCTTGGCCAGTTCGAAATCGACCATCATCACAACCTTGCGATTCTGCCGCGCGGCGTTGAGCGCGGCTTCGTTCACCAGGTTGGCCAGGTCGGCCCCGGCCAGGCCGGGCGTACCGCGCGCCAGCACCGAAAGATCGACATTGTCGCCCAGCGGAATCTTCTTGGTGTGGACGCGCAGGATGGCCTCGCGCCCCCCCACGTCCGGACGGCCCACCACCACGCGGCGGTCGAAACGGCCGGGCCGCAGCAGCGCCGGGTCCAGCACGTCGGGCCGGTTGGTGGCCGCCACCAGGATCACGCCTTCGTTCGATTCGAAGCCGTCCATCTCCACCAGCAACTGGTTCAGGGTTTGTTCGCGCTCGTCGTGGCCGCCGCCCAAACCAGCCCCACGATGCCGGCCCACGGCATCGATCTCATCGATGAAAATGATGCAGGGCGCATTTTTCTTTCCCTGCTCGAACAGGTCGCGCACGCGGCTGGCGCCCACTCCGACGAACATTTCCACGAAGTCCGAACCGGAGATGGAAAAGAACGGCACGCTGGCTTCGCCGGCGATGGCGCGCGCCAACAGCGTCTTGCCGGTTCCGGGAGGCCCGACCAGCAACACGCCCTTGGGAATACGCCCGCCCAGTTTCTGGAATTTTTGCGGCTCGCGCAGGAATTCGATGATCTCCTGCAATTCTTCCTTGGCCTCTTCCACGCCCGCCACATCCTTGAAAGTGACCTTCTTCTGCTGCGTGGAATGCAGCCGCGCGCGGCTCTTGCCAAAGCTCAGCGCCTTGTTGCCGCCGCTCTGCATCTGCCGCATCATGAAAATCCAGAAGCCAATCACGACGATGAACGGTGAAGCGTTGATGAGAATGGAGACCCAACCGGAGGAACTGGTGTCCTTGATTTCCACGTTGACGCCGTTATCCTGCATCTCTTTGATGATGTCGGGGTAGTTGGTGGGAATGAAGGTATGCAGGGTGGCGTTGGGGTTGGACTTGTAGGTTCCGTGCACTTCGTTGCCGGTGATGGTGACCTTATCCACGCTGCCGGCTTTTACTTTGGCGGAAAACTCGGTGAAACTAAGATTCTGGTCTTTGGGCCCCGAGGTGGTGCGGACTACCACGAACAGCATAGCCACGACCAGGAATATGACCACCCAAAACAGAATCTGCTTAATATTAGAACTCACTGATCCTCCCTGCGAACCGGGTTCGACTCCTGCTTAATAGACGCCGCCCAGCGCGCCTGCGATTCCACCTTCTCATTTCGACCGACTTCGCGGATTTGGAGAATCCGGGTGCTCGCCGGACCCGCGGCTACGGCTTGGGCGGGCCCAAACCGCCGCGTCCAAACGATGGAGTCGCCGGAGGCCAGCACCGGCCACTGCGCGCGCTCCCAAATCGGAATCCTGGCCTGATGGAAGAGCGCCTTGATCTTCGCCTCTTTGGAGTGTCCGTTGGGCTGGTAGCGGTCGCCGGGGCGCCAGTTACGAAATACCAGGCCCCCGGACACTAAGTGCCCGTCAACGCAACCCACCCCACCATTATATACGTATCCCGATGCGCGGTCCGTTCCCGGGTTTTCAAGCAGTTCCAGGCGGATCGCGGGGCCGGCACCGGGCGCCCGGACGAGGCTGGGAACGGTCGCAGGCTCCTGCCAGGCCGGCGGGGGAGGCTGAGGCGGCGCGAACCGAATCCAGTCGAAGGAGCGGGTGATGCCAATCCCGGGCGCCTGCACCCGGCCGTGGCCCTTGGCGGCGCGGGCCATTTCGAGCGCGCGATCCACGTGATCGAGGCCGATCGCGCGCAAATCGCCTTTGGCGCGCTCGATGGCGTGGCGGACCAGGCGGCGGGCGGCGGCTAACGGTAAACGGGCGAGCGCCTCGGCCCGGCGCCAGCACGGCGGCGCCATCGTCACGCAGGCGATCCGACGGCCAGGCGTGCAAGTTTCTTCTTTCCAATAGGCTTCCTCCGCTAGCGCCCAGTCGGCGGTTTTGGCCAGGGTCTCCTCGAGCGCGGGATTCCACTCACGGGTAAGCTGCGGCAAAAGGCTGTGGCGGATGCGGTTGCGCGCGAAGCGGGCGCTAGCATTGGTTGAGTCCTCCCGCCAGGCGATGCCGCGTGCGCGGAGGAACGCTTCGGTTTCGGCGCGCGTTACTTCGAGCAGTGGCCGCACCATGCCGTCGCCGGTCACTCGGGCGAATGCCCGCCATGCCGGCCGTGCCCGCGCCGCGCAAGAAAACGGAACAGCACGGTTTCCGCCTGGTCGCTCCGGGTGTGGCCCAGTGCGACCGAATCCACCACGCCCGCCGCGATCTGCTCGCGAAAGAACCGCAAACGCGCCTCCCGCGCCGCCTCCTCGAGGTTGCCGGCCGCCAAACGCCAGCTCGGCCCTCCCCAGGATGAACGGCAATTCCATCCGGCCCGCCAGCGCGCGCACGAACTCCGCATCCTGCCGCGACTCTTCGCCGCGTAACCCGTGATCGAGGTGGAGCACGGCAAGGCTCAACTGCCATCTGGCGGCAAGCTCCCGCAGGACTTCAAGCAGGCACACCGAATCCGCACCGCCCGAGACGGCCACGCCGGCTCGCTGGTGGGGCCGGAACATGCCGTGCCGTTCAATGGTTTGAGCCACGCGCTGAAGCACAATGCGATACCCGCACTTCATTGTAGGGCTGGGATGAGGAGTGCGGTAGTGAGTCGCCGGGGGAGAGTTTTCGGTACTTGACATAAAGTTCTTTAAACTATAAAGTATATTCGATGAACATAGCCCCTCACCCTTTTGAACGACCGCCGCGGCGCCCTTGGAGTCCCCCGGAGATGACACGGCCGCCACTTCTGGATGGCGCGCTCCCGGCGGGAGCGATACAGCCGCGTTATGCACTGCTCATCAATCCCTTCTATCCGAAAGACCCGAACGCGAGCTTCGGTAAACACGTGCTTACGCCGACCCTCGCGCTGACCAGCTTTGCGGCGACGACACCAGAGCACTGGGAGGTTCGCTATTGGGACGAGAACCTGCTGGAAGGACGGCCTCCGTTTCAGCCCATGCCCGAGGTGGTGGGGATCACGGTCCACCTGACCTTCGCGCGGCGAGCGTTCGAGATTGCCCGGTGGTACCGGAACCGTGGGAGCAAGGTCATTCTGGGCGGACTGCACGTGCTTTCGTGTCCCGAAGAGTGCGCCCCGCATGCGGATGCGCTCGCGGTAGGCGATGGCGTGCAGCTTTGGCCGCGCATCCTGACCGATGTCGAGTTGGGCCGGCTGCAATCGAGGTATGTCGCGACCTATGAAAATGCCTATCGCGACGACCCCGCGCCGAGGCGTTCCATCCTGCCGCGGCGGAGTTTTCTCACGACCGCCAGTCTTGTGGCGACCCGCGGCTGTCACAACCGGTGCGGATTCTGCTACCTGGCGACCGACGGTTTGCGTATGCCGTATCGAATGCGGGATCCCAGCCAGATAGCTGCCGAATTCGAGGCTGACGACCAGCCGTACGGTGTATTTATCGACAATAATCTTGGTTCGAACCAACCGTATCTGCGCGACCTGTGCCGGGCGCTGCGGCCGCTGGACAAGATTTGGAGTGCGGCGGTCTCCATTGACGTCACCGACGATCCCAGTCTGATTCGGGCCATGGCTCTTGCCGGATGCACGGGCGTGTTCGTGGGCTTCGAGTCGTTGACGGATGAAAACCTTGTCCAAGCGCGGAAGAAAACACCGAAGACCGCCGACTATTCGCGCCGGGTCCGCATGCTGCACGACAATGGCATTCAAGTGAACGGTTCGTTCGTGCTGGGATTCGATCACGACCGCAAAGACGTTTTCGCCAGCACCGCCGAATGGATCGAGCGAAACCGCCTGGAGTGTGCCACGTTTCACATCCTTACGCCATACCCAGCGACTCCACTGTTCCGCCAAATGGACGCGGCGGGGCGACTGCTGCACCGCGACTGGGCGCTGTACGATACCGGGCATGCGGTGTTCCGTCCCAAGCATATGTCGCCCGAGGAACTCGAGGCAGGGTTACCAGTGGGTCTACGAGCGTCTCTTCTCCCACGCCTCGATCTGGCGGCGCCGGCCCGAGGATTGGCGCGCAGTTGGGCCGTATTTGGCGATGTCGTACCTCTACAAGCGGTCCAACCGGTTCTGGCACCTCCTCATCAAGAATCGCCTGGTGCAAACCGTGTGGCGGCCGCTGGTCGAGTTGACGCGAATCCGGCACTCGAGATTCCGGCGACGGCTGACGGAGCCTGAAATGGCCGGCGCCCCCGCGGTTCACCTGGTATCCCCGGGCGTGTAGCTTCCCAAACTTACCCGCTGCAGGCGGCGCAGAAAGAGATGGCTTGCGCGCGGGTGCCGCGTGGAGCGACTGCGCGATGAATCACGTTGGGATGGGGCCCTCGTCCTTGCCGCCCGGGCTGGCGATGAAATCGTTAATCCGCCGATGCAGGTCCGCCATAGGCTGAGATAGCGAAAAGACGGACCACGCGATGGAAATGGCAATCGACACCGGGCGGCCGTTGACTTCGAAGGTCCGTTCGATGGGCTTCTCCAGAAAACGGTTTAAGCGGGCGTGGACTCGCTCGGAAGATTCCGTGCTGGTTAGCGAAGCGACGATGGCCGGGCCGGACCAGCGGAATATCCGGTCGCTGGACGCCAGGTGCCCGGCCAAATGCTGTTTGAGCGCACGAACGACTTCATCGCTGGCCGCTCGGCCGAAGCGCAGGTTGATGTGTTGGGCTGAGTCCAGGACGAACACAGCCAGATGCTGCTGGCCGCCTGTGCGGAGGGCGGAGAGCAGCTGCGTCTGGGCGACCAGCTCGCAGGGCAGCTCGGTGACCGGGTCGAGACCGAGGTTGCGCCAGGCTTCCTGCTTACGGGAGATTTCCCGGCGCAGCGCCTTCGCCATCCGGTCCGCCTCGGCCTCCTGTTGTTTGGCTTCCGTGCGGACATCGCCCAGACACTCCCTCAGACGCGCCTTGATGATGGGAACGCCCACTGCCGCGGCTACCCGTTCCAGGTCGTCGCCCATTTTCCGCAGCCGCGCCACCGCCCGTCCGCCAACCCCTCCGATATCGGCTACCGTGTGGGCAAGTACGGCAATCATGCCTTGCATCTCGACGCTCTGGTTCTGTATGTGGCTGGTAGTCTGGCGCGCGTAATCCCCAATCACCTGCACCGCCGTCTCCGCGTTCTCCATCAAGGTCTCGACGGGGGCGTCCGAGTCCATGCTCTGGCGAATTGTGCCGATCCGCTGGCGGAACCTCTGCCGGGCGTCGCGATCGACGTCCAGAGCGTAGGTGGCAATACCCTCCAGCAGGATCGCGATGACCTTCCGGCAGGCCGCTTCCCCGTCCGACTGGCAGGGAGACTCCTCCTCCGGCCGCGCCAGAAACGGTCTGATGCTAACTAATGCCATTCCACAGCTCGCTGGCATGATTGATCGGCGGAAGCGGGACAACCCTGTATAGATTCGCCGGGTGGGAGCCGGCCGGGACCCGCACAATTGACGGGTCGGGGACCGTCGGGAGCTTGCCCATCAGCCGTGAATCAGGCGGAGATAGGGTCTTCGTCCCGGTAGCCCTGGCCGGCGATGAAATCGTGAATCTGGCGGTTCGGAACCGCCAACGGCAGGGACAACGCGAAAACGGACCACGCGATGGAAAGGGGAATCAGGACGGAGCGGCCATTGATGTCGAAGGTCCGTTCGATGGGTTTCTCCAGGAAGCGTTTCAACCGGGCGCGGACTCGCTCGAACGGTTCTGCCCTGGCTAACAAGGCGACGATGGCCGGGCCCGGCCAGCGGAACATACGGTCGCCGGAATCCAACTGGCCGGCGAGATACCGCTTGAGTTCCCGAATAACTTCATCGCCGGCCGCACGGCCGAAACGCAGGTTGATGCGCTGGGCCGAACCCAGCACGAACACGGCGACGTGCTTCTGTTCGCCGGAGCGGATCGCGGACAGGAACTGCGCATGGGCGACAGACTCGCAGGGCAATTCCGTAACTGGGTCGATACCCTGGCTGCGCAAGGGTTCCGGCTTGCGCGAGACTTCCGGGTACAGCGCCTGAGCCGCCTGGCCCGGCTCGGCCTTTTGGCGTTTGGCATCCTCCTGGATATCGCCCGAACGCTCCTGCGGGCGCGCCTTGCGGGTAGAGGCATCCTCCGCCGCGGCGGAGCGTTCCAGGCGGTTGCCGGTATTCTGCAACGGCGACGCCAGGCCGCCAACGCTTTCGACATCGGCTGACTTACGGGCAAGCGTGGCGATCACGTTTTGCGTCTCGACGCTCTGGGTTTGCAGCAGGCGGTCCGTCTCTCGTGCGTAATTCCCGATCGCCTGCACAGCCGTGCCCGCGTTCGCCAGCAGGGCTTCGACGGTGGTGTCCGAGGCCAGGGTCTGGCGAATCTCGGCGATCCGTTCGCGGAAGGTCCGGCAAGCGTCGCGATCGAGGTCCAGAGCGTGGGTGGCAACTCCCTCCAGCAGCATGGAGATCACCCGCCGGTAGGCGGCTTCCTCCTCCAACTGCGTCAGGAACCGTTTGACGCCCAACAATGCCATCTGCCAAGAACCTCGCTCGCATCAGTCTATCGGCGGGTTCGCGAGGAACCTGTATAGGGAAACCGGGCTCGGGGTAGTGGGCTGTAGCCCACTACCTCGGCCGCCATGGCCGGCCCCTACGGATAGCCAAGGAGCACAGCAAACCCGTCAGTCAGGCAGGGATGGGGTCTTCATCCCGGTAGCCCTGGCCGGCGATGAAATCGTGAATCTGACGGTGAATGTCCGCCAAAGGCGGGGACAACGCGAAAACGGACCAGGCGACAGTAAGTGGAATCAGCACCGAGCGGCCGTTGACGTCGAAGGTCCGTTCGATGGGCTTATCCAGGAAGCGTTTCAATCGGGCGCGGACTCGCTCGAACGGTTCCGTGCTGGCCAACAAGGCGACTATGGCCGGGCCGGACCAGCGGAACATGCGGTCGCCGGACTCCAACTGCCCGGCGAGGTATTTCTTGAGGGCGCGAACTACATCATCGCCGGCCGCGCGGCCGAAGCGCAGGTTGATATGGCGGGCCGAACCCAGCACGAACACGGCGACGTGCTTCTGTTCGCCGGTGCGGAGAGCCGACAGAAACTGCCCCTGAGCGGCGATCTCACTGGGCAGTTCGGTAATCGGGTCGAGGCCCTGCTTGCAGGATATTTCCTGACGCAGCGCCCGGACCATGTGGTCCGACTCGGCCTTTTGTTGCTTAGCTGCCTCCCGAATGGCGCTCAGACAATCCTGCAATCGCGCCTTGAGGGTGAAAACGTCCTCCACCGCGGCGGCGTGCTCGAGTTCGTCGCCGATCTTCTGCAGGCGCGCTACTGCCCTCCCGCTAACCCCTCCGATATCGACCACCGTGCGGGCGAGCATGGTAATCATGTCCTGCATCTCGGCGCCCTGAGCCTTCACCATGCGGGATGTCTCCCGCGCGTAATCCCCGATCACCTGCACCGCCGCTCCCGCGTTCCCCAACAAGGTTTCGACGGCGGTCTCCACGGCCATGCTCTGACGAATCTCGCCGATCCGTCTGCGGAAATCCCGGCAAGCCTCGCGATCGAGAGGCAGCGCGTGGGTGGAAACTCCTTCCAGCAGCATGGAGATCACTCTGCGATAAGCGGCGTCCTCTTCCGACTTCGCCAGGAGCCGCTTGATGCTTACCAATGCCATGGGTTACCAACCTTGCTCGTATGCATTAATCGGCGGACCTGGGGAGACTCTGTATAGGAAGACCGGAGCGGGCTACGCTTTAGCCTGGCTATAGCATCGCTTTAGCATTGCTTTAGCGTTACTGTCCCACGCCAGCGTCGCCGCGTGTTATACAAAGGATTCACCTGAGTTAAACCTCTCTTGGCGAGTCGAATTCTATGCAACCAACCGGCGATATTGCGCTCATCGGTCTGGCCGTGATGGGCCAGAACCTGATTATGAACATGAACGATCATGGCTACACCGTGGTGGCGTACAACCGCACGGTATCCAAGGTCGATGAGTTTCTGAACGAAGCGGCCAAAGGGCGCCAGACCATCATTGGCGCCAAGTCGATCGAGGAAGTGGCGGGCCTGCTGAAGCGGCCGCGCAAGATCATGCTGATGGTGAAGGCGGGCAAGCCGGTGGACGACTTCATCGAAGCCCTGCTGCCCTATCTGGAGCCCGGAGACCTGATCATCGACGGCGGCAACTCGCATTTCCCCGACACCATCCGCCGCACCGCCTACCTGGAGAGCAAAGGTATGTTGTTCGTCGGCACGGGCGTTTCGGGCGGCGAGGAAGGCGCGCGTTTCGGCCCTTCGATGATGCCCGGCGGCAGCCCGAAAGCGTGGCCCCTGGTGAAGGACATTTTCCAGGCCATCTGCGCCAGGACGCCGGACGGCGCGCCTTGCTGCGACTGGATGGGCAGCGACGGCGCCGGCCATTTCGTCAAAATGGTCCACAACGGCATCGAATACGGCGACATGCAGCTCATCTGTGAAGCCTACCAGATCATGAAACAGGGTCTGGGCATGAGCAACGAAGAGATGCACGCGGTATTCACCGAATGGAACAAGGGCGAGCTGGATAGCTACCTGATCGAAATCACCCGCGACGTGCTGGGCTACAAGGACGAAGCCGGGGATTACGTGGTCGACAAGATCCTCGACACCGCCGGGCAAAAGGGCACCGGGAAGTGGACCAGCGACAGCTCGCTCGATCTGGGCGTTCCGGTGACGCTGATCGGCGAGGCGGTGTTTGCGCGCTGCCTGAGCGCGATGAAGGCGGATCGCGTGGCGGCGTCGAAGATCCTGAGCGGGCCGCCGTTCCAGTTCAGCGGCGACAAGAAGGCGTTCATCGAGGACGTGCGACAGGCGCTGCTGGCCTCCAAGCTGGTTAGCTACGCGCAGGGCTTCATGCTGCTGGCGGAAGCCGCCAAGCAGTACAAGTGGGATTTGAACTATGGCGGCATTGCGCTGGTGTGGCGCGCCGGATGCATCATCCGCTCGGCGTTTCTGGGTAAGATCAAGGAAGCCTTCGACCGCAATCCGAAGCTGGTCAACCTGCTGCTGGACGACTACTTCCACGGCGTGATCGAGCGGTGCCAGGCCTCATGGCGGCGCGTGGTAATGCAAGCGGTGGCGGCCGGCGTGCCGGTGCCGGCCTTCACCACGGCGCTATCCTTCTACGACGGTTACCGCAGCGGGCGGCTGCCAGCCAACCTCCTGCAGGCGCTGCGCGATTATTTCGGCGCGCACACCTACGAGCGCGTAGACCGCCCGCGCGGGCAATTCTTCCACACCAACTGGACCGGCAAGGGCGGATCGGTTTCGGCCGGCACGTATAATGTCTAGCTTTCTTGTGGGGCAGGATGTCATCCTGCGCGGCGATTGCCAATCGCCGCGTGGTCCGATTGGCAATCGGACCGCAGCTTACCAAGCTGCCCCACGAAGCGTGGTTTCATGACAAGCTCTAACCCCGACAACCTGCTGGCGCTGGCCGGCAAAATCCAGTTGCTGCTGATGGACGTGGATGGCGTCCTGACCAACGGCAGGCTCTACAACGTGCCCAACCCCGAAGGGAAGATGGTCGAAACCAAGGGGTTCGATTCGCAGGATGGAATCGGGCTCCAGTGGCTGAGCTGGAAGGGCATCAAGACCGGCGTGATTAGCGGTCGGCTGTCGCCGGCCACCGAAGAGCGCGCGCGCCAGTGCAAGATGTCCTACGTCTACCAGGGCCACATCGAGAAGATCCCGATCTTGCTGGAGATTCTGGCCGACGCCAAAATCGATGCAAGCCAGGTGGCTTACATCGGCGACGATTTCACCGACATCGTCATCATGCGCCGCGTGGGCCTGGCCATCGCCACCGCCAACGCGCGCGAAGAAGTGAAGCGCGCCGCTCATCACGTGACGCAAGCCCCAGGCGGCGAAGGCGCCGTCCGCGAAGTGGTGGAGCTGCTGCTGAAAGCGCAGGGCAGGTGGCAGGAGATACTGGAGCACTACGAAGTGGGGTGAAGAGGCGTGCAAACGCACGTTGAGTTTCGTTCCGACCGGTTCCCCGCCTACGACCATGAAGAGGCGCAGATCAATCTTGGCCTCTGGGGAAAACGGCTAGCCGAGTTTCTTCGGGATGCTTTGCGCCCCGAGGGCTTTGACACCGGCGAACCGTTCGCGGAGGACTGGGGCTGGGTTGTACCGGTAGCAAACGAGCATTTTCGCCTCTGGATAGGCTGCGGTCATTATCAGGAGTACCCTGACGGATACCTTTGCTTCATCGAACCCCATGCGCCCGCCGTCCGCAGATTCTTCAGGAAGATCGATACGCGGGCGCGTGTTGCAGCGCTTCAGCAGGCCATGGACAAGGTCCTTGTAGAGACTGCTGGTATCCGGGAGAAGCGTTGGTGGACGTACGAGGATTTCAACATGCAGGACGGGACGCGAAAGCGGGGCCGATAGCCACCGCCTCGGGCCGGGCTTGCGCCCGGCTGCACCGATTGAACAATCGGTGCGCAGGTTCTTTCAACCTGCCCCACAGGGCTCAAATCACGCGTAGCTCTTTTGGCGTTGGCGTGAAAATCTTGCAGCCAGTCTCGGTCACTTCTACCGTGTCTTCAATGCGGATGCCGCCGAAGTCCTCCAAGTAGACGCCGGGCTCGACGGTGATGGCCATGCCGGGCTGGAGGATGGTCTTGTCGCGCTTTCCCAGGCGCGGGGGTTCGTGGATTTCCAGGCCCAGGCCGTGGCCGGTGGAATGCACGAAGGCGCGGTCATAGCCGTAGGTGCGGAGCACGCGGCGGGCGGCGGCATCCACCTGGAAGGCGGCCACACCGGCGCGCACTCGATCGATGCCGGCCAGTTGCGCTTCGAGCACGGCGCGGTAGACGCGCTTGACGCGGGCGCCAGGCGTGCCCAGAAACAACATGCGCGTCATGTCGCTCGCGTAGCCATCGCAAAACGCGCCCATATCCACCACCACCAGAGCGCCGTGCCGCAGCGGGGCGGCCGTGGGCTGGGCGTGGGGAAGGGCGGAACGGCGGCCGCTGGCGACGATGGTCTCAAAGCTCGGTTTTTCGGCGCCGAGACGCCGCATACGGTACTCGATCTCCGCCGCCAGTTCGCGCTCGGTCATGCCGGGGCGCACGCGGCGCACGGCGAGCTCGAAAGCGCGCGAGTTGAGTTCGACCGAGCGGCGGATCAGCTCGATCTCGGCCGGCGACTTGATCATGCGCAGCTCTTCCACCACGCCGGGGAGCGGATCGAGCGAAGCTTTCATCGGCAAGTGCGATTGAAGCGACTGGAACACGGCGCAGGTCATGCGGCCGGGATCGTAGCCGATGCGCATGGCGCCCAGCTTGCGCAACGCGGCGGCCACACCATCCACGAGCGGGCCTTTGCAGATCTTCACCCGGCAGGAAACCTGCTGCGCGGCCTGGATGGCGTAGCGCGGATCGGTAAAGAGAACCGCCTTGCCGGGGAGCACCAGCAGGGCGGCGTTGTCACCGGTGAAGCCGGAGAGATAGCGCACGTTCGGCGCCGCCCAAACCAACAGAGCATCGGCTCCGCGCTCGGCCAGGACGCCGGCCAGCCGTCGGCGTCGGGCGTGGAATTCGCTAGCGTGGTGGGTCATCGGCAGTGGGCTGGCGTTTTCGCCGGCGTTCTCACCTGTCAGCCGCCTTACTACGGCAGCGTGCTGGTGCAGAAGGCGCACCGCTTGGCGGCGATGGGAACCTCGCTCAGGCATTCGGGGCATTTCTTGGTGGTCGGGTCGGGCGGCACTTCGCCGCGCTTCAGGCGGGCCGTCAGCGCATTCATCGGCACGATCACGAAGACGTAGATCGCCAGCGCGATCAGCAGGAAGCCCACCGCCGCGTTGATAAAGTCCCCGATGGGAAACTTGCTGCCATGGACGGTGAAGACAATCTGGGAAAAGTCCGGCTTGCCCACCACGGCCGCGATGATCGGAGTGAGGAGGTCCTTCACCAGCGCTGTCACCACCGCTCCAAAAGCGCCGCCCATCACCACGGCTACCGCCAGGTCGATTACGTTGCCCCGCATCACGAACTTTTTGAAACCACTTAGCATCGTTTTCTCCTCAAGCTATCATGCCGAATCGTTGACCCTGTTGCAAGAATCTTCTCAAACGCTCCATGGCCGGTTCGAGGATTCGCCGCTCCGCCGCGTAGCAGATGCGCACCGAGCCCTCCCCGCCGGCGCCGAATGCCACCCCGGGCGCCAGCCCCACCCGGGTCTCTTCGAGCAGACGCCGGCAAAACGCAAAGGAATCGGCAACTCCCGCAATCCGCGGAAACAGGTAGAACGCGCCATCGGGCTCGGGAACCGTCACTCCCGGCATGCCGCGCAGAGCATCCAGACACAGGTCCCGGTTCGCCCGCAGGCCCTCCAGCATGCGAACCAGTTCCTCCTCGCCTTCCGCCAGCGCGGCCTCCCCGGCTTTCTGCGTGAAGCTGGCAGCGTGCGAAACGATGAATTCGTTCATCTGCGCCGCCTTCTCCGCCAGGTCCCTGCGCGCGATCAGGTAACCCAGCCGCCATCCTGTCATCCGATACGCCTTGGAAAACGATTGCACCACGATCACAGCGTCGTCGCGCGAAGCCAGCCGCAGGATCGATGGCGCCGGCTCGCCCAGGCGCGCGCCCAGGTAGTTCAGCCGGTCGTAAACTTCGTCGGCCAGCAGCCACAATTCGTGGCGGCGCGCGAAATCGAGCAGCCGCTCCTGGTCGGCTTCGGTCGCGACCCAGCCCAGCGGGTTCGAGGGGGAGATGTAGACCAGCAGCCGCGTACGCCCGGTCACTGCCGCTTCGAGCGCGTCGAAATCGATCGCGTACCGGTTGCCGCATAATGGGTGCGGGATCTGCCGCGCCACGGCGTTCGACAGGGCGACAATCGAGGAGCCGTTGGGCCAGGCCGGCGTCAGCACCAGCGCCTCATCCCCCGGATCGAGCGTCGACCGGATCGCCACGTTCAGCGCCTGCACCCCGGAAGCCGTCACCACGATTTCGCCCGCCGGGTCGATCTCCACCTGGTGCAGCTTGCGGTACGATTCCGCGATCGCGCGCCGCAGCGAAGGCAATCCGGCGTTTTCGGTGTAGAATGTGTGGCCCTCGCGGATCGCGCGTTCGGCCGCGTCCTTGATGTAATCCGGCGTCGGCAGGTTCGATTCGCCGAAATAGAGGCGCGCCACGCCGTCCATCGACATGGCGATCTCCGCCAATTCGCGAATGCCGGAATACGGCACTCGTTCGACGGAAGGGGCGACACGCGGCATCTCCGCTATTGTCGCACCCCACGCTGGTTTGACTACAATGCCGTCGGTAGGGCATGCTTTAGCTTGCCCGACACTTTAACTTCCATGCCCCGCTCACCCGTAGCCGCCATCACCGATGAGTTCTCGCCGGATCTGGAAACCGCCGCGCGCGCCATGGCTTCGCTCGGCATGACGGGCGCCGAGCTGCGCATGGTCTCCGGCAAGAACATCATCGACTTGACGGACCAGGAAGTGGACCGCGCCGTCGAAATCCTGCGCGGCTGCGGCCTCACCGCCGTTTCTATCGCTTCCCCCGTGTTCAAATGCGTGCTGCCGGACGCGCCCGAGGTCGATACGCGCTTCCAGCAGGATATGTTCGCCGCCCAACACACGTTCGCGGATCAGCCGCGCCTGGCTCGCCGCGCGCTCGAAATCGCTGGCCGCACCGGCGCGCGCATTGTACGCGTATTTTCCTTCTGGCGCACGGCGCAACCCGACGCCTGTTTCGAACGCATCACGGAGGCGCTGGCCGGCCTCGCCGAGCTGGCCGCGCCCGCGGGCGTCATCATCGGCATCGAAAACGAGCACGCCTGCAACATTGGCACCGCGTCGGAAGCGGCGCGCCTGCTGGCCCGAGTTCCTCATCCCAACTTGCAGCTCATCTGGGACCCTGCCAACGCCCTGGTGGCTGGCGAAAGGCCGTTCCCCGAAGGTTACGCCAAGCTCCCCGCCGCTCGCATTGCCCATCTGCACGCCAAGGACTGCCGCGTCACCGGACACACCCCGGAGTGGCTCGAACTGGGCACTGGCAGCATCGACTGGACGGGCCAGATCGCGGCCCTCCATCGCGACGGCTACCGCGGCTGGTTCAGCCTGGAAACTCACTGGCGAGGCCCCGCCGGCGACAAGCTGGAAGCCAGCCTGATTTGCGGGCGGAATTTGGTGCGGATGATGGGGTAAAGGGCCGGGCAGCACTCCGGCGATTTGGGCGTTTTCTTACTTCTTCTACCGTGTGGCGTGCTGCCGGGATTCGTGGTTATGTTCCAAAGTTATGACGACTTTTCCCCGAGCGTGTCCTTCTTCGAGATACCGGATAGCCTCGGGGACCTCGCTCAACGTATAGGACCTGTCGATGACCGGCGTTACCTTCTTGGCTTCGATTAGCTCCTTCAAGACAACCAGGTCCTCTTTGTTGGATCTCGCAAGAAACATCCGCAGCTTCTGGCTCACAAATGGTGACAACGAGAGCGCCTTGAGCGGAAGGATCAGAGGTCCAATCCAGCGGCCGCGGTCGGGTCCTCCGACGATGATGTAGTTCCCCGTGGGGCGCATGACGCGCCTGCAAGCTGACAACGAATGGTTCGCAGCGGAATCGAGTATGAGATCGTATCGCTGCGCGCTCTGGGTGAAATCCTCTTGGGTGTAATCAATGACATGGTCGGCGCCGATCGATCGGACCATGTCCACATTCCTTGTGCTGCACACACCGGTCACGTCCGCGCCGAACGCTTTGGCGATCTGCACGGCAAACGTACCTACCCCTCCCGCCGCACCGTTTATCAGGACCTTCTGCCCCGGCTGAATCCTTCCTTTGTCGCGAAGACCCTGCAGGGCAGTGAATGCCCCTGCAACGGGGACGGCCGCCGCCTGCTCGAACGTGAGATTGGCCGGTTTCGGCGCCAACGCTTTTTCGGGAGCGCACACATACTCGGCGAAGGCGCCTTTGCTCGTGCCGAATACCTCATCGCCCGGCTGAAACTGCGTTACGTTCCTGCCCACCGATTCAACCTGGCCAGCCAGATCGACTCCCAGGCGTATATCCTTTGGTTTGCTCAGGCCGCCCTGTATGCGAACGATGTACGGCTCGCCCCTCATGAAGTGCCAGTCCAGCGGATTGACGGAAGCCGCGCGAACTCTGATCAGGGCTTCATCGTCCCCTGCGGCCGGTTTTTCGATCTCTTCATACCTGAGAACATCGGGTGAACCGTAGTTGTGATAAACAATCGCTTTCATGAGTTTCCTCCAGGAGTTTCCAAGCCCTGCTGCTTGCGGCCAGGTGCGGTGCGCAATTGGTGGGCACAAGCAGGCCACCTGCCATCGCGAACCGCCAGCGCGGCACCATCAGGCCGGCTCCTCGGTTTCGCTGGTTGGCGCTCCAAAGCCGCCGCAGCGCGAGGTCACACCCTGGCGGACCTTCTCGCGCTCCTCGGGCGTCATCTGCTCCCAGCGCTCGGCCATTCTCCCCCGGGATTTGGAGCGGTGAGAGCCGCCACCACCAAAGCCTCCGAACAGAATCCGGCAGAGAGCCAGCAGTCCGAGAGCCTGCCAGAAGGTGATTTGCCGCCATCCGAACAAGGTTGGCAGCAACCAGTTCCACAAATGCTGCACGACTTCGCCGCCAATCGCGATGAATATCACGAGCGCCGGCGGAGCCACCAAAAAAATCCACTTCTTTCTCATGTTGTGTTCCTCACTTCTTCGTAAACTCGTCGTAAGTGCTCTGCAATCGCTCGCGGAGATGAAGCACCGCGTAGCGCTTGCGCGAGAGTAGGGTGTTGACGTTTACGCCGCTTTCTACCGACAGCTCTTTGAAGCTGCGCCCCTCCAGTTCGTGAGCGACGAATACTTCACGCTGCTCGTCGGGCAGTTCGTCGAGCGCAAATTCCAGCTCATCGCGAAGCACGCCGCGGAGGTAGAGCGCTTCCGGCCCGGCATCGGGCGATGGCAACAGATCTTCGATCTGCAGCAACTCGCCGTCTTCGCCCTCGGCCGCCCGGTCGCTGAAGGCCTCCGGCTTCTTCTTGCGGAAAAGGTCCGTGATGCGATTGCGCGCGACGCGAAAAAGCCAGCCGGTCACGTACTCAATCGGCATCAGCAGGCGATTGGCTACTACCAGTTCGTAGAAGACCTCCCCTCGCGCGCCATCTGCGTCAGATCGCGGCTATATTTTTCCAGCGCCTGGTACTGTCCCTCCGCGCCGGGGTCGGTCACTCGTTGGCTGCCGCGCACGGCCACCAACGCCATCTCCACCGCCTCGTGCGAGACGTTAAATTCACGCAGTATGCGCGCTCCGGTTGACGCGCCTTCTTCAAGGATGGCGAGTAAAATATGCTCGGTCGCGACATATTCATCTTTCATGCTTTCAGCGATGGTCCAGCACAACTCGCCCAGCACGCGCTGCGCGGCCGGCGTGGGATAAACCTGCGCCTGCCGCCCGGCGTTTCCGCTCCCCTGCACCTTTGGCATCCGCTCCAGCGACGCTTTCACCACCTCCGCCAGCCGGATGATGTCGATGTGCATTTCTTGCAATACTTTTGGCACCGTTCCGTCCGGCTGCTCAAGCATGGCCAGCAGCAGGTGGTCGGTATCCATCTGTACGTGCTGGTAGCGCTGCATGAGCGCCTGCGCGATCATCAGCACCTCTTGCGCCTTCTCGGTAATTTATTAAAATCCATTGGCATGGTATACCTCCGTAAAGATTTTGGATTTTGGATTTTGGATTTTGGATTCATGTTTTTTGAAACGCTTTCTGAATCACTTTTTGGGTAGTTGGAAGCGCAAGGTTTTGATGGAGGCGACAATCATAGCGACTACCTCATCAAATTCCTTATAGAGTTTGGTTTTTTTACAATGCCCCATTTCTCCTACTTGCCTCTACACTCACATCGCTGTAAGTTTAGCGAATCCAAAATCCAAAATCTAAAATCCAAAATCCTCTATCACCAGTCCCTGGCTGATGCGCCGCAGACGGCGTTTTGCCTGCTCTCTAATGCGGTCGCTTTTCCAATTTCAGTTCTTCAATGCGCTCCAACAACTTCAATATAACTTCAATGCCCGCCAGATTGACCCCCAGGTCATCTTTCAGGCGTTGAATCTGGCGGATGCGTTCCACATCCGTATCCGAATACATGCGGATATTCCCACGGCGCTGCGGATTGACTAAACCCAGACGCTCATACAACCGCAGCGTCTGTGGATGCACTTCCACCATATTTGCCATTACGCTGATCAGGTAAAGCGGCACTTTTCGATCATCCATTTCGTCCATCATGCTGGCCCTTCTTTGAACTCAAAACTAATTCCTTGGGTTGTCATCCCGCAATCCCCGTAGCTCCTCGATGAGCTGGCGTTCGCGCTCGCTTAACTGCGTTGGTGTAATAATGCGAATGCGAAAGTACAGGTCGCCGTGCTCCGCGCTGCGCAGCTTCGGCATTCCTTTTGCCGCGCAGGCGCAGCCGCTGGCCGGAAGAAGTTCCGGCCGGCACGCGCGCATGCACCGGCCCGTGCAGGGTCGGCACTTCAATTTCCGCGCCAAGCGCCGCTTCCGGAAAAGTGACCGGCACTTCCAAAGAAAGGTCATCGCCTTTTCGCTCGAAGCGCGCGTGCGGTTGCAGGCGCACAATCAAATACAAGTCGCCCGCGGGGCCCCCGAACACGCCGGGACTGCCTTGCCCGCTCAAGCGTATCTTTCCGCCGTCCTGCACTCCCTTCGGAATGGTCACTTCCAGGGTTTTCGGGCGTTCCACTACCCCGGCGCCGCCGCAGGTCGAGCACGGCGCATTGTTCACTATCCCATTGCCCGCACAACTCGGGCAGGCGTCATGCACCAGCAATGACAGCGTGCGCACGGCGCCATGAAATGCTTCCTCCAGGGTGATCTCGACTTCGGCCTGCGCATCTTCACCCCGTGTGGGGGTGGGCGCGCGGTTAAAGCGGCTGCCCCGCCCGCGACCGCCGCCGAACAATCCGCCCAGCAAATCGTTGAGATCGCCGCCCATATTCAGGTCTTCGAAATTTACTCCGCCCCGTTGTTGCCGCCATTGAGTTCCACCGGCACCCGGCCCACCCGGAGGCATCCCGGCCTCTCCGGCATGTTTCCATGTATCGCCGAGGTGGCCAATACCTGGTCGTATTTCTTGCGTTGCTGCGCGTCGGATAGCACTTCATAGGCTTCGGAGATCGCTTTAAAGCGCTCCTCCGCCCCGCTATCCCCCGGATCATACATCCGGATGATGTTTCCTCGCCAGCTTGCGGTAAGCGCTTTTGATCTCTTTCTCCGTCGCTCCGCGCGGCACGCCCAGTAATTTGTAATAATCTTTAGCTGCTGCCATGATACCACCTAATTTTGGATTTTGGATTTTGGATTTTGGATTGTTTGTTAATATCAACTTTTTCGGTATTACTTTTTGGGTAGTTGGGATCGCAGTGTTTTGATGGAGGCGACGATCATAGCTACAACCTCATCGAATTCTTTATAGATCTTTCTAGTTTTATTTGATGAGACAATATTAGACTCGACTAGAAGCTCGATCCAGAACATGGATTCATCCGTTGCTTAAACTCTATCTCGTTCATGTTTGAATATCTTTTCCTGATTTTATACTTTTAAATTTTGGACTTTGGAATAGGAGGAATGGAAGGATGTGGTTGCATTATACCTCCTATTCCTCCCACCTTCGTCAATACTCACATCGCTGTAAG